>JBBIVT010000165.1:0-6941 GCA_037439565.1 Acidobacteriota bacterium | reverse complement strand
ATTGCGCACGCGCCGCCGGAATTCCGTGCCCGCAATGGCTGGGTCATCCACGGCGATCGCCTGCGGATCGAAGATCACCCGGTATCCTTGAAAAAACGCCATCAGAGGCAAGGCCGCATCGTCGCTGAGGGTGTCCGGCGGAAGAGGCGCAACCAGGCTCCGCCGCATCGCGTAAATACACCCCGTCGTGTTGAAAAGGGAATCGATCCTGGTCTGCTTATCGCGCGCCCAAAGTTCGTAGCGCCAGTACAGATCCATGTCCACCTGTTCGCCGGCCTCGCCTTTTCTCAGCCGCATCTCACCGGTGACGGCGCCCACCGTGGGATCGGCGAAGTTCGCTACCAGATGCCGCAGCGCCATGGGATCCAGCGGCTGCCGCACGTCGGTGAAGAACACCACTTCGCCCGTCGCGTGCGCGAACGCCAGGTTTAACGCCGATGCTTTCCCGCCACGGGGCGCAACCAGCAATGTCACCCCGCGATCCGCGTACTCCCGCACGATCGATTCGGTTCCGTCGGTGGAGCCGTCGGAAACAACCAGGATCTGCATCAGCCGCTTCGGGTAATCAAGCGCCAGGATCGTGTCGAGCTTCGCGCGAATCTGCGCCTCGCCGTTGTACACCGCCAGAATGACGGAGACCGTGGTTTCAAAGCTCGGATCCTTTCGAACCGGCGGCGCGGATTTGAAGCGAACCAGCATCAGCAACAGCGGATATCCAATCAGGATGTAGAGCGCCGCTCCCGCACCCAGGATGGCCGCTCCGAGAAACGCAAGCGCCAAGAGAGTCAACCCGCCTTCCGCCCCAGGATCGAGGCGATCAGAATATCAAGATCGAAGCTCGGAGACACGTGTTTGATGTAGAACAGGTCGTATTCCAGTTCCGCCAGGACGTCGGCGCCGGCCCCGCGAATCCGGGCCCACCCGGTAAGTCCGGGCCTCACCGCGAGCCGCTGCGAGTAAAACGGGAGTTGCTCGGAGAGCGCTTCATCAAATTCCACGCGATTCGGACGAGGGCCGACGAGCGACATCTCGCCGCGCACGACATTGATGAGTTGAGGCAGCCTGCTCAGCCCCGCCGCGGCCAGCCAGCGGCCCAGACCGGTCCGCGATTGAAAGCGCAGCAAATCGAAAGGAATGCCGTGCAGACCGGCCGCGCGGCAGGACTCGATCGACCTCCGGGAAGGCGACGAGATTTTCAACGCGATCGCCGCCCCCACCAGAATGGGCGAGACGGCAGCGAGCGCCATCAGCCCGAGCAGATTCGAATAGATCGCCTGCAGCGCCAGATTCTGGCGCTTGGGCGAAATCTCGCCGAACAACAGTCTCGCCGGACGGAGATGGCGCACGGAGACGCGCTGCAGTGCGTCCTCGCAGTATGATGCCGCATCGAAGATCGTGACGCCCCGGAACCGCAGATCCAGCAGCGCAGCGCCCGGAAACGCGCCGGAGGAGAGGGCCTCGCCCACCACAATTTCATCGGGAGTGAGTTCGTCCGCCGCCGCCAGAAGGTCGGGGGGCAGCGGTAGAGGTCCCAGCATCTGGTACCCTTCCCCGCCCGCCATGAGAAAACCTGCGATCTCCGGAAACGACAGGTCGGAGCCCAGCAGCAGCACTCGCGGACGCGGAGGGAAATCGGAGAAGATCAGACGAAACGCCAGATACCACATCAGCAGCAGTGCCGCGCACAATACGCTCCCAAAGACCATTTCCGCCAAATCCAGGAGCACCGGAAACCCCAGGTAGGCCAGAAACGCCTCGCTCAGGAAAACCGTTCCTAGAGAGAGCGAAATCTGCTGAACCCGCTCGAACCAGGTGTAACCGGCATGCAACCGCGTGAGGTGCAGCACTGCCAGCGCGGCGCAGATCGCCCCGCAAAGCGACACCACGGCCGGGACAGGATCGGCCTGAAACGCCAGTGGAAAATCGCCCGATGGCGACAGAAACGCAGCCCCGGAAAACGCCGCGCAGATCGCCGCTGTGTCGCCAATCTGCAGTACGCGGCGGCGAAAATGCTCCGTTTGAAAGCGCGAATCGAGCGACAAACCGCAGTCTAACACGGCCCCGGCGGCGAGCCTCGGGAATGGCTCACGGTTCGCTGAGTCCGTTCCTCCGGCCGGCTTTCCAGCGCCCTCCGCAAAGTGTCCAGAAATGGAGCCACCATCATCGGCAACACACCGGAGTCGAAACGCCGCGTCAGTTCGAAGTAGTCTTCTTCGCCGACCGGAACGCGCAGGGACCAGCACTCGAACCGCTGCCCCGGATCTCCCGAGAGGTGCCCAGCCTCCCGCAGAGTGCCTCGCAGGGAGAGCCGGATGGAATCGAATCCAAAATCGCGCGCCGCCGCCAGGATCTTCCGCCAGCATTGCTCCTCGTCATCGGTTTCGGCGACCTCCGCCGCTAGCCGCTCCAGACGAAGTTGCCCGCCCAGCGTGCGCTGTAGCTCGCCCCCAAACAACAGCCGGCTGGCGAGGCCGAATTCCGCGTAGCGAAGCTGCCTCACTCCAAACCACACCACCAGGCAGACCGCCAGCATCACGAACCCGAAATAACGCGCCGCGTGCGGCATGGTCAGCAGCAGCGCGAACGCGGCGCCCATGGCGCACACCAGATAGAGAACCAGAACCGCGCGGCGCGGCGTCAAGCCCTGGTCGATGAGCCGGTGATGAATATGTCCCCGGTCCGCCGCAAAAATCGGCTGGTTGCGGAGAAACCTCCGTAGAATCGCCAGGGAAACATCAATCAGGGGAATGGAAAGCGCCAGCAGCGGCACCGTCAGGCTGATCAAAGCGTCTGACTTCTGCGTCCAAACCGCCCCGAAGCATCCCAGCAGGAATCCAATCAGCAACGCGCCCGAATCCCCCAAAAAGACCGTCGCCGGGTTGAAGTTGTAACAGAGGAAGCCCAGCAACGCGCCCACCATGGGAACGGAAGCCGAGGCGAGCGGCGGATTCCCGTGAATCAGCGCCGCCACCAGCAGCGTCATCGTCGCCACAAGACCGACGCCCGCCGCCAGCCCATCCAACCCATCCACGAGATTGAATGCGTTGGTGCACGCGATCAGCCAGAACAGGGTGAGCGGTAAGGACCACCACACTCCTACGGTCCCGTATCCGCCTACACCCAGCACCCTGACACCCGCCCAGTAGGCCAGCGAAGCCGCCGCCAGTTGACCCGCCAGCTTTTGCCAGGGCCTCAAACCCATAAGATCGTCTATCAACCCGACGGCGAAAATCAACGTGGCCGCCGGCGCAAGTTTACGGATCAGGGGTAAATAATCGGCCAGCGCGGTGGGCGTATGAGGGTAAGGGTACAGCGCAAGCGCGTAAGCGATAAAAATCGGGATCCCGCCGACCCTGGGAATCGGATGGGCATGAAGTTTGCGTTTCGGGTCCGGTTGATCGACGATTCCGTAGGAACGGAAAATGTCCCGGAAAATCGGAGTGAGCACCAGGCAGACCAGGAAGGCCCTGAATCCCAGCCAAAAAAGCTCCTTCACCTGGGATTCACCTCGCTCGAAAGGCGCTGTTGGAAAGACAACACCCTTTATTTTCAGCGCAATTGCCGAGGCTGTCAAGACGATTCAAGAACGGCTCTCCCTAGACGATAAGCATCGACGGTGCTGGAGATTTCCTCACTCGACGCGTCCTTGCCTGATCTGATCGCTGCGGGAACCATTGTGTTCCTCCTCTTCGCCGCAAACGGAAACCGGAAACAAGGGTGGCAGAGGCGCCGCATTTCCTTGTACGACGCTGCGGTCCAAGCCTTCCTCCGGCCGCAGCCTTCGCCCGAAGCCGGAGACCTCATCCGCCTCCACCAATCGCTCCGGGCGCATGCCCAGCCCGTTCCACCCGAGGCCCGGATCACGCCTGCGGAGGACAAAAAGACAGGTGTGATAGCATGACGACTGTGCTTGCCGGTACCGGGACTTTTCTCGCCTCGATCGCCGATCCTCACAAGAATGTTCCGGCCACCATCATCTCCTTGGAGGGAAAACGCGCGGAATTGGCGCTCCAAGGCGAAAACCCCTGGGAAGAAGGCGCTCTGGTTCAATTCCAGGTCCCCGGGATCCTCTATTTCGGCGAAATCGAGTCCAACGGACAAGCCGGCCGCGCCCACATCCTGATTGAACACTCCGTCGACCTGGAGCGCGCCGCCGCCATCCGCCGATTGTGGAACGCGGAGACCACGCCTCGCACCCTGCTCTAATCGAAGCTCTGTCTAATCCTTGATCTCCGCATGCCCAGGATGCGGTACAACGGCGTTGGTGATCGGCCGCCGCGATTGCAGGTACAGGAAGATCGCCTCTAAATCGTGATCCGTCAGGTCCGCATAGGCCTCAAACGGCATCAGGGTAAATCGCTCCGGGCCAACTTTCGGCAGTTCCGTGTTCTTGTAAATCCGAAAGCGATGCATCCGGTCGCGGAAACGGAGAAAATCCCAGTTGCCGATGCCAGTGTCTTTATCGGGGGTGATGTTGGCGCTCACCACCGTCCCTTGCGGAGAGGCAAACACGCGCCCGCCGGCAAAGCGCATCGCCGGATCGGCCTGGCCGCGCTTCTGAGGGGTGTGGCATTCCTCGCAGCCGGCGACAGACACCAGATACTCTCCGTAGATCTCTCCGCCATAGGGATCCACCGGGGGAATCGGCCTGGTGACGGGCTCTGGAACTCCCTTGACGAACATCGAGGTCGGAAACGTGATGCTGGTCCTCGGGACCGCGTTGCGCACCGGCGGCAGAGTATTCATATACGCGACCAGCGCCTGTACGTCCTCGTCGCTCAGATAACGATATCCGGGGTACGGCATGATCGGAAACAGCATTTGCCCGTCCTTGGAAATCCCTTCGCGAATCGCCCGAATCTTCTCACCGTCCGTCCAATTGCCAATGCCGGTTTCCCGATCCGGAGTAATGTTGGGGGCAAAAACTTTTCCCGGGAGCCCTTCCAATGGGAAGGCCGCTCCCTTGCCCCGCACGGCCGCAACGAACGGACCGCCGAGGCGGGAAAAATCGCGCTCCGAATGGCAGCCGTTGCAATCGAGCAGCGTGTTGAACAGATAATTCCCGCGCGCGATCCTCTCGGCGGTCATCGGCACCGTGATCTGGGCAGGCGGCTGGCTCGACGGCCGGCGCAGCAACAGGTACAGGAACGCCAGCAGCAGAAAGACCGGAATCGCCAGCAAAATCCGCTTCCAGAGCCGCTTGGTCCGCCGTTTGATCCTCATCGCAACTTCACAGTGTACGCGTAACCTTGCTCAGCGTGCGGGGCTGGTCGGGGTTCAGTCCCTTCCACGCCGCCAGCGAAGCGGCGAAGATCTGCGCCGGGATGATATAGGGGATCGGTGTAAACAACTCCGCCGGCATCGCTCCGCGCGCGGAAATCTTCGCGGGAATCACGAGCGCGCGCGGGTGCGACTCCACCGCCTCGCGGTTCGCCCGGTCGGTGATCACCAGCGTCTCCGCGTTCAGGGCTGCCAGCCGCGCCAGCATATCGCGCGTGCCGTCCCAGGTGACTCCGGGCGGCGCAAACAGAAACAGCGGGAAACCGCGCTCCACCATCGCGATCGGCCCGTGCAGAAAATCCGCCGAGGAGAAACGCTCAGCCACCACGTAGCAGGTCTCCATCAACTTAAGCGCGAACTCAAAGGCATTGGCATAATTGAGCCCGCGGCCCACAACAACGGCGTGATCCATGAACCGGTAGCGCTCGGCGCGGGCGGTGATCCCGGCTTCGAGTTCCAGCGCGTTCGCCGTCCATTCGGGAATCCGCTGCAGATCGTCGAGCCGGATCCGTGCGCCCAGGGCGTGTGCCAGCAGATAGAGCAGCATCACCTGGCCTGTGTAGGTTTTCGTTGCGGCGACACTGCGCTCCCGGCCCGCGCGGACAAAAAATACGTGCTCCGCGAGTGCGGCCAGCGTGCTGGACGGCTCGTTCGTGATGCCGACGGTCATCGCGCCCTGCGCGCGCGCGCGCTCCAGTACCAGGTTGGTATCGGTCGATTCCCCCGACTGCGAGACCGCGACGATCAGGGCGTCCTTGAAATCGATTCGGGCGTTGTAGAGAGTGCTGATCGAAGGCGCCGCCAGCGACACCGGAATCCCGGTGGCGATTTCCAGCAGATAACGGCCGAACTGCGCCGCATTATCCGATGTGCCCCTCGCCGCCAGGACGATCATCCGGGGGCGTTTGTGCGCGATGGCCCGTTGGAGCCTCGCCGCCGGCCGCAAACCCAACCGCAGCGTTTTCTCCAGCGCCGCCGGCTGCTCGCGAATCTCTTCCAGCATCTTCGACATACCTGATATGCTAGCGGATCATGAGACAAATCTGCCTGGTTTTCGCTGCCTCGGTTTCGCTGTTCGCCCAGGGGCCTTACAAAGTTGTCAAGACCGTCAAGGCTGGCGGCGCGGGCGGTTTTGATTACGTCTATGCGGATTCAGCCGGCCGCCGGCTCTACATCCCGCGTCCCGGCAATCCGGGTCGCATCACCGTGTTCAACCTCGATACGTTGGAGTCCACCGGCGAAATCCCCGACACCAACGCTCGCGGCGCTGCCGTCGATCCCAAATCCAATCATGGCTTCGTCTCCAGCAAACCGGTGGTGATGTTCGATACGAAAACGCTGGCCGTCATCAAGAAGATCGACGTCGACGGAGGCCCGGACGGGATCCTGTTCGACGCCTTCAATGAACGGACCTATATCTGGAGCCACAGCGCCCCCAACGCCACCGTGATCAACGCCAAGGATGGCTCGATTGCCGGCACCATCGACCTGGGCGGCGCCCCGGAACAGGCCGTGACCGACGGCAAAGGCCACATCTACGTCGACATCGAGGACAAGGACAACGTCGCCGTGATCGACGCGAAGACCATGCAGGTGACCGCGCACTACGATCTCGCCGGCAAGGGCGGAACCTGCGCCGGTCTTGCCATGGACGTGAAGAA
>JBBIVT010000164.1:0-7026 GCA_037439565.1 Acidobacteriota bacterium | reverse complement strand
GTGGACGGCCGAGCCACCGCGTTGCCGTCCATCGCGATCACCTGCATGTTGTGCCCGGTCAGCGCCAGCCTGTGCGTCATCGTCGCGCTGGCGTTCACGATGCGGAACAGCGCGCGCTGTCCCGCGCGGACGCGGACCGGCTCCCCGGCTCCCAACATCTTTCCGTTGATCGAGAAGAGCTTGTACTCCACCTCGTGATCCACGACGCGGGCGTCCCATCCGTGCAGCATGACCGGGACATCGAGGTCGTAGCGCGCTGGGTTGTCGCGCGGCTCCACGATCATCATCCCGAACTGCCCGGAGTACGTCGCACGGTGCAGGTTTCCGCCGGCCATGATGTGGCTGTGATACCAGCGCGTGCCGGAAGGAGTGGGCGTGAACGTATAGCGGCGGCTCCCGTGCGCGGGCACATGAGGCGTCCCTTCTTCGTGCGAGCCGTCAACCTCCGGCGGAATATGGAGCCCGTGCCAGTGAACCAGTTCGTGTTCACTCGTCTCGTTTGTGACGTCCACGGTGATCGGCTGGCCTTCCTTCACACGAAGGAGAGGACCGGGAACCTGGCCGTTATAGGTGATCGTCCGCAGCGAACGTTTGGGACCCAATTCGACGGTCGTTTCGCCAATATTCAGCGAAATGTCGGCGCTCTGCGCCCGGGCGCATGCCGCCCCCGCCAGAAAAAGCCAGTCCCGCCTGGTGATCCTAGATGCGTCCAAATTTGGCCACTGCTTCCTTGATCGACCGGTATTTCTCGATGAACGGAATCATGGAGTGCTCGGTATTGTCCAGATCCTGGGCCTTTTTGAGCACCTCTGCCGCGCGGGCCTTCGGCACCACGGCAACGCCGTCCATATCGGCGGTGACCACGTCGCCCGGATTCACTCGGACGCCCGCGCAGGTCACGGTAACGTTGACGCCCGCCACGCGGTAATGATTAATGGTCGTCGACGGAGCGACCCCGCGGCTGAATACTGGGAATTGCAGCTTGGCGATCTGCGGCGTGTCACGCACGCTGCCGTCAATCACCGCTCCGGCGAAACCCCGGTACTTCATTGCCGTCGCCATCAGGCCGCCGATGCCCGCAAAATCCGCGCCGTCCTCCAGCACCATCACGTAAACCGACCCTGCGGGAGAGGCGTCGATCAAATCGAGCATGCCTTGGGACGCCGCCGCGCCCTCCTTGTGTTCTTCCTTCTTCAACATCACCGTGACTGCCGGACCAGCGAACTTCGCCGTAGCGAGCGGCCGCATCTCGTGCGACATGTAAATCCGCTGGCCGTACAACTGCTCCATCGCGTCAGCCACGCTGGCGACTTCCACACTTCGAAACCCTTCCAGGAGCGGGTCGGCGGGCGACTGGGCGAACAGCCACGCGGTCAATGCCAGCCCGGCGGCGGCAAGGAGAAGCGCGGTTCGTTTCATAATGGTATCCTCGCAAACAATATGTCACGTCTTGCACTCTTCCTGCTGGGCGCGGCGACTCTGTTGCCCGCTCAGGTGTTTCAGTTCTCCCGGGAGCAAATCATCGAATACACACCCAAGAATCCCTACGGGCGCTCGGCGGACGGCCGCCCCAAGGTTCCCGATGCGCTGCTCAAGAAATTCGAGGCGATGAGCGCCGAGGAAGTGTGGACGATTTTGGATCGCGTGGGCTACAAGAATCAGTACGAGGGGCACTGGCACGTCTTGCATCCGGAAAAGAAATTGGTCGGACGGGCACTCACCGCGCAGTTCATGCCGCTGCGGCCGGACGTGAACGAAGTGATCGAGGCCAATGCCAACAAGCAGGGCCATCGCAACAGCAACCAGCGGGTGATCGATATGCTGGAGACGGGCGACGTGATGGTGGCCGACCTGTTCGGCAAGGAAGAGAACGGCACGTTCGTAGGGGATAACCTGGCGACGTATATTTATCAGGCCACCCAAACCGGTATGGTGATCGATGGCGCGATTCGCGACTTGGAGGGCATCTTTCCCATCCCCATGGCGGCCTATTTCCGCGGCGCGCATCCGACGCCGATCGGGCAGGTGATGCTGACAGGCGTGAATGTGCCCATCCGCATCGGCGGCGCAACGGTGATGCCGGGCGATGTCGTCTTTGGCGACCGCGAGGGCGTGTATTTCATTCCTCCCCACCTGGTGGAGCAGATCGTGAAGAACGCCGAAGAACTCCATATCCACGACGAGTGGACGCAGATGATGATCAAGACCGGTAAATACAAGTCCAGCGAGATTTATCCTTCGCCGAAAGATCCTGAATTGAAGCGGCAATACGAAGAGTTCCGCAAGAAGAAGTTGGCGGAACTTCAGTAAATGTGGCGCAGGTTTGCAACCTGCGGCGGGTTTCGAACCCGCCCCGCGCTAGACCATGAGAATTCCTCCGGAGACGCTACAACCCCTGCCTTCACGGGATTGTTCTCGATGTACCGCGCGATCCGCTGAAACTCCTCCCCATCGCGCACGATGCGATCGTACGATTCGTCCTGCCAAAATGGATGCCCCACAAGTCCCAACAGCCGGTTGGCCTCGCGTGCGGTACCACGCGAGGAGTGATCAACAGATGCACGTGATTCGCCATGACTACATAATGGTGAAGCTCGAACTGGGCCAACGTGCGTTCTTGAAAATGCATTGCATCCACGACCATTCGCGCAATCCCCGCATCACGGAGGTACAACGGACCCGTCTCCGCATCATCCAAAAGACGATCCATCGCGAGAAACGCCGGCCCTGAGTCTGCCGTAGACGGATACGCACGGACTTTCGGTAGACTTCCATACAGGCGCCAGGTGAGGAACCTAGGACGGCCGAGGGCGTGTATGTGCGGCAGGCGGCGAGCGTGAAACTTTCTCACTCAGTGTAAGTGCCGCACACTGACAAAAGGTCTCAGGCCGATTGCAAATCGGCCGCAGGTTATAAACCTGCACCACATGCCGGATGCTGTGGTGCAGGTTTACGCCGCCCGCCTACTGCTTGATGATCGTCCCGTCCGCGCGTCGGATTTCGCCCCAGCCGCCGTTCAGCGTCTTGCGCTGGCCCGACTCGCCGAATCCGAATGGATACTTTGCCGCCGCTTTTTCGTCCACTTCAATTCCCCACCCCGGAGCCTCGTTCACGTACCAGTAGCCATCCTTCATCACCGGGCAGCCGTGGAACACCTCCTGCGCGCGTTCATTGAAGGGCGAGTATTCCTGCACGCCGAAATTCGGCGCGGTGACGTCCAAGGTGATCTGCGCCATGTGGCCGATGGGGGAGACGTCGCCCGGTCCGTGCCACGCGCTGCGGACGCCGAACTGCTCGGCAAACGCGATGATCTTCCTCGCCGGCGACAGCCCGCCGCATTGCGACACGTGAATGCGGATGAAATCGATAAGGCGCTCTGAAATCAGCGGGCGCCATTCATGAGGGCTGTTGAACAGCTCGCCCATGGCGAGTTGCGTCGCGCATTGCTGCCGGATCATGCGGAAGTACGCGATGTCCTCGGGCGAAAGCGCGTCCTCCATAAAAAACAGCTTGAACCTTTCCGCATCCTTGGCGAACTGCACCGCCTGGATCGGGGCGACACGCTCGTGGACGTCATGCAGCAACTCGATCTCGTCTCCCAAAGCCTTGCGCGACTCCTCGAACAGTTTCAATGCGCGGCGGATGTAAACCGCGGGCTCGAACACCGGACCGCTGTGCAGCGCCTTGATCGACGCGTCACTGCGCCGCGAGCCGTAGCCCGCCATTCCGGGCACGCCCACCTGCACGCGCACGAAACGGAAGCCCCGGGCGATCCACGCTTTCGCGTTCTCGATGGTCTGCGCGTAATCTGCGCCGTCTGCGTGGCCGTAGCAGTCGGCGGCTTCGCGAACTTTGCCGCCCAGGAGCTGATACACAGGCATGTTCGCCTGCCGCCCCTTGATGTCCCACAACGCCTGATCCACGCCGCTGATGGCGTTGTTCAGCACCGGGCCATTGCGCCAATACGAGCTGTTATAGCAGGCATTCCACGTGTCCTCGATTCGATCCGCTGGCTTGCCCATCAGGAAGGGCTTCAGGTACTTTTCCACGGCGTCGACAACCAAGTCGGCGCGCTGCGTGAAGGTGCCGCAGCCGTAGCCGTAGAGGCCGTCCTGGTCCGTGGTGATTTTTACCACCACCAACCGCAGCCCCTCGGGCGCGGTGGCGATCACTTTTACGTCTTTGATTTTCGGTGAAGGCAATCCCCGAACTGCCTTGGCTACCGTATCCTGCGCCGCCGCTTCGCGCTGGGCCAGTGTGAGCGCGCCCGCGCCGAGTTTGAAAACATCGCGTCTGTTCATCGCTTGTATAATACCCCGCAAGGCCCTATTATGAACCGACTCAATTCCCGCAGAGGCTTTCTGAAGGCCGCGGCCGCCGGCGCTCTCTGGTCCGGCAACACGCTGGACGCCATGATGCAGTACACCAACACGGCGTCCAAACCCTCCGATCTGAAAATCACGGACTTGCGGGTGGCCACCATCACGCGCGCTCCGATGACCTGCCCCATCATCCGCATCGACACCAACCAGGGCATTTACGGCCTGGGCGAAGTGCGCGACGGCGCATCGAAGACGTACGCGTTGATGCTAAAGAGCCGCATTCTGGGCGAAAACCCGTGCAGTATCGACAAGATCTTCCGCAAGATCAAACAGTTCGGCTTTCACGCGCGCCAGGGCGGAGGCGTTTCGGCTATTGAAATGGCGCTATGGGATCTGGCCGGGAAAGCCTACAATGTGCCCGTGTATCAGATGCTGGGCGGCAAGTTTCGCGACAAGATCCGCTGTTATGCCGACACCACCGAATCGGACGACCCGAACGTTTATGGCGAACGTCTAAAGAAGCGCAAGGATCAGGGGTTTACGTGGCTCAAAATGGACTTGGGCATCGACCTGATCAAGAATGTTCCCGGCGCGCTCACGTATCCGACGGGTGAGAGCCTGTCGATGGGCTCGCAGAAGGAGCACATGTTCACCGGCATCGAAATCACACATAAGGGTGCTGAGGTCATGGCGAATTTCATGGCTGTGGTGCGCGAGCAGGTGGGCTGGGAGACTCCTCTCTCCGTGGATCATTTGGGCCACATCGGCGTCCACTCCTGCATCCGGCTGGCGAAGGCGCTCGAACGGTACAATCCCGCGTGGCTGGAGGATATGATCCCCTGGCAACGCACCGAGCAGCTCAAGGAAATCAAGGATCACATCGACGTTCCGCTCTGCACCGGCGAGGATATTTTCCTGAAGGAGTCCTTTATCGAACTGGCCCGCAATCACGCAATCGATATTGCCCATCCCGATCTGGCCACGTCGGGCGGTATTCTCGAAACCAAGAAGATCGGCGACGCGTTGCAGGAGTACGGCGTCGCCATGGCGATGCATTTCGCCGGATCGCCTGTCTCATGCATGGCGAACGTCCATTGCGCGGCGGCGACGGAGAATTTCCTGGCGCTGGAGAACCACTCCGTCGACGTTCCCTGGTGGAACGATTTAGTGGACGGCGTGGAAAAACCCATCGTGAACAAGGGATTTATCACCGTGCCCGAGAAACCGGGCCTCGGGGTGACGCTCAACGACGCCGTGATGAAGCAGCACCTGCTGGAGCCGGGGTACTTTGAGCCGACGCCGCAGTGGGATAAGGAAAACCAGCGGGTCAACGACCGGCTATTTTCCTGACGCCTCAGATAGCAGCTTTTCCAGGTCCAGAGGCCTTGTGTACATCGCCAGGGATCCATCCGGCTTGCGTGGCCAGACGCTTTGCGGCTTGTCGCAGTACAACTCGACGCCGTTGCCGTCCGGATCGCGCAAATAAAGGGATTCCGATACGCCGTGATCCGCCGCGCCCTCGATCTCGATTCCGGCCTCGATCAAGCGCCGGAACGCGTCCGCCAGCGTGGAGCGATTCGGGTAAAGGATCGCTGTGTGATACAGCCCCGTCGTGCCCGGCGCGGCGGGGGCGCCGCCCAGGCTCTCCCAGGTGTTCAGGCCGATGTGGTGGTGATATCCGCCCGCGGAGAGAAACGCAGCCGCGCTTCCCATCCGCTGTACCACGTCGAAACCGAGGATTCCATGATAAAAGCCAATCGCGCGTTCCAGATCCGCGACCTTCAGGTGGACGTGTCCAATGCGCGCGGCGGCATCAATGCTCATGCTTTCAACGTAACACCGAGGGAACCGACAGGGAAGACGAACCAGGCGGGGGGAATACGGGGACGGTCACAAAAGCGTACGGGGAGGGAGCCGCGGCTCCCTCCCCATCCGGCAAATGGTAAAGATTTAGCTCGCGGTGCCCTGCGAAGAAGCGGCCGTCATCACGGAAGCGACCTTCGAGAAGATCGTGCTGATGCTGGTCGCCACGCCCGGCATGATCGCGCCGGCGGCAACGGCCACGAAACCCGCCATCAGAGCGTACTCGATGAGGTCCTGGCCTTTCTTATCCTTCCAAATCTGCAACTTCAAAATAAGATTCTTCATTTTTCCTTTGTCTCCTCTCCCTTAAGGGGAGCGGCTGGTTGTCCCTGCCGCTGTATAAAAGTTATCATCGGTGTTCCGCGCTTAGAATCAGGCTTACAGCCTAATGAGCCTATGGAAAACGTCTAAGGTTATCGGATTTTGAGAGACTTGCAGTACCTTAGAACTACTCTTTCACCCCCTCAACAGAGGGAGACCGCCCCAATTCCGCGCCTCAATAAAGATCGCCGCGATTCATGCCGATCTCTCCGGGGAGGGAGTGCAATCCGTTGCAAGAGCGTGTGTTTGTCGTCATTCCGGCGTATCGAGAAGGCCCCGTACTGCGGGAAACCATCGAATCGCTGTTGCCCTCCTCCTATAACATCGTCGTGGTGGACGACGGGTCCGACGACAACTGCCTCGCGCGTCTCACCGGCCTTCCAGTACATTATCTCCGCCATCCGCTGAATTTGGGCCAAGGCGCGGCGCTGCAGACAGGGACTGTCTATAGCCTGGAGCAGGGCGCTGATTTCATTGTTCATTTCGACGCGGATGGGCAGCATCCGGGGGATCAGATCCC
>JBBIVT010000163.1:0-7345 GCA_037439565.1 Acidobacteriota bacterium | reverse complement strand
AGATAAGATCCCGAGGCGAAATTCGGCCATCCCCCGAAGTCGGTGGCTGAGTTGATTGTGGTCACCGTGGGGGCGCTGGAAAGGGAACACGTCGCGGCCGGGGTCATAACGTACTGTTTGGTGGACACATGGTCGCCGGCGTCGGCCGCTCCATCGCCGTTCACCGCGTTTCCGGCGACGTAGAACGTAATGCTGCCAACGTTGGTCGCCGGTGGCGTCCAGGTGAAGGTGTACGGGCTCGTGCCGACCAACGCCGCAGCCGGATAATAGTGCTCAATAAATTGCAGAGGAGTGGTCGATGGGCAAGCGGCCCCCGTGTTGACGGGATTCGGCGTGTTCTGCGGGATGTCCGTGGAGTCGCTGCACAGAATGAGCAGATTTTGAACGCTTGCGTCGTAGGCGAAATTTCCAGCCTGCACATCCCCCGATGTTGTTCGGGCGCTCATCTGGAAGCCATACTTCGTGTTGACCGGATCGGTCACTGTCACGGTAATCGTAACCGGCGGACCGCCCGGTGTGTAACTCATGCCCCCGGAGAAGGATGCGGTGACGCCGTAACCTGGATAAGCATTCACCGGTCCACCGCTCTTGTTCCCGGTGTGGCATCCTGCGGTCGCACAGGCCAAGGCACCGTAGACATCGTTCGGAGCGCCAGAGGCACCCGGAACCGGCCCATAATAGTGTGCCCATAACGCGACCGGGGCAATCACGGAGAAGGTTCCCGCCACCCCCCACGCAAGCTGCTTCTTGGTGAAACGCATGATCCCCCAATTACTCATGATGTATAGAACACCGCAGGCCTTTTTTTGCTGCGGTGCTGAGTGGAATTTTCCCGATTTCTTTTTCGTCGAACCACCGGAACGCGGCCGATGCTTTCTTTGCAGTCGCTTCGCTCACCAGGAACCGGTAGCTGCGATGCGTGATCATGTGGCGGAACTCGCCTAATTTCGCACCGATCTTCGCGCCAGGAAACGGCTCAGGCAAATCCCAAAACCCACGAACGCGGCTGCTGGGGGCAAGCAAAAGTTTCCCTTCTCGGCGTATGACCAATAAATTCTTCTGGATATGAATTGTTTCAGGCTTTTTTCGTTTGCCTGGGAGATCTCTCTGCGTGCCATGCTGGAACGCTTCGCAGTGCGCGGCGACGGGACACCGGTCGCACAGCGGTTCGCGAGGCAGGCAGACGACCGCGCCCAGTTCCATCATTGCCTGATTCCAGCGGGCGGGATTTTTGAGGTCCAACAGCCGGTCCGCGGTCGCCTGGGCGTCGCCCTTGCCGTTGGTGAGCCTTGCGAGAACGCGCCGGACATTGCCGTCGACCACCGCGTGAGGCAGATCAAACGCGATGCTCGCTACTGCCGCCGCCGTGTACTCGCCTACGCCCGCCAATTCGCGAATCTCCTCGTAAGTGCTGGGAAACGAGCCATTTTGCACAATCTGCCGCGCCGCTTTCTGCAGATTTCGAGCTCGGGAATAGTAGCCGAGCCCGCTCCACAAGGTCAGCAAACGCTCCTCTGATGCAGCGGCGAGGGCTTGAGGATCAGGAAATTCCTTCAGAAAGCGCTCGTAGTAAGGAATCACGGCGGCGACGCGCGTTTGCTGCAGCATGACCTCTGAGATCCAGATGGCGTAGGGCTCGGACGTGTTTCGCCAGGGCAGCGCGCGCTTGTTGCGATCGTACCAACGGATCAATTTTCTTCGAATGAGCGTCGCGTCCAACACCTTATACTAGTAGAAAGCCCCCCATTCCTGTCCATGCCGGATTCAATTCAGATCAGAGGCGCGCGCGTCCATAACCTCAAGAACATCTCGCTCGACATCCCTCACGAGAAATTGACGGTGGTGACCGGCGTGTCGGGATCGGGCAAGTCGTCGCTGGCCTTCGACACCATCTACGCCGAGGGGCAGCGGCGATACGTCGAATCGCTTTCCTCCTATGCTCGCCAGTTCCTGGAGCGCATGGAGAAGCCCGATGTGGATGAGATCGACGGCATCGCGCCTCCGGTGGCCATACGGCAGAAGAACACGACGCGCAACCCTCGCTCCACCGTGGCGACGTCCACGGAGTTGTACGACTTTCTGCGCCTGCTGTGGGCGCGTGCCGGCCGGACCTATTGCCCCACCTGCGGCACGCGCGTCGAACGCGACACGGTGGACCAGATCGCCGCCACGATGATGGCCTTGCCCGCCAAATCGCGCTGGTATGCGCTATTTCCCATCCCGAAGGAAAAGGACAACGATGCGCTGCGCGACCGCCTCTTCGATCTTCGCAAGAAGGGCTTTAACCGCCTCTATCAGGGCGGAAGCGTCTATGAGTTTTCGACCCCGGAATCGCTACTGGACGTGGATTTCGGCAAGCCGGTCTTTATCCTGGTGGACCGCCTGGCGATCTCGGCCGATGCGCGCCAGCGCCTGGTCGACACCGTGGAGATTTGTTATCGCGAAGCCGGCGAGGTGATCTTCGAACCAGCCGCGCCCGGCGGCCAGCCGTTGAAGTTTAACGAGAAATTCTCCTGCAAAACCTGCGGTAAAGAATTCCTGACGCCGGAGCCGAGCCTGTTCAGCTTCAATAACCCGTACGGCGCTTGCAAGCGCTGCCAGGGCTTCGGCAATACCATCGATTACGACATGGATCTGGTGGTGCCCGATAAGTCGATCTCCATCGCCCAGGGCGCGGTGGATCCGTGGACCAAGCCGCAATATTCCTGGTATCTGGACGAGTTTCGCCAATCGGTGAAGACGAGGGTCCGCGCTCATGTTCCGTTTCTGGAGCTAAACCAAACCGAGCGGGCGCTGGTGTTCCAGCACGTCCACAAGTTTTTCCGTGAAGTAGAGAAGAAGAAGTACAAGGTTCACGTGCGCGTCTTCATGAGCCGCTACCGCGGCTATACCACGTGTCCGGATTGTGGCGGCTCGCGTCTGCGGCCGGAAGCGTTATACCTCCGCGTCGGCGAAATGAACCTGGCCGAGCTGGTACGGATGAATATCGCGGAAGCGAAGGCATTCTTCGATGCGCTCCGTCTCTCGCCCGAGGAGACGCAGATCGCCGAAAAAGTGCTGGTGGAAATTCAGCAGCGGCTGAAATTTCTGAACGACGTGGGATTGGAGTATCTGACGCTGGACCGGCTTTCGGCGACGCTTTCGGGCGGGGAAGCGCAACGCATCCAGTTGGCGACATGCCTCGGCTCGCGTTTGGTGGGCGCGTGTTACGTGCTCGATGAGCCGTCGATCGGCCTCCATAGCCGCGACACCGGACGGCTGATCGGCATTTTGAAGGAACTGCGCGATATTGGCAATACCATCGTGGTTGTCGAGCACGATCCGGACGTTATGCGCGCCGCGGACCATATCGTCGACATGGGTCCGGGCGCGGGTGAAACCGGCGGCCGCGTGATTTTCGAGGGCTCCTTCGCCAAGTTGATGAAGGATGGCGAAACATCGCTCACCTCGCGCTACCTGCGCGGCGAGCTGAAGACTTCGCACTTTAACGAGCACCGCAAAATCAACCCGAAGCGCGTGATCCGGTTCCTCGGCGCGCAGGCGAATAACCTGAAGGGCATCGACGTTTCGATTCCCTTGAACATGATGGTGGCGGTCACCGGCGTGTCTGGCTCCGGCAAATCGACGCTCGTACATGAGGTGATTTACAAATCTCTGGAAAAGCGCATGAATCGCCAATCGCCGCAGCCGGCCGACGAGGCCGAGGCGTGGGGCATCGCGCCCGAGAAATTGACCTGCAGAAAAGTCGAGCGCGCGGAACTGCTCACTCAAGTGGTCCTGGTCGATCAATCGCCGATCGGGCGCACGCCGCGGTCGAATCCGGTGACCTACATCAAGGCGTTCGACATCATTCGTGAGCTGTTCGCGTCGACAACGGAGGCGGATCGCCGCGGCTATACGGCCGGCCATTTCTCTTTTAACATTCCCGGCGGCCGCTGCGAGACCTGCCAGGGCGACGGCACGGTGACCGTGGAGATGCAGTTCCTGGCAGACGTTGAACTGGTCTGCGAGGATTGCAAGGGCACGCGCTTCAAGCAGAGCGTCCTCGATGTTCGCTATCAGGGCCTGAACATCCATGAGGTGCTGCAACTCACCGTCCACGAGGCCGCGACGTTCTTTTCGTCCACGCCAAGGCTGGTGCAGAAGCTGAAGGTCCTGAACGATGTCGGCCTCGGATATCTGCGCCTTGGCCAGTCGGCGACCACCCTGTCGGGCGGAGAAGCGCAGCGCGTGAAACTGGCCGCGCATCTGTCGCAATCGACCAGTGAAGGGACGCTCTACATTTTCGACGAACCGACGACCGGGCTGCACTTCGACGACATCGCCAAGCTGCTCGATGCCTTCGAGCGTCTGCTGCGCTCCGGCGGCAGCATCTTGATCATCGAGCACAACATGGAAGTGATTCGCCACGCCGATTGGGTGATCGACCTGGGCCCGGAGGGCGGAGGAGCGGGCGGCCGCATCGTTGCGGAAGGCACTCCGGAGCAATTGGCGAAGGTGAAGGAATCCTACACGGGTTTCTATCTGGCGCAAACGGTGTAATTATTTCCCGTTATAAATGCGGCAATCCGCCGGATTCACGTTGGGGTCCACCAACCACACGTCACGCCCGGCGAAATATCGGATCAATTCCGCATTGCGCTCCGGCCCCAGATCGCGCGCCCACACGATTCTCGACGCATCGATGTCGGCCTCGTTATAAATCCACTGGAACAGGTTGTGTTCGTCTGTCTTTGTTTTCACGAACACCAGATGCTTACCGGGGATCGCGGCCAGGGCTGCGGCGATGCGCTCTTTATTGCGATCCCCTTCCACCCGGCAGCACCAGGACTGGGAATTAACCTCCAGCGCATAGGGCAGGCCCAGGCTTTGGGCTCCGATGCGCAAGGTGAGAACCAAAACCATCGTGGCAGGCAGCAGCTTCGTGATATAGACGCGCGACGCGCGCAAGTGGCGGCAACATTCGACGACGATGGCGACCAGGACGGCTGTGGCTGGAGCCAGGTAGTGTGGCGACATCCCTCCTTCCAGCATCACCGCGAAAAAGCCGCCCGCCGCGCCCAGCAGCAGCATCCTTCGCCTGCGCCAGACGCGCTTCCACATCAGCAGGGGAACCGTCAGCGCGGGGCCGAGGAAGAATCGCCAATACTCCTGGACCCGAAAAGTCAGGTATTGGACGAAGTGGACGGGGCCGTCGACGCGCTCATGCTCGGACAGTTCGAAGTCGTAGTAGCGCGCCAACTCGACGTTTTCATTTTTGATTTTCGGCGGCGTGAAAAAGGCCAGCGTCATCGGCCAGCCGTAGGTTCTCTGGTTCACCTGATAGGCGGTGACGAACGGGCTGCCGGTCACGCGGGAAAAGTACATGCCGAGGGCACCCAACGTCAGCAACACAGGAATCGCGGCAAGGGTCAGCGCCGGCCAATCATGCCGGATTCGCCAAGCCAGCGCCGCCGCTAACGGCAGGCTGTACAGCGCCCCTTCCACCGGACGCACGGAGGCCAGAATCGCCAGTCCGATCCCGAGGACGAGGCCTTGTGCCAGGCTCGGCTTCTTCACTAACCGGGCGAAGGCACCTGCCACCAGCGCGCCGCCGAGCGCCGGCAAAAAACCTCCATGGTAGTTGTTGATCCAATAGCTCCCGATCGAGAATCGCAGTCCGGCGAGCAGGACTCCGAAAAGCGCCCAGCGCGCCGGCATCCATCCCCGCAACATCCAGTACAGCGCCAACAGGAACGCCAGGCATTCGGCGAGCACTCCGCTCCATGCGCTGCCGGTGAGCAGCCTTCCGGCCGCCAGCCACAAGGCCTGCGACGGGAAAAAATCCGACACATAGTGGGGCTTCATCAGGATGTGCAGGCTCTCAAAATGGGGCCAGAAAGGATGCACCGGGTTCGCCGCGCGTCCATGCAGCAGCGTGTCGGCGAGCAGCAGGTGGCTGGACTCGTCCGTCACCACCGGCACGGGAACCCGCAGCACCGGGATCAGCGCGAGGCGCAGCGCGACAAAGGCTAGGGCCAGGCCCACTGCCGCCAGCGCCGGATGCGGGAGGCTGGGCCACTTGATTCTCCGCGGGCGCCAACCCTTTCGCCACGCATACCAGAGCGCGCCGATCAGTGCCAGTTCCAGAAGATTGAAGTCCAGTCGGATGGCCTGCCAGATTCCCCCCAAGGTAAACAGCAGGACCTCCAATAGCCTCATACAGATAGAATCGGCCCCCCAAGCGTTATCCCTTAGTACTTAAATCAGGCCGATTTGCGTCGAAACTGATACACTGAAGCGCGCATGGGAAAGTCCAAGGTGGTCGTGGTGATGCCGGCCTACAATGCCGAAAAAACCCTCCGCATGACCTATGCCGAGCTTCCCCACGACATCGTCGATCTGGTGATTCTGGTGGACGACGGATCCTCCGACGAAACGCTCCGCATCGCCCGTGATCTGAAGCTGGAGGTGTTTGTTCACGACCGCAATTACGGCTATGGCGCGAACCAGAAGACCTGCTATCGCGAGGCCCTGCGCGCGGGAGCCGATATTGTGGTGATGGTGCATCCCGATTATCAGTACGATCCCAGGCTGCTGCCTCAGATTATCAAGCCGATTGAGGAGGGGACGGCGGATGTCGTACTCGGCTCGCGATTGTTGGGCGGCGATGTTGTGAAACAGGGCATGCCGTGGTGGAAATACGTGGCGAACCGGTTTTTGACGGCCCTCGAAAACCGCGTTTTTGGGCTGAAATTGGCTGAATATCACACCGGCTACCGGGCCTACCGGCGGGACGCGCTCGAAGCAGCCAATCTGGACATGAACTCCGATAAGTTCGTCTTTGACCAGGAAATCATTGCCCAATTCGTCGATGCCGGTATGCGGATTGCAGAGGTTCCCGTGCCTACGCGCTATTTCCCGCAGGCCTCTTCGGCGTCGTTTATGGCCAGTTGCCGTTACGGATTGTCGATTCTGGGGGTATTGGCGCGCTATCAACTACACCGCATGAATCTGGTGCGCCAGAAACAGTTCCAGAGCCTGAAGCGCCGTTACTCGTCTGCCTGACCGGTAAGCCCGCGTGGATCGGAAATCGGTGGCGCCACAAGCCTTCCTACCCTCTGCAGCCCTTCTTGCACGCCTTGTGCTGCGTTTTGCATGCCTTCCGGGCCACCTTGGTATTGGAGCGCTTCATGCAGAGATTGTAAGTGGAGCTGCACGTACTCCTGCACTGGGACTTGGGCGGCGCCGTCCCTGCCTGGACGGCGGGAACGGCCAGCAGAAAAACGAAACCGGCGAACGCCGAATGCATGCCTTTTATCCTACCCATAAGCATGCCATCGGCGCTCGCCGGCAGAAACGTTAG
>JBBIVT010000162.1:0-7383 GCA_037439565.1 Acidobacteriota bacterium | reverse complement strand
ACGCGGCTGCGCATCATGAACCTGCTGTTACGGTCGCCATTCTGCGTCTGCGAAATGGAGAGGATCCTCAAGCTCCCCCAGCCGCTCCTATCCCGCCACCTCGCCTATCTGCGCAACTGCGGCCTCGTCGAGAGCCAGCGGGACGGGATGCGAGTGAACTATAACCTGAACGAGAAACACCGACTTATCAAGCAGATCCGGCCCTTCCTCCTGGACGCACTGGATAGTGACGCGGTGGGCCGCGCCGACCTGCGGACGCTAAAGACCGCCGTATAAAGCCGAAAGGAACAGAACAGATGAACGCCACTCAGAAACCGACAGTTGACGAAGTCTTCGCGATGATGCGAAAGACGATGGGGGCCGTGCCCTCGGCCATTGAGAAAGCAGGCAAAATCGACGAAGGGCTACTCTACGAGCACCTCCGATCGAGGCAGTACGCCATGCCGCCGGAGGGCGCTCTGGATGAAGAGACGCGGACTTTGCTCTATTTGGCTTCAGCGCTCGCCGCCGGCAGCGCGGCGTGTATCCAGGCGATGGCAAGCAAAGCCAAGATGCAGGGCATCCCCGCGGCGAAGATCCTGGAAACCTTGCATATCGTGCGTTTCGCACTGGCAACGAAGGTGATCGGCGAAGCCGAGCCGGTCTTCGAGGCGTTGCGGGACCTGCCGAAGTAGCGCCGGCCGGTTGTGGACGGCCCCGCCCGCCCAAAACGGATCCATTCACAGAGGGAGAGAACCTTATGACTTCTGAAGATGCGAAGAGTCAAACCCCGCCCGCTCAAACAGCGAAACCACCGCGCAGCAAAAGGCTCTCCACGCTGCTCCGCGTGGCGTTCTCCGTCGCCACAATCGTCGTCCTCATGCTGTGGATTCTCGGCACATTCCGCCGTGGAGTGATCCAGGCAGCTAAGGAGCCTGTGCCGGCGGACTCGGCGGCGGGCCTGACCACGCAGAAGATCGCGATGCAAACAATCCCTGCCGTGACCGAGGCCGTGGGAACCGTTCAGGCCGAGCAAGTCGCCGCCGTAACTTCCCGGGTAGTGGCGAACATCGTCGAGATGCGCGTTACGGCGGGGCAGCGCGTGACCAACGGTGAAACCCTCGTGGTGCTGGACGACCGGGATCTCCGCCACCGCGTCGAGCAGGCGCAGGATGCCGTGCGCAGCGCGGAGGCGACGCTGGCACAGGCCCAGTCCGACTACAAACGTGACAAACCGCTCTTTGACCAGCAGGTCATCACGCCCTACGACTTCGAGCACACTCAAACCAATCTGAAGACCGCCGAAGCGGACTTGCACCGGCTCCAACAGGCGGAACGGGAAACCGAAGTGAATCTCTCCTACGGGGTTATTCGCAGCCCGTTCGCGGGTGTCGTGGTGGACAAACAGGCGAACTTGGGGGACTTGGCCGCTCCCGGAAAACCACTTCTGACGATGTACGAGCAGGGCCGGCTGTGGCTCGAGGCAAACGTACCCGAAGATCTGATGGATCACATCCGCCTCAATGAACTTCTGCCGTTTAGGATCGACGTATTAAGCCGGGAGATGCAGGGGCGAGTGGCGGAAATCGTTCCGTCGTCCGACCCATCCAGCCGGACTGTTGTGGTGCGCGTGCACCTCAGTGAAACGAAGGACGTCCTTCCTGGCATGTTTGGGCGATTGCTGCTTCCCATGAAGCCGGAAGAGGTTCTGGCAGTGCCCGCATCGGCGCTGATCCGCGCCGGCCAACTCACGATGGTGGATGTCGTCAGTGATGGCCGTGTCCAGCGGCGCACCGTGCAACTCGGCCGCGCCATCGGGACCCAGTTTGAGGTTCTCAGCGGACTCGCATCGACCGAGACGCTTGTTTTGCAAGCCAGCCTCGCCCAACCCGGTGCCTCGCCCGCGAGGAAGGCTCAATGAACCAGCCTCAAGATTCTCTCACCATCCGCATAGTCAGAAAGTTCCTGGAATCGAACCTGTCGATGGTGTTCATCCTGGTCTCGATTGCCGCCGGGGTGGTGGCGTTGCTGGTCACACCGCGCGAGGAAGAGCCGCAAATCATCGTGGCCGCGGCCAACGTGATGGTTTCGTTTCCCGGCCACTCGGCGCAGGACGTCGAGCAGCTCGTTTCCACGCCTCTCGAAAAGATGATGTTCCAGGTCCCGGGCGTCGAATACGTGTATTCGCGGTCCATGCCGGGCCAGAGCATCGTGACGGTGCGGTTCTACGTGGGGCAACCGCTGGAGCCCAGCTACGTCAAGCTCGTTCGCAAACTCAACGAGAACATGGACCGGGTCACTCCGGGAGCGGCGGGATGGGTGGTGAAGCCCATCGATGTGGACGATGTGCCGATTGTGACGTTTACACTGACCAGCGGCTCCCGTGACGACTATGCGCTGCGGCGCATGGCGGATGAGATCGTCACCCGACTGCAGGGTGTCGACAACGCCGGTCTCACTTATGTCGTAGGCGGCCGCCCGCGCGAGCTTCTCATCCGGCCATCCGCCGCCCGCATGGCCTCCTACCAGATTTCGGCGCTGGACCTGAGCCGCGCGATTCAGGGAGCGAATTCCAGCGTGCTGGCAGGAAGTTTCGACCGTAATGACCGGGATGTGCGCGTCCAGGCCGGCCAGTTCATCGCGGATGCGCGGGACTTGCAGAACCTGGTCGTAGGCGCATCGAACGGCCGTCCGGTTTACATGCGCGATGTCGCCGAAATCACGGACGGTCCCGGCGAGTTTCTGGACTACGTGCGCTTTCACCGCGGATTGGCCTGGAATCATCCCAAAGAAGAGGGCGCCGCGGGCAGCCTGATTGGTGCGTCAGACACACCCGCGCCTCCCAAGTACGGCGCACAACCGGCTGTCACGATCGCCATCGCCAAGAAACATGGCACAAACAACGTCTGGGTAGCCGAAAACCTTCTCAAGCGGATGGGCGAACTGAAGAAGGAGATCCTGCCCGCCGACGTGCAGGTGGTCGTGACGCGGAACTATGGAGTCACGGCCAACGACAAGGTCAAGGAACTGGAAGAGGGCCTGTTGGTCGCCATCGCGGTGGTGATGGCGCTGCTAGCGATCGGGTTGGGCCACCGGCAGGCTCTGGTAGTAGCCATCGCGGTTCCTTGTGTTTTCGGTCTGACTCTCATCGTCAACTATTTCCTGGGATTCTCTATCAATCGCATCTCGCTGTTCGCCCTCACGGTAGCCCTCGGCTTGCTGGTGGACGATCCCATCGTGGACGTGGAGAACATCCACCGCCACTTCAAGATGCGGGGGCAGGCCACGGCCGATATCGTTCTCGAAGCCGTAAATGAAGTCAGACCTCCGTTGATCGCGGCTACGTTTGCGGTGATTCTTTCATTTCTCCCCTTGCTCTTTGTCACCGACATGATGGGCCAGTATCTGCGTCCCATGGCGGCCAACATCCCCGTCACGATGATCATGTCGCTGGTGGTCTCATTCACGATTACGCCGTGGCTGGCGTATCACATGCTGAAAAAGCACGCCGTAGACGAGGCGGAAGGCGCGCCTCCGCCGAATTCCATTTCCGGTCCCCGGCGTTTCTTCAATGTGACTCTTCTGCCGCTCATCCAGGGGCGGCGGCGAGGCCGGCTGTTTCTGCTTTTGACTATGCTGCTGTTTATCGGCAGTGTCCTGCTGGTGCTGACCCGCCGCGTGCAGGTCAAGCAGTTACCCTATGACAACAAGGATGAGCTTCTCCTGGTCCTCGACATGCCGGCAGGCACGACTCTGGAACGGACCGACGCCGCCGCGCGCGACTTCGAACACTATCTCGCGTCGGTTCCGGAGATCACCGACTTCGAAGCCTACGTGGGGACCGCATCGCCGGTCGATTTCAACGGTATGATGCGGCAATACTTCCTGCGCCGGGCGCCCAATCGCGGGGACATCCGGATCAACCTCATTCACAAAACAGAGCGCGCGTATGCCAGCCATTCTTTGGGGTTGCGGTTGCGCTCCGATCTTACCGCCATCGCGCAACGCGACGGAGTCAAGCTCAAGATCGTCGAGTTGCCAGCGGGACCGCCGGCCATGTCCACGGTGGTTGCGGCTGTTTATGGCAGCGCGACGCAATCTTATGAGGACATCATCGGAGCCGCATCGATCATCAAGGCCCGCATGCGCCGGGAATTGGGCGTGGTGGACGTGGATGACACCGTGGACGAAGACCAAACGAAATACGTCTTCGAAGTTGACAAGCAAAAGGCCGCGCTGAATGGCGTCTCCACGGATGAGATCTCCCGCACGATAGGGCTCGCCCTCGGTAGCCAGGCAGCGGGCGCCGCACAAATTCCCTACGAGCGAACACCAGTAAGAATCGTACTCTGGTTCCCCAGGGCGGAACGATCGAGCACCATCGACCTCTCCCGGATTTACGCCAAAGGGACAGGGGGGAATCTGGTTCCCTTGTCAGAAGTCGGCGCGTGGCGCAAGACCATCGAGGATAAGACCATTTATCACCGCCAACTCCAGCGCGTGGTGTATGTGCTGGGAGAGATGGCGGGCCGCCCGCCCGTGGAAACCATCCTGGACCTAACGGCCGACCAGGTCCAGGGAGGCCAGCGGAGTTTCGTCGATATGCAGACGCCGCCCCGTCCCTTGAATCAGCGAACCATGTTTCGCAAGGGCGGAGGCATCCCGTGGGCCGTGCCCAACGGGATCACCGTTCATTGGTGGGACGAAGGCGAGATGTACATTACCATCCACCTGTTCCGCGATCTGGCGTTCGCGATGCTAACCGCTTTGATCGGCATATACATCATCCTGATGAACCAGACCGGTTCCTTCCGGCTGCCGCTGACCATCATGCGGGCCATTCCTCTGATGGTGATCGGCGTGATGCCCGGGTTCTGGCTTTTGAATCACATCGGTCAGCACAGCATCGGCGGGTTCCGGAATCCCGTCTTCTTTTCCGGCCCGGCGTTCATCGGGATGATCGCGCTGGCAGGAATCGTCACGCGGAATTCAATCATCATCGTGGATTTCATTCAACTGGGGCTGCTGCGCGGTCTTTCCCTCGAAGAGGCGATCCTCAATAGTGTTTCCGTTCGCTTGCGGCCGATTCTCCTGACCTCCGGAGCAGCGGTGCTCGGCGCTATCCCCATCACGCTGGATACCGTTTTCGGCGGAATGGCATGGTCGCTCATCTTCGGTCTGATCGTCTCGACCTTGTTTTCGCTCTTCGTCATTCCCGTGACGTACAACGTGGTTTACGCGAACAAGCCCGACCATGGATTGCCCGAGAACATCCGGAGGAAACTGGCCGCCAGCCTGCCGCAGGAACCCATCGCCTCGTGAGGCGGATCGGATTGAAAGCGCTTATGACACATTGGATAAAACTCGCCGGACCGGTTGCGCTGTGCTCCTTTCTGGCGGCGGCCCAACCGCCATCGAACGTCCAGATGAGCCTGCGGGAGGCCGTCGAATACGCGCTGGCCCACTCCCCGGATCTGAAGTCCTCTCAAGTGGAGGTCGCCCGCAGGCAGGGTCTTGTCACCACCGCGCACTCGTTTCTGATGCCGCAGGCAGACCTGACCGCCGATGCCTCGCGCACGCGGTACGATCACGGCTATCCTTTCGGCGCGACACCATCACTGCTGCGCTTCGACAACTCTCTGTATCTCGGCACCGCAGACCTGAAATTCCTCGCCTGGGATTTTCATGCCACCACCCTCGAACTCGCCGCCACAAAGGAGCGCGTGGAAGCCGCGCGGGCATCAGTTGATCGCCGCCGGCAGGAGATCATCTTCGACACCGCGCGGCTGTACTTGCAGACGCTCGCCTATTCCGACCTGATCGACGCCGCTCAATCACGAATCGCGAGCCTGCAATCGTTATTGGCCCGCACGAATCAACTCGTCGCGGGAGGGCGCGCGGTGCCCGTCGATGCGCTAAAAATCCAGACGCGGCTGGCGCAGGTCGAAAGCGACCTGGCCACGCTCGAATCGGGCCGGCGGTCGTCGCTGAGCGCTCTGGCTGCGGTGATGGGATTTGAAGGAGAGCTTCCGAAGCTGAGTTACACGCCGGCACCTTCCGCACTGCCGCCTGCTCCGACTGCCGAGGGCGAACTGCTCCAGCAGGCCGCCGCAAGTAGGCCGGAAATACTCGCTCAGAATCACGAGATCAGCGCCGGTGAAAAGGTGGAGGAAGCGGCCCGGAAGTCCTTCTGGCCGCGCATCGACCTGCGCGCTTCGCTGATCCAGTACGGCTCGACCAGTCCGGTCGGCTTTCCGCAGCTAATCGGCAACCTCCTGCCTTCGCTTTCCCTCAACGTGCCTTCACCGGGAAACGCCGCCACGGACTGGGTGGTGGGTGTACACGTCTCGTTTCCACTGTTCGATGGCGGCCGCCGCAGGGGCGAGGTTCAGGCTGCGCGGGCGCAAGTCGAGCAGGCGCAGTTGGCGCGGCAGCAGTTGCAGTTTCGCATCGACCGCGAAGTCCGGACCGCCACAGCGGATCTGGAAAGCGCCGAAAGCCGCGTACAGGCTCTGCGCGACTCGGTGGCCGAGAGCGAGCGCGTGCTGCACGACGAGAGATTGAAATTCGAGGCCGGAAGAAGCGTGATCAACTTTGTGCTGGATGCCGAAGCCGCCCTGCTGACGAATCAGTCACTCCTGTCTCAGGCCGAGCGTTCGGTGAGCACCGCGGCGTTGGCTCTAGACCTCAGCATGGGGCTGATCGATGTCGGCCGGCTGCCGAATCCATAATGAGCGAATCGTACACTGTGTTCAAATCGCACGAGCCAAGCGCGTCAGGCCACACTCGACCGCCGTCCGAAAGAAGCAGAGGTATTGCCGAGGTATTAAGGCGACAGGAAGAACGGTTGAACCGGGCGATGTGATGCGGAGAACTGACGCACCGGGCTCCGTTGCTCCCCAATAATTTAAGGAACCCGATTCCAGTGTGCCTTTGGCCGAGCGGGCCGAGCGGGTCAGCCTGACTTGAGCGGTTGGAATCCAGAGCGAACACGTCAGAGCGGTCCCACAGGTTAGCTGGATCGCCATTTTCAAGATGAAGGCCGTTTCCTCGCTTTGGGCGAATCGCTGGCCCGATCACGCCGTGGTTCCGAGGCCCTTTTCGAAGCCCCACTGGCGCCATTCTCGCTGGAATCGCTGCCTGATTTCTTCCACGAAATCGACACCACCAAACGGCCGCCAGGCGTAGGTGCAGCGTCGCAGCAGCCGCACTTCGAGCAACTGCTCCGGTGTCATCAAAAGCGTGCGCCAGACCTCCGCCCCGCCTTCCCGCTGCCGGAAGTCGAGGTCGATCAGGTGCAACCGGTCGTGCTTCACGCCCAGATGAACGGCCGCGCTAGGTAACCTGGGGGAAACCTGGGGACAGTACACCCGTTTACCAGTTATGCGACTGCGTGGTGGCGCT
>JBBIVT010000161.1:4791-7406 GCA_037439565.1 Acidobacteriota bacterium | reverse complement strand
TTACTGCGCGAAGACTAACGCTACACTGGTAGCAGGCGCATGTCCGAGTCCATCGAGCCAGTTCCGCAAGCCCTTCTGACTCCTCCCACGCCTGCGCCGGACCCCGAACCGGATGCCGTCGAGGCCGCTTATAGGGAGCTGGAAGCCTCCGTGCGGGCGTTCCGGCCGAACGAGGATCTCTCGCCGCTGGAAAAAGCCTACCACTTTGCCGCGCGTTTGCACGAGGGCCAGAAGCGGAGCTCGGGCGAGCCTTATATGCTCCATCCCTTGATGGTGACGCGCCAGCTCGCCGACATGCATATGGACATGGTGGCGCTCGAAACAGGTCTCCTCCATGACGTGGTCGAGGATACCTCGACCACGGTCGAGGAAATTCGCAAAAATTTTGGCGACGAAGTTTCGCGCTGCGTCGACGGCGTCACCAAGCTGAGCAAATTGAACCTCGCCTCGCGCGAGGAGCGGCAGGCCGAAAGCGTCCGCAAGATGCTACTCGCCATGGTCAACGACATTCGCGTCATCGTGGTGAAACTGGCCGACCGTCTGCACAACATGCGCACGTTGCATCATCTTTCGCGGGAGCGCCAGGAGCGCATCGCGCAGGAGACGATGGAAATATACGCGCCCATCGCCCACCGGCTCGGGATGGGCAAAATCCGCGGCGAGCTGGAGGATCTGGCGTTCCAGTACCTCGAGCCGGAGGCGTCGCAGACGCTGCTGAAGGAATTCGAGGCGGCGCACGAGTCAAACGAAAAATTTCTCAAGGAGATCAAGCACACGGTAGAGGTGCTGCTGGCGCGTGAGGGCATCCCGGCGCGCATCGACGGGCGCGTCAAGCGGGCTTACTCGGTATTTCAGAAGCTGAAGCGCCAGAAAATCACGCTCGATCAGGTGTACGATCTGCTCGCCGTGCGGATCATCACGGATTCGGTGAAGAACTGCTACGCCGCGCTGGGCGTGATCCATAATGAATGGCACCCGATTCCCGGCCGGATCAAGGATTTTATCGCCATTCCGCGGCCGAACCTGTACCAATCCCTGCACACGTCGGTGATGGGACCCGGCGGACGGCACTTCGAGGTGCAGATCCGTACGGACGAAATGCACCGCATCGCCGAGGAAGGCATCGCGGCACATTGGAAATACAAGGAAGGCCGCAAGGGCGCGGCGGAAGATGACCAGCGGGTTGCCTGGCTGCGCCAACTCGTCGAATGGCAGCGCGAAATGCGGGATCCGGGCGAGTTCATGTCCACTCTCAAAGTGGACCTGTACCCGGAGGAAGTCTATACCTTCACTCCCAAAGGCAAGGTGATCATTCTGCCTCGCGACGCCACGCCCATTGACTTCGCTTACGCCATTCACTCCGACGTCGGCAACTGCTGCATCGGCGCGAAGGTCAATGGCCGCATCGTGCAGTTGAAATACGGCCTGCGCAATGGCGACGTGGTGGAGATCCAGACGCAGGCCAACCACCTGCCCAGCAAGGATTGGCTGGGGATCGTTAAAACGTCCAAGGCGCGCAACAAAATAAAGCACGTCATCAACACGACGGAGCGAGTCAAGGCTATCGAAATCGGCGAAAAGTACCTCGAGCGCGAAGCTCGCCGCCTGGGCGTTTCCATGAAGGGCGTCACCAAGACGCAAATGGAAGGCGTCGCGGGCGAATACGGCTATTCGAAAATCGAGGACCTTTCTGCCGCGCTTGGGTATGGGAAATATTCGGCGCGCCAAGTGCTCCAAAAGCTCGCCCCGGACCAGATTCCAGCAGAACCCGAGCCGGAACCCGCCGCCTCCGCCGAGGGCGTACGGCCCACCTCCGCCGCTTCGCCCGCCGACCACGATCTGGTGATCAAGGTGAAAGGCATCGACGATCTACTGGTATATCGCGCCAAGTGCTGCAATCCCATTAAGGGCGAGGCCATCGTCGGATATGTGACACGAGGCAAGGGCGTGGCGGTGCATTCGCAAAACTGCACCAACGTGCAGAACCTGATGTATGAGGTCGAACGGAAGATCGATGTGGAGTGGGCGCGCAGCGCCGGCGCGCCTTTCCCGGTGAAAGTGACGGTCCTGACCGAGGACCGCCCCGGCATGCTCAGCCAGATCACCACATCGCTATTCAACGAGCAGACCAACATCCGGAGCCTGGAAACCCGGGCCGACGACATTCACAACACGGCCGGGGCGATCATCGACATGACGATCGAGGTAAAGGACAAAAAGCAGTTGGAGCGCATCGTCACCGCAATCCGCCGCATTTCCGGCGTCCGCGATATTGAGAGAGTGAACCCACAGTGATCGATCCAGAGCATATTGCCATTTCCAAGTCCAAAGGAATCAAGATCGACTGGAAAGACAAGCACCACAGCGAGTATACGCTTGCCTACCTGCGCGACGAGTGCCCCTGCGCCACATGCACCGGCGCGCACGGCACGGAGCCGCAAAAGACGAATTACGCCGCGCCGCCGAGCCCCTTCCCGATGTTTACGCCCACATTGAAGATGCTGGAAGTGGAAGAGGTCGGCCACTATGCGATCCGAATCGCATGGTCGGACGGACACGGCACTGGAATCTATTCGTTTGACCACCTGCGGAAAATCTGCCCGTGCGCGGAGTGC
>JBBIVT010000161.1:0-4691 GCA_037439565.1 Acidobacteriota bacterium | reverse complement strand
TCACCGCGACTTCTCTCGCTTTTTCAGTGTTTTATCTATTGGCGAAACGCGTGCACTCAGGTCAGCGTCCACCGCTGTAAGGGAATAAGTTATGAATCAGAAAACAACATCTTGCACTCTCCTGCTCGGGCTGCTTGCGGCGCCGATTTTTGCGCAGGATCAAGTCCGTCCGACGCCTGCCCAGGTCCAGCAGCAGTTGCAGCAGGCCGCGCAGGCCGACGCGCAATCCCAACCGATGATGGATCCCATCCCTCCCAAGCTCACCATCAAGGCTGGAACGTACGTCACCGTACGGCTCAACGAGATCGTTTCCTCCGACCGCAGCCTGGCCGGAGACGCTTTCACCGCGACCCTTGTGAAGCCCATCGTGGTCAACGGCGTAGTGGTCGCCCAGCGCGGCCAGAACGTGACGGGACGCGTGACCGAGGTCAAGAAATCGGGGCACTTTGGGGCTAACTCGCGGCTCGGCATCCAGTTGATCGATCTGCCTGTGGTCGACGGCCAGCAGTTGCCGATTCAATCCGAACTGATGACCAGGAATGGCACGCGATCCACGGGACGCGATGCGGGGACGGTGGCCGCAGCTACGGGCATCGGCGCCGCCGTCGGCGCAGGTGTCAATGGAGGCGCGGGTGCCGCAGTGGGAGCGGGCGCAGGGCTGGTCGCCGGCGCGGCTGGAGTCCTGCTGACGCATGGCAATCCCACAGTGATCTACCCGGAAACGGCGCTCACCTTTCGCGTGACACAAGACGTGACACTCTCAACCGAGCACAGCGGCCCCGCCTTCCACTACGTAGAGCCCGCGGATTATGAGGAACCCACGCCACCACCAACGCTGGTACGCCGTCCCCCACCCCGCCCGATCTTTGGGTATGGCTACCCTTTTTACCCGTTTTGGGGTCCAAGTCTCTATTTCGGTTGGGGGCCCCGCTGGTAATCCGAACGAGCCGGCTGGGTTTTGACGCCAGCCGGCTCTCCCGCAGGCGATGCCGCCTGCGATCCTCCGACACCTGATAACGCGGAATCCGGGAACAAATCGGATCAGGAAAACGGATACTTCTTTTGCAGATTCCACAGCTTCTTCGCAGCCGCACCGGAATCAATTGATTTTTCAGCCAGTTCCACACCGTTTCGTAGATCCTTCGCCAACCCCTCCGCCAAAAGGCCCGCGGCCGAGTTCACCAGCACAATATCCCGAGCCGGCCCTTTTGCGCCGCCCAAGATCTCCCGGGTGATGGCGGCATTGCGATTCGCGTCGCCTCCCAGCAGCGCCTCGCCGAAGGTCCTCTTCACGCCGAAATCCGATGGCATCCAGACAAACCTCTCGACGTGTCCATTGCGTACCTCGTAAACGTCGGTGGGGCCGGTGGTGGTGATTTCATCTAAACCATCGTGCCCGTGAACGATGAACGAATGTTCCGTGCCGAGCGCCGCCAGCGCCTCCGCCATCAGCCTCGCCGCCTCCGGCGACGGCGCGCCGATCAGTTGCCGTCCCGCCCGCGCCGGATTCGCCAGCGGCCCGATCAGGTTGAACACCGTGCGCATTTTCAACTCCCTGCGCACCGGAGCGGCATACCGCATGGCGGGGTGCAGATTCGGCGCGAACAGGAATCCGATGCCGATTTCCTGGATCGCCTCCGCCGCTTCCTCCTTGGTCATGGAGATGCGGACGCCGAGCGCTTCCAGAACGTCCGCGCTGCCCGACTGGCTCGACGCCGACCTACCGCCATGCTTGGCCACGCGAGCCCCCGCGCCCGCCATCACGAACGCCGCCACGGTGGACACGTTGAAAGTGCCCGCCAGATCGCCCCCGGTGCCGCACGTGTCGATCAGTCCCCCGCCCGCCTCCACCACGATCATGTGCGCGCGCAGCGCCTTAGCGAATCCGGTCAGTTCCGCCGCCGTTTCACCCCTCATTTTGATCGCCACGGCGAATCCGGCGATCTGCGCGGACGTGGCTTCTCCTTCAAGCAGGGCGTTCATGGCGGCTTCGGCGTCCTCGGCCGAAAGAGCCTCGCCAGATGCGGCGCGATGGAGAAAGGAAAGGAACGAGGCCATGTTATATTGGGAGTTCTCAGCCGCACAGAGGCGCGCAGCCACTCCTTTTATAATAGAGAATCCGCCGCGCGCGTTCGCCATGCGGCTGCCATTTGGAAGACTATAGCAGCTTCTCAACGAAATCATGAAGATCCACGAATATCAGGCCAAGGCCCTGCTCGCCCGCCACGGAGTTCCCGTCCCGCGCGGCGAAGTGGCGAGCACCCCGGAAGAAGCCGAAGCGGCGGCGAAGAAGCTCGGCGGAAGCGTTGTCGTCAAGGCGCAGATCCACGCCGGCGGACGAGGGAAAGGGGGCGGCGTCAAAGTCGCCAAGGACGCGGCCGAAGCGCGCGCCGTGGCGCAAAAGATCCTCGGCATGACGCTGATCACCCATCAGACCGGACCGGAAGGCCGCGTCGTCAAGACGGTTCTTGTCGAGGAAACGCTGCCCATCGAGCGCGAACTGTACCTGGGCATCGTGCTGGACCGGGTGGTGGGCAAGAACGTCTTCATGGCCTCGGCAGACGGGGGCATGGAGATTGAAGAGGTGGCGCATAAGACGCCGGAGCGTATCCTCAAGGAGATCATTGAGCCGGGCATCGGCCTGCTGCCCTTCCAGGCTCGCAAGCTGGCCTTCGGCATCGGCATCACCGGACCGGCAGTGAATCTGGCCGCGCAGGCGATGATCGCGCTTTCGAAAGCGGTGAGCGAGTTCGACGCGTCGCTGGCCGAGATCAACCCCTTCATCCTGACCAAGGACGCCAAGGTGTTCGCGCTCGACGCCAAGATGAATCTGGACGATAACGCGCTGTTCCGCCACAAGGATCTGGCCGGGTTGCGCGACCTGAACGAAGAGGACCCGCTGGAAGTGGAAGCTTCGAAGTTCGGCCTCAATTACATCAAGCTGGACGGCAGCGTGGCCTGCATGGTGAACGGCGCGGGCCTGGCCATGGCCACCATGGACATCATCAAGTACGCCGGCGGCAGCCCGGCGAACTTCCTCGACGTCGGCGGCGGAGCCAATGCGGAGCAGATCAAGAATGCGTTCCGCATTTTGCTCTCTGACTCAGCGGTAAAGGCTGTTTTGATCAATATCTTCGGAGGCATCCTGCGCTGCGATACGCTGGCTACCGGAGTGGTGGCCGCCGCGCGCGAGCTGGCGGTCAAAGTCCCCATCGTGGTCCGCATGGAAGGGACCAACGTCGAATTGGGGCGGAAGATCCTCCTCGAATCGGGATTCAATTTCACCGTGGCCGACGGCATGCTCGATGCCGCGCAGAAAGTTGTAGGACTGGCAAAATGAGCGTCCTTGTCAATGAAAACACCCGCGTGCTGGTGCAGGGCTTCACCGGGAAAGAAGCCACGTTTCACGCCACCCAATCCATCGCATACGGCACCAAGGTGGTTGGAGGCGTCACGCCCGGCAAGGGCGGCCAGACGCATCTTGACCTGCCCGTGTTCAACACCGTGGCTGACGGCGTGAACGCCACCGGAGCCAACGCAAGCGTGATCTTCGTGCCGCCGCCGTTCGCCGCCGACGCCATCATGGAAGCGGCCGAGGCCGGAATCGCACTTGTCGTCTGCATCACCGAAGGAGTTCCGCAGGAGGACATGATCCGCGCCTGGGCGTATCTCAAAAATCGCCCATCGACGCGCCTGATCGGTCCGAACTGCCCCGGCATCATCTCGCCTGGCAAGTGCAAGATCGGGATCATGCCCGCGCACATTCACAAGGAAGGCAATGTCGGCGTCGTCTCCCGGTCCGGCACGCTCACGTATGAAGCCGTGGGCCAGTTAACCAAGCTCGGCATCGGCCAATCCACCTGTATTGGTATTGGAGGCGACCCGATCATCGGCACCACCTTCACCGACGCCATCAAGTTCTTTAACGAGGACCCCGACACGCACGCCATCGTCATGATCGGCGAAATCGGCGGCACGGCGGAAGAGACCGCGGCGGCCTTTATCAAGGCCAATGTGAAGAAGCCGGTGGTCGGCTTCATCGCCGGGCAGACCGCTCCGCCGGGACGCCGCATGGGCCACGCCGGAGCCATCATCTCTGGAGGCAGCGGCAAGGCCGAGGACAAAATCGCGGCGATGAAGGACGCGGGCATCACCGTCTGCCCCACGCCGGCCACCATCGGTGAAACCATCAAGTCGAGACTATAAAAGGAGACGGGAAAAAGGGGACAGTCCACTCTGTCCCCGGAGCAGGAGGCAGCGCTTTTGGCTGGCGCCGGTGAGTGGACAGAGCGGACTGTCCCCTTTTTCCCGACAAAACACATGGAACGCACATTCGCAATCATCAAACCAGACGCCGTGGCCGCCAATCAGGCCGGCGCGATTATCGCCCTCATCCAGAAGGCCGGCTTCCGCATCGCCGGTATGAAGATGAAGAGGCTCAGCCAGATTGAGGCGGAGAATTTTTACGGCGTCCACAAAGAACGGCCCTTTTACGGCTCGCTCGTGAAGTTCATGACCGAAGGACCCGTGGTGGTGCTGGTGCTCGAAGCCCCGGACGCCATCAAAAAGTGGCGCGACACCATGGGCGCGACCAACCCCGCCAACGCCGCCGAGGGCACCATCCGCAAGATGTTCGCGACGAGCATCGAGCGCAACTGCGTCCACGGCTCCGATGCGCCGGAGACGGCGGC
>JBBIVT010000160.1:0-7647 GCA_037439565.1 Acidobacteriota bacterium | reverse complement strand
ATGATCTGGTATTCGCGCTCGAATTGCACAGCGGCTTCGCGGAAGGTTTTTTCGCCGCTTATTTCACCGTTCCGGACCTTGCCGCGCAGTCCCAGATACCAGTCCTCGGCGAAGTCCTTGGCCTTGGCGAGGCCGTCTTCCTTGGTTGAAACCCTTCGGTTCTTGCCGGCGAGGTAGGTCGAACACTGCCACAGGCTGCTGTTGTCGCGGCGGTAGACGTGGACTTTGCCGCCGAGGATCGTGTGTTTCTCTGGCATAGACGTCGGGCCGCGAAAAACGGCCAAACTGTGTAAGGCTTGTGTAAGTGTATCACAGCCACCGAGGTTTCGCGGATGTCGCTGAGGGTATTGGTTTTATGATGGACAGAAAATCATATTTATATGATTTTGAGTCTGGTGCGTCTGCCAATTCCGCCATTCGGCCACATTGAAGACTTGGCATCACCAGTTTAACATTGCCGGCGCGCAAAAAACGAAAACGCGGCCAAGGCGCTCGGGCCAGGACCGCGTTTCAAAACATCAGTCGTCAAAATGATGTTTACCGGAAATGATGCTTACGGGCGAGGAAGCGCCACACGGACTGCGGCGGCTGACTTGTGTTCGGGCGCAACCACGGCGTATCGCGCGCTGCCCGGCACTTCGATGGTGGATAGGACCGCAGCTCCGCCACGGTGCGTGAACGTCACGCCGGCGTGACTGCCTGCCGTGGGGCCCGCATTCATGGCCAGGACAAGCGCAGCCGAGTCCGGCTGGTTGCCGCGAATCATCACGACGCCGCCGTTGGTCGGCTGGTCGATGGTGTATTTGCCCGCGGGCATCGTCTTGCCGCCCGCCTCAAACGAGAAGGGGACGTAGACGTTGATCAAGGCCGTCTCTGCGCTCAGGGTCGTCGCCAGCGCGGCGAGCGCGGCGAAAAATAGGGTGGTTTTCATAAGTTTCATAATCTAAGGGTTCCTTTTCGATGTCTGTTTGTGTCTGACTAAACCAACCCCCATCACGCCGCGAAAGCGCGGCTGCTGCTGGGAATCGGCGACGCATTTTCCTCGCGCATACGCATTGCGCATACGCCATAATCTTCTGCGAGGAAACGGGACGTCTTCGAGGACGACTGACTTTGCCGGGACGATTATCTTGCTCGCCGGCCGGCTTACTTGCTTACAATCCAAGCATACGGCATCATGTCCGGAGGATCAAATCAATAATTTCTATCCAGCCGATTCTGGCCTGTCAATAAATGTAAATATGTAACGTATCGTATTGATTTATAGATACTTCCTACGTCGAAGAGGATCACATGACTCTTCCTAAATGATAAAATGGTAATCCGATTTTATCATTGATAAAACAGAGTTCAATCCAGAGAATCCAAATGAAATATTTCCTCAAGCGGCCTCATCGACGCATCCGGCGCGCCGTCCAATGATGAAAAAAACGGAGTCATTTCCTTCTGCCACCGCTTGTTTACCTCATGGCTTTGCATCCCCTGGACTGCCTTGTGGAAATCGTCCGTTTCCAGATAACCGATCAGCAGCCCGTCGGCCCGCAGAAACAGCGAATAATTTCGCCAGCCGGTCTCGCGCAGCGCCGCGAGCATTTCCGGCCAAACCTGATGATGCCTGGCCTTGTACTCGTCCAACTTCTCCGGCCTCACTTGCAGACAGAAACAGACGCGTTGCATTTCCCTTCCTCAAATCCGATGAAAACTCTTCAGGATATCGCGCGTCGAGTAGCGCAGAGCGATGGGCCGGCCGTGCGGACAGCTCATGGGGCAAGATGTCGCCGCCAGCGCGCGCAGCAGCCAGTCGATTTTTTCCGGCTCCAGACGCATATTGATCTTGATGGCCGCGCGGCACGCGATGGAGGCAGCCATCGACCGGCGCAGATCGTCGAGTGACGCTTTTCTCAGCTCCACTTCAGCGATCTCAAGAATTTCGAAGAGAACACGCTCGACATCGCCTGCGCCGATCCCCGCCGGGGCCGACTTCACGGCGATGGTGCGGTTCCCGAATGGCTCCGTTTCAAAGCCGAGGCGGTTCAACTCCTCCGCAATGCGGGCGTATTCGATCTGCTGCGCAGCGCTCAGGCCGATGATCAGCGGCATCAGTAGGCGCTGCGTCTCAGCATGACCTCTTTCCCTCGCGGCAAGCACCTGTTCGAACAGGATCCGCTCATGCGCTACATGCTGATCGATGATCCATAACCCATCGCGGCCCGCGGCCACGATGAAACTATCGTGAATCTGCCCCAGCGGCCGCAAATCTTTCAATGCGTCCAGGCTCTGGGGCTCCGGCAGCGTCCCGCCTTCGAACAACGGGCCATGCGTATCAGGGATGGAGGAAGGCGTCACCGGCGCATCGGAGAAATCGAAGCGCGGCAGGGGCGACGGCGGCCGCCGCAGCGCGAACTCCGGTAAATCGGCCGCTGCGGTGGGCGCGGCTCCGGCGAATGTCTGTACGGTTTGAGACGCCGGCGTCAACGAGTCGAACGTCATGTTCTCGACGCGCTGGCTGAACTCGGAATAGGGCAGCGCCGCGCCGGGCTGCGGCGGACTGGGCGCGGGAATGCGGGAGGCAGGACGCTCCACCATCAGCCGCTCCCGAATCGTATCGCGGACGAAATCATGCACCAGCGATCCGTGCCGGAACCGGACCTCCGTCTTTGACGGATGAACGTTAACGTCGACTTCCTCGGCGTCGCAATCGAGGAACAGCAGCGCAAAGGGAAAGCAGGCGGGAGGCATCAGGTTGAAATACGCCGCCGAAATCGCGTGCAGCAGCAGACGGTCCCGGATCAAGCGGCCGTTTACGAACAGGTAAATCGAATTGCGATTCATCTTCTGGACGCCTGGCGAGCTGACGAACCCGCGCAGGCGGAAGCGGCGCGAGAGCGGCTCGTCATCGCCACCTGGATGTGAGACGGGTACCTTCAGATCTCGCGCGTGGTCTCCCAGATCGAACAGATCCTCCAACACCTGGGTGCCGAAAACCTGAAACACGCGCTCGCGCAGCGTGGCGACGGGAGTCACCGCCAGCAACTCCGTATTGTTATGCCGCAGCGTAAAGCTTTTCGATGGATGCGCCAGGCTGTAATGCGTCACAAGGGACGCAATGTGCGCGATCTCCGTCTGTTCCGAGCGGAGGAAGTTTTTGCGTGCCGGAACGTTGTAGAACAGGTCGCGGACGGTGATGGTGGTGCCGCCGGGATGCGCGATCTCCTCCACGCGGAACATCTTTCCACCGGCGATTTCCACCACCGTGCCGGCGCGTTCCTCGCGAGCCTTGGTTTCAAGCAACAGGCGCGACACGGACGCAATGGACGGCAGAGCTTCGCCGCGAAACCCCAGCGTAGAGATCGAAAGCAGGTCCTTTACATCGGAAAGCTTGCTGGTGGCGTGACGCTCGAAGGCGAGAAGCGCGTCGTCGTGCATCATGCCGGAGCCGTCGTCGGCCAGACGGATCAGCTTACGCCCGCCAGCTTCAATATCGAGGCGAAAATCCGTCGCTCCCGCGTCGAGCGAGTTTTCCAGCAGTTCCTTGACGACGCTGGCGGGGCGCTCCACCACCTCGCCCGCCGCGATTTTATTCGCGACATTATCCGAAAGGATTCGAATCCGCCCCATGCGTTCCTGGCCCCTGGCGCATGGCGCCGGGCGGCTGCTTTTAGCCGCTCATCGCCGCTAAAAACTCGCCGTTGCTGCGAGTCTTCGACAGCTTGTCGATCAACAGCTCCATGCTTTCCACGGGCGAGAGATTGTTGAGCACCTTGCGCAGCACCCACACGCGGTTGAGCTCTTCCTTGGGCAGCAGCAGCTCTTCTTTGCGCGTGCCGGATTTGGAAATATCGATGGCCGGGAACACGCGCTTGTCCATCAGTTTGCGGTCCAGATGGATCTCCATATTGCCGGTGCCTTTAAACTCTTCGAAAATCACGTCGTCCATGCGGCTACCGGTATCCACCAGGGCGCTGGCGACAATCGTTAGTGACCCGCCCTCTTCGATGTTCCGCGCCGCGCCGAAGAAGCGCTTGGGGCGCTGCAGCGCGTTCGAGTCCACGCCGCCCGAGAGCACCTTGCCCGACGGCGGCACCACGGTGTTATAGGCGCGCGCCAGACGCGTGATGGAATCGAGCAGAATCACGACGTCCTTCTTGTGTTCCACCAGACGCTTGGCTTTCTCGATCACCATTTCCGCCACCTGCACGTGGCGCGAGGCCGGCTCGTCGAAGGTGGAGGAAATCACCTCGCCCTTCACCGAACGCTGCATGTCGGTGACTTCCTCCGGACGCTCGTCGATGAGAAGCACGATGAGCGAAACCTCGGGATGATTGGCCGTGATGGAATTCGCGATCGACTGCAACAGCATCGTCTTGCCGGTGCGCGGCGCGGCGACGATCAAGCCACGCTGGCCCTTGCCGATGGGGGTGAGAAGGTCCATCACGCGGCCGGAAAAATTGTCGCGCACGGTTTCCATCTTCAGCCGCGACTGCGGATAGAGTGGCGTAAGATTATCGAAGAAAATCTTGTTGCGGGCTTCCTCGGGAGGTTCGAAGTTGATGGCGTCAACCTTGATCAGCGCGAAGTATCGTTCGCCTTCCTTCGGCGGACGAATCTGGCCGCTCACCGTATCGCCAGTGCGCAGATCGAAGCGCCGGATCTGCGAAGGCGACACGTACACGTCGTCCGGGCCCGGCAGATAGTTGTATTCGGGCGCGCGCAGGAAGCCGAATCCGTCCGGCAGGCACTCCAGCACGCCTTCGGAGAAGATAAGGCCGCTTTTCTCCGCCTGGACCTGCAGGATTTTAAAGATCAACTCCTGCTTGCGCAGCCCGGCGAATCCCTGCACCCCAAGATCCTTGGCGATCGTGTTGAGATTCTGGATGCTCATGTCCTTGAGCTCAACCAGATCAAGCGCGCTGCCGTTTTTCGGCCCCTGATTACCGGCTGCGCGGCGGCGCTGATCGAACATGCGTCCGGCCGGCTGGGGAATGCTCTGCGACTGCGGCTGACCCTGCGCGGGTGCGGCGCCAGCTTCGGGTTGCGCCGCGGGAGCCTTCGCGGCCTCAGGCCCTTTGGCCTCCGGCACGGGTTCGGCGGCCTTGGGCGCCGGCTCCGCAGCGGCCTTCGGAGCGTGATCCGCTACCTTCGGCTCGGCTGCTGCCTTCTCCTTCGGCTCGGCGTGCTTCCGCTTCGGAGCGGCCTCCGGCCTCGTCTCACTCTTGGGGGTCTCGGCTTTCGCTTCCGGCTTGGGAGCCTCCGCGTCGCCGCCCGCCACCATTACTGGTTCTTGATTTTCGAGATCGCTTGCCAAATTTCCCTCACTCCCCGGCCTGTCGTGGCCGAGCATTCGAGGATCTCCCCTGCATATGCTTCGCGGAGATCCTTCGCGCTTTGATGCTTTTCCTTGTGCGTCTTCAGTTTGTCAATCTTCGTGGCGGCAACAATGTAGGGCCGCCCATGGCATTCGAGCCAGTCCCGCAGCTCGAGATCCTTTTCCATCCAGCCCCGCCTGGCGTCCAGCACGATCACCGAGAGCCTCAGCGAACCGCGCCCGGCCAGGTAGGAATCAATCAGCTGTTTCCACGAGCTGACGATTTCCCGGGGGACTTTTGCGAAACCATATCCGGGCAGATCCGCGAAGCGAAGCTCCTCGTCTACCTGGTAGAAATTGATCCACTGCGTGCATCCCGGCCTGGAGCTTGTTTTTGCCAGTCCATTGACTCCCATCAGGGCATTCAACAGACTGGATTTGCCGACATTGCTCCGGCCCAGAAACGCCACCTCGGACGCCCCCTCCGGCGGGAACTGATCCGGTCTGGCTGCACTCATTATAAACCGCGCCACCGTGCCTGCGTTACGCCTCTCGGTTTTCTGGTCCCTGGCGCCCGGCCCATGGCCCCTAATGGGTAACTTTTTCTTCCCGTGACCGGGCGATGATCTCATCCACGCTCAGCATCCCGGGCAGCGCGGCCATTTCGATCTCGCGCTCCAGCGCGATCTTCAGCACTTCGTCCATCGATTTGACGAAATGCAACTTCATATCGTTGCGGACCGTTTCCGGAATATCGGGCAGATCCTTCTCGTTATCCGCGGGCAGGATCGCCTCGCGGATGCCGTAGCGGTGCGCCGCCATCAGCTTTTCTTTTAGTCCGCCGATCGGCAGCACGCGCCCGCGCACCGTGATCTCGCCGGTCATCGCCACGTCGGCACGCACCGGAATCGCGGTGAGCGCGCTGATGATGCTGGTGGCGATCGTGATCCCCGCCGACGGCCCATCCTTGGGAATCGCGCCTTCGGGAACGTGCAAGTGAATATCCAGGTGGCGGTAGAAATCGCGCGGCAGGCCCATGCCGTGGGAGCGGCTCCGCAGATAGCTCATCGCCGCCTGCGCCGATTCCTGCATCACGTCGCCCAGTTTGCCGGTGGTGGTCAGCTTGCCGCGGCCTTCCATGATCGCGGCTTCGGTCGTCAGAATCGATCCGCCGACCTCGGTCCAGGCCAAGCCGGTGGTCGCGCCCACCTCGTTCTGCTTCTCCCGTTCCTGATCGCGGAATCGCTGCGGCCCCAGCAAATCGTTCACCTTGGCCGCGTTGATCGTCACCTTCGGATTCTTCTTCTTCGATTCGCTCTGCGCGTTCACCACTTTGCGCGCGATCTTCCGGCACACGTTGCCGATCTCGCGCTCCAGATTGCGGACGCCCGCCTCGCGCGTGTAATGCCCGATCAGCTCATCGATTCCCGATTCATCGAACTCGATCTGTTCCAAGCCGAGGCCAGTGTCCTTCGTCTGCTTGGGAACCAAAAACCGCTTAGCGATTTCCTTCTTCTCCAGCTCCGTGTAGCCAGATAGGCGGATCACTTCCATGCGATCCTGCAGCGCCGCCGGAATGGTGTGCATTACATTCGCCGTGGCGATGAAAAACACCTGGCTCAAATCGTATTCGACGTCCAGATAGTGATCCATGAACATGAAGTTCTGTTCCGGATCCAGCACTTCGAGCAGCGCCGACGACGGATCCCCCCGGAAGTCGGTGGACATTTTGTCGATTTCGTCCAGCATGAAGACCGGATTGCGGACTCCGGCCTTTTTCATCATTTGCAGAATCTGCCCCGGCAGCGCGCCAATATAGGTGCGCCGGTGGCCGCGAATTTCCGCTTCGTCGCGCACGCCTCCCAACGACAGGCGCACGAACTTGCGTCCCGTGGCCTTGGCGATGGACATTCCCAGCGAGGTCTTCCCCACGCCCGGAGGCCCGACAAAGCACAGGATCGAACCCTTCGGGTCCTTGACCAGGCGGCGCACGGCAAGGAACTCAAGGATGCGTTCTTTGATTTTTTCCAGGCCGTAATGGTCGCCTTCCAGCACTTCCTGGGCGTGCGGCAGATCGCGGATTTCCTTCGATTTCTTCTTCCACGGCACGGCCAGAAGCCAATCCAGATAATTGCGCGACACGGTGGATTCAGCCGACATCGGCGGCATGTTTTCCAGGCGCTTCAGCTCCGCGATGGCTTTCTCATGCGCATCCCTGGACATGCCGGCGGCGTCGATCTTCTTCTTCAGCTCGTCGAACTCGCTCTTTTCGCCGCGCCCCAGCTCTTTCTGGATCGCCTTGATCTTCTCGTTGAGGTAATACTCTTTCTGCGCCTTCTCCA
>JBBIVT010000159.1:6219-7653 GCA_037439565.1 Acidobacteriota bacterium | reverse complement strand
TGAACCTCGTCCGGGCCTCAACGGTAGGCGTGCACCCGAGGTTCCTGTCGATGATCCGCGACCTGATCCTGGAGCGGATGGAAGGCAGCGAGCGGCGCTCTCTGGGCATGCTCGGTCCCGGCTGCGATGTCTGCGACCCGGCCTGTTGCCCTCGTCCTGTCGCTCCAGCGGCCCGTTCGGCGGGACAGATTCATACGGTCAAATCCGCGGAGCCGCGGTAACCACTACCGCGCGCGCCGTTTTCTTCCCCGAGCCGTGGTAGCTGTGCGGTTCGGAGCAGTCCAGCAGCACGCTGTCGCCTGTGTGCAGTTCGTGATTCTCTTCCTGGTAACGGATGGTAAGCTCACCCTCCAGGACGAACAGGAACTCGACACCCTCGTGGAAGTGTTCGCTGGACGGGGTTTGTGGACGCGGAGGAAACTCCGCTAGGTACGCCTGTAGTCCCTTACCCTGGGAAGCAAAAGTCAGGCACTCGAAAAAGTAGGACGGCAATGGCGCATCCGCACGGTCCGGGAAGCGCATCCTCTCGTTCGCGCGCACCACCGAAAAGAGCTTGCGCCCGCGCTTGTCGCCAAAGAAATGATCGAGAGAGACGTCAAACACCATGGCTATCCGCGCCAGAGTCGGGAGAGTCGGTATCATCTTGCCGTTTTCTAACTGGGAAAGCATGGACGGGGAGAGTCCGGTGTGTCTTCCGAGATCGACGAGCGCGATCTTCTTGCGAAGGCGGAGTTGGCGGAGTTTGCGGCCAAGCTCGTACTCTGACAGGACGCGGTGGATGGTTTCGGGACCGGTTTCTCGCTTCACCTGAAATTCATTTTAGCACCACTGAATTATGGCATTAGTTCGTCTCTAATACTGAATCGCCGTTCCTTCAGACTGAAGCCGCGAGTCTGTGCGGTCATCTCTTATCCAGATGGCCAATAGCATGTCCACTACAGCCCTCCCGGAACTCTGCGACGACGAGTTGCTGACTTTGGTGCAGGAAAGAGACCAGGCGGCATTCGAGGAATTGATGCGCCGGAATTCCTCCGCATCGTTCAAGCTGGCGATTTCCATTCTCCGTGACCGGCAGGAGGCCGAGGATGCCGTGCAGGATTCGTACTGGAATGCATGGCGAGCCGTCGGCCAGTTCCAGCGGGAATCGAAGTTCTCTACGTGGATTTCCAGGATCGTCACAAACCAGTGCCTGATGCGGCTACGAAAAGCGCGAAGAGCCAGCTTCCTCTACCTGGACGACGGGGACGCGGAAGGAGGAGTGGGCCGGCTGGAGATCGCCGATGCAAGACCGACCCCCGAAACGGAAGTCGGCGATAAGGAACTGTCCGCCGTCCTGCGTCAGGAGGCCGGAAAGCTGCCCCCGCTGCTGCGCGACGTTCTGATGCTGCGGGACCTCAGCGAGTTGCCGATGCCCGAAGTGGCTGAGCGTCTGGG
>JBBIVT010000159.1:4169-6119 GCA_037439565.1 Acidobacteriota bacterium | reverse complement strand
TGAAGCCCATCGCAAGAAGGGCGACGCGTCCGGAGGCGGCATCCGGCAGAACGGCCGGCTTGCCCGTGAGGAACTCGCCTTTCAGCGATGGCATGGTATCGCCAGGAGCCAGAATCGAAATCATAGAGGTCGCCAGCATAAATGTAGTTAGCATAACTATATAACTCCGCCTGTCGGATTAGGGCCAATGAGATTCTCGAACAGATAGTGGGACACCATCCATTCCTGGCCGTGGGCGTAGCCGAAGAGTTCGGCGCAGGCCATGAAAAAGACGCGCCATCTAACCAGCCAGCGGATTGCGTCGGCCTTCCCATAGACCTCGCCGAAGAGCGCGAGTACATCCTCGCGATGCTGATCGAGTTTTGCCAGCCAGGCTTCGGAAGTTCTCTGGTAATGGACGCCGCTCGAGCGCCAGCGCTCGCGGATGCGGAAGTGGTCCTGGAAATGGAGCAAAAGGTCGTCACTGGGCATCAGGCCGCCGGTGAAGAAGTGCTCCGCCATCCAATCGGAAGCGTCGCTAACCTCGAAGGGATACGCGAACCGGCTGTGCGCGAAGACGTGCACGAACAGTAGCGCTCCCGGCCGCGACCAGGACGCGACACGGCGCAGCAGTTCACCGTAGTTGCGCATGTGTTCGAACATCTCGACGGAAACGACGCGATCGAAGCGGTGCGCGGTCGCAAACTCATTCATGTCGGCGGTGACCACTTCGAGATTCGGCAAGCCGCGGCGCGAGGCTTCGGCGTCTATGAACTGCTTCTGCGATCGCGAGTTGGAAACGGCCAGGATGCGGCTGCCGGGGTAGCGATCGGCCATGTAGAGTGAGAGGGAGCCCCAACCGCACCCCAGTTCCAACACGTCCTGCCCATCTTCCAGACGGGCGCGTCGGCATGTCAGTTCCAGCATCGCTGCCTCAGCTTCCGCCAGGGTGGCGGCACTGTCTGACCACAGAGCGGAACTGTACTTCATGTGCGGGCCGAGTACAAGACGATAAAACTCCGCCGGCACCTCGTAATGCTGAGCATTGGCGGCGTCGGGGCGGATCGCGATCGGACTACGGTGGAGTTGGCTGATCAAGCGCATCAGGCGCTCCGCCTGGGCTTCGGGTCCACCCTCACTTTCTTTCCGTAGCCGCGCTGCCAAAAAGCGCCGGATACCCAGGCGGATGAGCCGGTCGGGCAGTAAATCCCGCTCGAGCCACTTGGTGTAGCCGGCTGCCATCACCGGTGAGGCCGGAAGAGTTTCTGCTTGCATGTGAGTTAGTTCTCCAACAACCAGGGCGCGAAAGGGCTGGTGGTCTCCGGATGTTGCCGGTAATCCTCTCGCTTGGTTCGCAACGCCCGCGTTTCGGCGACCTGCATCATTCAGCCTCCCGCTGCAGCGAGTCGCCTAGCCGGCGAATGACCGGCAGCAACAGGGCATAGAGCAGTAGGGAAGCGAGCGTTCCGAGCGCGAGCCAGACCACGAGTCCATGAAGCGTGGCATCCCAGAGGATTGTGATCGCGGTCCAGACGCCGGATCGGATCAGTTCGCGGGCCTGGTCCACGGAGGTCAGAACCGGAGGAGCGGAAAAGACCCATTCCCCCATCCGGATGAAAGGAACCAGGAGGACCAATTGCAGCGGATAGACGATGTAATTAACCAGTTGAATGGCCGGCAGGTTCAGCCGGAGCACAGCCGCTGCCAGCAGGCACAGCAAGGTGGTGGAACCCAGGACGGGAGTCACGCCTAGGGTGATCCCCAGTGCGATGCTGAACGCCAGCTTTTCCGGAGTTATGCCCTGGCGCAGCAGGTCCAGGAGAGGCGTGACGATTCTCCGCCGAAACAGGTTGGGTGTCACCGCGCGCGCCTCCGCAGAATCGCTTCGACCGGCTCGTCGGGGCGCAGGCGCGTCAGTTGAATCAACATATAGAGAGACATCGCGATGTTCCCCAGGCCCATGATCAAAAG
>JBBIVT010000159.1:0-4069 GCA_037439565.1 Acidobacteriota bacterium | reverse complement strand
GGTGACCATTGCGCGCTTCCTGGCGCCGCACCAGGCCGCCAAGAAGGTTGCGCACGCAGGCGGAGAGGAGATGTTCATGCGCAATCTGAAAGAGTCCTTTTTCCCAGTTCTCGCCGGCCAGGCGCATCAGGGGCAGCACGGCATTGTGTACCAACTCCCTCGGAGTGAGAAGCAGCGCGAGCCGTCCCAACTCCTCATTGGTCGCGGCGTAGTCATACGCTTGAATCGCCTTCAGTATGGGCTCCAGCGCCTGAAAGACTCCGCCATCTGCGTTCGGACGCACCTTTTGAGCAGTTGTCGCGGTAAGGTGCAGTTCTTCCAGCGCATCATCGCTCAAAGACGCCACCTGACCAATGGCATGCCCGCCATCCACTGCGTGGCGCAGCAGCAGCAGACGGCGGATGTCGGTTTCGCTGTACAATCGGCCGCGCCCCGCCCGGCTGGGGTTCACTGCCTGGTAACGGCGCTCCCAGGCGCGAAGCGTGTCTACGGGAAGGCCGGTGAGCTTGGACGCGGCGCGAATTGGGTATTGGACCGGCATCTTTGTCACTGTCCAATGTAGCGAAGGTCGTACCGATTGTCAAGCATTTGTCCAGTATTATCCTTGACAAACATTGGACAGACTTGTACGCTGAGGAAGTGAGTTCTGTCCGTCGATTCTTGCGCGGCTACCAACTTGGCGCTGTTGTCCCATTCTTCTTGCTGCACTTGGGCGTGGCAGCGGTGCTCTATTTCCCTCCGACGCGACATTGGCTGCTTTGGCTGGCAGGGTCGTACGCGTTGCGGATGTTTGCGGTCACCGCCGGCTACCACCGCTACTTCAGCCACCGGAGCTACAAACTGGGACGCTGGGCGCAGTTCGCGATGGCCTTCCTGGCTCAAACTTCGAGTCAGAAGGGCGTCCTCTGGTGGGCCGCTCACCACCGGCATCACCATCGCCATTCCGACGACGAGCAGGACATCCACTCGCCCGCGCAGCGCGGTTTCTGGTGGTCGCACATGGGCTGGATTCTGACTAACGAGTACGACAGCTACAACCCAAAAGCGATCGCGGACTTCGCGCGATTCCCGGAACTGCGTTGGCTCGACCGCCACCACTGGGTTCCCACAGTTCTCTACGCGGCGCTAATATTGTTGATCGGCGGCCCGGGAGGTTTTGTGTGGGGCTACGTGGTGGCGACGGTGGTGCTGTTCCACTGCACCTTCTCCATCAACTCGCTGGCGCACGTTTTCGGCTCGCGCCGTTTCAACACTGCTGACGACAGCCGTAACAACTGGCTGCTAGCCCTCATCACCTTCGGGGAGGGCTGGCACAACAATCATCACTTCTCCATGGGAAGCTGCCGCCAAGGCTACCGCTGGTGGGAGATCGATGTAACCTACCTCACGTTGAAATTCCTGGCGGCGCTCGGCATTGCCCGTGACCTGCGTCCCTTCCGGATTCCGGCCGCCTCCGTGCGAGAGGCAAAGTAATGCGCATCGCAGTCATCGGCAGCGGCATATCGGGGCTGGCCGCGGCCTACTACCTCAGCCGCAAGCACGAGGTGTTCCTCTTTGAAAAAGAAGAGCGCCTTGGCGGGCACACGCACACCGTCACGGTGGATAGCAGCCGCGGCCCGCTGGCGGTGGACACCGGCTTTATCGTCCACAACGACCGCACTTATCCCAACCTGGTGAAGCTACTGATCGAGCTCGGCGTGGAGACCCAACCGAGCGACATGTCGTTCGCCGTGTCCAGCCGGAGCACCGGTTTCGAGTACTCCAGCCGGGGACTGAACGGATTCTTCGCTCAACGTGCCAACGCCCTGCGGCCGGCCCACTATCGGCTGCTGCGCGAGATTCTGCGCTTCAACCGGGAAGCGGCAAACTGGATCGGCAATCCCGCGGCCGCCGCGCTGACCCTGGGCGACGTGATGGATCAAGGTGGTTACACCGCTGAATTTGCCGAGCTCTATCTTTACCCCATGGCGTGCGCAGTCTGGTCCATGTCCACCGACGCGATCCGCTCGTTCCCGGCGCTCACGCTGATTCGCTTTTTCGACAACCACGGCATGCTGGGCATCGACACCCACCCAAAATGGAAAGTGATCCAGGGTGGTAGTAGCCGCTATCTGGAGCCGATAACCGCTCCGTACCAGGACCGGATCTACACGGGAGTTACCGTTCAATCGGTGGTCCGGCACTTCGAAGGAGTCACGTTGCGATTTCAGAATCGACCCGATATGGCATTCGACCAGGTAATCTTCGCCTGCCACGGGAATCAGATTCTTCCCCTGCTCGAATCCCCCAGCGACGCCGAGCGCCGGATCCTGGGCAGCTTCGCCACCAGCCGCAATGAAGTCTGCCTGCACACGGATTCCTCCCTGCTGCCGCGCCGTCCGCATGCCCGGGCATCCTGGAATTATCACTTGGGTCCTGCATCCAGCGGCGCCACGCTCACCTATCACATGAACCGCCTGCAGTCCCTCAAGGTGGCGGAGGACTATTGCGTCACCATGAATGACAGCGGCAGCATCCACCCGTCCAAGGTTCTGCGCCGCCTGGTGTACTACCATCCGCTCTACAACCGGCAAGCTGTCGAAGCGCAGGCACGCTGGAACGAGATCAGCGGCGCCAATCGAACTCATTTCTGCGGCGCCTATTGGTTCTATGGCTTTCACGAAGACGGCCTGAATTCGGCGCTGCGCGTGGCGCGGGCCTTGGGAGTGGAGGTCTGAAACCGTGGAATCCTCGCTCTACATCGGCACTGTGCGGCACCGCAGATTTGAGCCCGCGCGCCACGAGTTTACCTATCCGCTCTTCATGGCGATGCTGGACATCGACCGTATCCCTGAATTGATGGGCGTCTCACCGTTTTCCAGCTATAACAGGTTCAATTGGGCCAGCTTCCACCAGCGCGACCACTTCGGCGATCCCACGGCTCCGTTGCGCCAGCGGCTTAGCGCCGACGCGGCGCGCAACGGCGTCCGGCTTCCCGATGGCCCCATCTTTCTGCTGACCCATCTGCGCTACCTGGGGTACGTCTTCAACCCGATCTCGCTGTTCTACTGCTACAGCCGCGAGGGAACACTCGAAGCCGTGTTGGCGGAAGTCAACAGCACCTTCGGCGAGGCCCACAACTACTGGCTGTCCGCCGCCAACCGCGACCGGTCATCCCCATCGTTCGTGTATCGCTGCCCGAAGGCGATCCACGTCTCGCCGTTCATGCCCATGGAACTCGATTACCGTTTCGTCCTGACGGCGCCGGGCGAGCAACTGGTGGCGCACATGGACACGCTGGCGGGTGAGCGCGGAGGGTTTGACGCCACTCTACAGTTGCGGCGCGAGCCCTGGAGTGCCGCTGCGCTTCATCGCGCGCTGCTTCGGTTTCCGTGGATGACGGCCAAGGTAATCTGGGCCATCCACTGGGAAGCGCTGCGGCTGTACTTGAAACGAGTCCCGGTCTATACCCACCCGGCCCGCCGGACGGGAGAACGCTAATGAACAGACTTCTGACATCCTTCGCTAAGAACCTCTTCCTCAAGAGCCTGAAATCGCTGCGCGGCGGGTCGCTCAAGGTGATCTGCGACGGCCAGACCCTCCAATTCGGAGAGCCCGGTGCGCTGCTGGAGGCCACCGTCGTGGTGCATGATCACCGCCTCTTCCAGCGCGCCATCTTCGGCGGCGATATTGGGTTAGGCGAATCCTGGATGGCCGGCGAGTGGTCCTCGCCCGACCTCACCTCGGTCGTCCGCCTGGCCGTGCGAAATCTGGCGCGCATGGAGCGGGAGAACCGCGTCCTGAGCGCCTTCAGCCGGATGTTCGACATCCTGCGCCACCGGTTGCGCGGCAACTCCCTTGCAGGCAGCCGCCGCAACATCGGCGCGCATTACGATTTGAGCAACCGTTTCTTTCAGCTCTTCCTGGACCCCAGTCTGATGTACTCCTGCGCCTGCTACGACGCGGAGGCGGACTCGCTCGAAGCGGCGCAATTCCAGAAACTCGACCGCATTTGCCGGAAACTGCGCCTGCAACCGGAAGACCATGTCCTCGAAATCGGCACTGGATGGGGTGGTTTTGCCGAGCACGC
>JBBIVT010000158.1:4539-7715 GCA_037439565.1 Acidobacteriota bacterium | reverse complement strand
GCGGGCAGCCGGACTGAGCCGGCTACCCGCAGGGGTTGAGGAGATTAGGAAAGTCTTACCGCCGTCCGCCCCGGAATCCGCCCATCGAATGGAACGCGGGAGCGGCCATCATCGGACGGCCCATCGCTACGCGGCCCATCGGAACCGCGCCGCCGCGATAGCCGGCCGCTGCCGGAGGCGCATAGTGGGCGAACGAGTGGTAGCCGCGATAGTAACCCATCAACGGAGCGCGGTACACGAACCAGGGCGAGTAGAAGCCCCAGCCGAAGGGATTGTAGAAGAATCCGTCGCCCGGGATGAAGGTGTACGCGCTAAACCAGGGATTCCAATACCAGCCTGCGCCGAAGAATCCGCCGTCGTCCGCATAGAGCCGAGCCTGGCTGACATTCGCCTCGGCCAGATAGGAAGACCGCAGGCGGCTCCAGGCGAACAGGTCGTCTTCAAAGCCCTTCTTATCGAAGCCGTGCGATTTCGTGTCCGCGCCGGCGGCAAGATTCAGCTCATGGCCGCCCTTCAGTTCCACGCGCACGCCGTTGGCGCTCGCCAGCGCCTCGCCGTCGAACACGCGCACCTGATTGCGCGCGGCATCGAAATCGTACACGCCGGTTTTCTGCAGATCGATGGCGAATCCACCTTGCAGCACGCGCAGATGATTCTCATGGAACAGTTCATCCACCTCCACCATCGCGCGGCCTTGCTCGATCTGGACCTGGGTATCGGTCAAACCGGCGGACAGCAGCTTCGCGGAACTATTCGGTCCGAGCCGCAGAAACACGCCTGGGGTCAGGAGAATCTCTACTTTGCCGTCCAGCGTGACAATGGATTGATCCCCCATTTCCAGTCCCGCGGACTTGGAGTCGAGGGTCTTGCCTCCCATGACCGCTTGCCCTTCGACATAATTCACCGTGCCGGGACGAGCCGGCGCATCGGCCCATGCCGACGCAGCGGCCAGCAACATTCCCGCAACCGCTAGATTTAAGTGCCGCATTTTTCAACCTCCACTCGTAAAGATGCGAGGTCAAGGAAGCGGGTTGCTGGCTCATTTCACGCGGAAAACTGGTGCCTTTCCACCACCTAATTTTCAGCCACGACGGGATTCCGCAACTCCCCGAGGCCTTCGACGCGGACGATGCATTCGTCGCCATCTTTCAGATAACGAGGCGGTTTTCGCGCGAATCCGACACCCGAAGGCGTGCCGGTAGAGATGATGTCGCCCGGCTCCAGAGTCACCACGCTGGAAATAAACTCAATCAATTCGGGGATCTTAAAAATCAATTCGCGCGTGTTTGACTTTTGCAGCACTTCGCCGCCGATTTCGAGCGAAATGTCGAGATTGTGCGGATCGGCGATCTCGTCCTTGGTGACGATCGCCGGGCCCATCGGCGCGAACGTGTCGCACGTCTTGCCCATCAGCCATTGGGTTGTCGCCATCTGTAGATCGCGCGCGCTGACGTCGTTGACGATCGTGTAGCCGAATACGTGATCCATCGCTCGTGATGCGGAGATGCGCCGCCCGCCGGAACCGATCACCACGGCGAACTCCGCTTCGTAGTCCGGCTGCGACGATTCCTTGGGCAGCACGATGGCCGCGCCCGGTCCGATGACGGAGTTGGGAAACTTATTGAAGATGGTCGGCACTTTCGGGATCGCCATGTTGGATTCGATGGCGTGATCGCGGTAGTTCAAGCCCACGCAGATGAACTTCGGCGGCCGCGGGATCGGCGCGAGCAGCGTCACCTCCGAAAGATCCACCGGATCGCCCTTGGGGGCCGGAATCGCGCCGCCGAAAACCACCGCCACCATGGGCGTGTCCAGGGGAGTCACCTTGCCGCCGGACAAAATGCCGGCCATTGCGCCATGTCCTCCATGGCGAAACGTTACGAGTCGCATAACTTCTGAGGGTACACTAAAAGAAAATGAAGAAAAATGCGATCCTCCGCTCCATCCTTGAGATCGGAGTGGTTCCCGTGGTGCGAACCTCCTCGGCCGAAAGCGCCATCCGTGCGATTGAAGCGGTTTATGCGGGCGGAATCCGCGCTGCCGAAATCACCATGACCGTTCCCGGCGCGATCAAGGCCCTGGAAAAACTGGCCGACGCGTTCGGCGATAAGCTTGTGCTGGGCGCGGGCACCGTGCTGGACCCGGAAACGGCGCGCATCTGTATGCTGGCAGGGGCGGAGTTTTTCGTCACGCCGGCGCTGAATCTGAAAACCATTGAGATGGCCAAGCGCTATTCGAAAGTGATCATGCCGGGGGCGCTGACGCCCACCGAAGTGGTAACGGCATGGGAGGCGGGCGCGGATTTCGTGAAGGTTTTCCCCTGCGGTTCGGTGGGCGGAGCGAAGTATATCAAGAGCCTGAAAGCGCCGTTGCCGCACATCGAAATGGTGCCCACCGGAGGCGTGAGTCTGGAAACCACCGCCGATTTTCTGCGCGCCGGCGCGGCGGCCGTGGCCGTCGGCGCGGAGTTAATCGACGCCAAAACCATCGCCGAGGGGCGGTACGAAATTTTTGAACAACGCGCGCGGCAGTTCCTTGCCGAGGCCGCGAAGGGCCGGGCATAAAACAAACATGGCACGCATTGAACGCGCTCTTTTGAGCGTCACTGACAAAACCGGAATTGTGGACTTCGCCCGGGCGCTGACATCGCTGGGCGTCGAGATCGTTTCCACCGGCGGGACTTATCGCATTTTGAAGGATGCCGCGGTCGCGCCGCTGCGCGAGGTCTCGGCGGTAACAGGATTCCCCGAAATGCTCGACGGGCGCGTGAAGACGATTCATCCGCGCATCGCGGGAGGCATTCTCGCCATGCGATCGCGGCCGGAGCATATGGCCGCGATCGAGGCTCACGGCATTCCGGAGATCGATCTGGTCTGCGTGAATCTGTACGAATTCGAGAAGATCGCCGCCAATCCCGACGCGCCTCTTCATGAGTTGATTGAGAATATCGACATCGGCGGCCCGACGATGATCCGCGCGGCGGCGAAGAATTATCAGGACGTCGCGGTGGTGACCTCCTCCGCCGATTACGCCCCGTTGATTGAGGAACTGCGCGCCAGCGATGGGTCATTGTCGCCGGAAACGCATTGGAATCTGGCGAAAAAAGCCTTCGCTGCGACTGCGGCGTACGACAGAGCCGTTTCCATCCGTCTGGCGGAAATTCCTCCCACAGGCGA
>JBBIVT010000158.1:0-4439 GCA_037439565.1 Acidobacteriota bacterium | reverse complement strand
GCGCATCGCCTGATCCGGGCCGAAGCGGTTCTGAAGACCAAGCGCGCGCCGACCGAAGAGGAATGGACCGCGATCGAATTCGGCTGGAAGATCTGCAAGCACGTGAAATCGAACGCCATTGTCTACGCGCGCGCCGGCCAGTCCATCAGCGTGGGAGCGGGGCAGATGAGCCGCGTCGATTCGGTGAAGGTCGGCGCGATGAAGGCGGTCCTGCCGCTGAAGGGCTCGGTGCTCGCCTCCGACGCGTTCTTCCCATTTCCCGACGGCGTGGAAGAAGCGGCCAAGCACGGCATCACCGCGGTGGTTCAACCGGGAGGATCGGTAAAGGATGCCGAAGTCATTGAGGCCGCGGACCGGTTAGGCCTGGCGATGGTGTTCACCGGCGTGCGGCACTTCCGGCACTAACCCGGCCGCGCTACTTTTCGCTTTCAGCCACCACCAGGTTGTTCTGCACGCTGGTGACGCCCTTGGTCTTCTTGGTGAGTTTTTCGGCCTTTTCCTTGCCCTTCTGGTTGTGGACCCGGCCGCTCAATGTCACTGCGCCGTTCTTCACGGCGACGTCGATGCCTGCGCCCTTCACGTCCACGTCGTTGGCCAGCTTGCGGCGCACCTCATCGTAAATCCGGTCGTCCTCGGTGTGCTTCGCCGGTGCGGGAGCTGCCGGGGCCTGCGCCACCACGATCGCGGGCGCACTCAGCGAAACCGCGAGAAAAAAAGAAGCAAGACGCGTCATATATATAATCCTGCCACACCTATTCCCCGGCCATGCCACGCCAGTCGATAGCGGCCAGAAACTCCGGGTCCTGACGCCAGTTCGCCTTTACTTTCACGAACGTCTGGAGAAATACCTTCTTGTCGAACGTCTTCTCCATCTCCAAGCGCGCCAGCGTGCCGATCTTTTTGAGGCTTGCGCCGCCGGCGCCGATCAGAATCGCTTTTTGCCCCGGCTTTTCCACGTAAATCGTTGCCGCGATCTTCAGAAGTCCCGCCGTCTCCACCCACGAATCTACAATGACGGCGCAGGCGTGCGGTACTTCCTGCCCGGTGTGATGCAGGATCTTTTCGCGGAGGATCTCCGCGGCAAGGAACCGCGACGGCTGATCGGTCAGGTGATCCTCGGGATAGAGCGGCTCGCCTTCAGGCAGCCTGGCGGCGATTTCCCTCAGAAGCACGTCCACGCCCTGGCCCTTCATCGCCGAAATGGGAACAAACGCGGCGAACTCGTGCGCCGCGCGAAGCTGTTCGATGAGCGCGAGGAGCTCCGGCTTGTCGTGCAACTTGTCGACTTTGTTCAACACCGCGATGGCCGGGGCGTCGATCTTCTTCACCAGGTCGATCGCCTCCAGATCTTCTTGCGAGACGGGTTCCAAAGTGTCGATGATATACAACACCACGTCGGCCCCGGCCGATGCGCGCACGGTATCCATCATGCGCTTGTTCAGCAGCGTGCTGGATTTATGAATCCCCGGCGTGTCCGTGAACACGATCTGATAATCGTCCGTGGTGACGACGCCTTGAATCGAAGTTCGCGTTGTTTGCGGCCTGGCGGCGACAATCGCCAGCTTTTGGCCCAAAAGGACGTTCAGCAGGGTCGACTTTCCCGCGTTGGGCCGCCCAAGAATCGATACAAATCCGCTTTTCATGCGCTCTTTTCCGCCGCCTTCGCCACGCGCACCTGATCCACGCGCAGATGATTCGCGGCCAGTACTCGAATCTTGATCCCGTCCCGCTCGGCTTCCTCGCCAACTGCCGGCACATGTCCGAGCCATTCCGTGACTAACCCGCCGACGGTGGTGGATTCGGTGTCATCCGGCGGATGGAAGTCGAGAAGGTCGCCGAGGCGCCCAAGATCGAAGCTGCCGCTCACCACGTAGCTGCCGTCCGCATCGTGGCGGAAATCGCGATCCGGCTCATGTTCGTCGTGAATCTCGCCGACGATCTCCTCCACCATGTCCTCCATGGTCACGATGCCCGCGGTGGACCCGTACTCGTCCACCACCACGGCCATATGCCCGCCCTCCTCCTGCATTTCCCTCATCAGATCGTTCACGGGCTTCGATTCGGGAATAGCGCGGATGGGGCGCATGATGTCCCGCACCTTGCGCTGGGCGCGCTGCTCGTCGTCGAGTTCGAACAGATCGCGGACGTGAACGAATCCGGAGATCTGGTCGATCGTTCGGTCGTAGGCCGGGATGCGCGAAAACTGCTCGTGAATCACCAGTTGGCGTAGTTCTTCAAGCGAGGCGTCCTCGCGGACGGCGACGATGTGAGGACGCGGCGTCATCACTTCGCGGACGGTCTTGTCGCCGAACGCCACCACGGATTGGATCAACTCGCGGTCGCCTTTTTCGATGATTCCCTCTTCCTCGCCGGCCGAAATCAGGGCCTCAATATGCTCTTCCGGACGCGTGGGATCTTCCTGCGAGTTGGCGTCCCCCAGTTCAAACAGAGATTGCAGAAATTCAAGCGCCCACAGCAGCGGCGTCACCACCAGCAAAATCGCGCGAAACAGAGGAATCAACGGCACCAGTGCATGCCCGCTGCTGCGCCGGTAAAACAGTTGCGGAACAACATAGGTTCCAATCACCGTGTAGAACGCGGAGCTGGCCGCGGCGATGGCCAGGGACTCCCCCAGGCTGTTCCCCGCCTCCACCGCCGCCGCCATCGCCAGGCAGCCGAGGACGCCCAGGCCAATATGCTTCACCAGCGAAAACGCGAGCGAGCCACGCTCCATATCGAGCCCCAGCTTCGCCTCCAGCGTCTCCTTAAAAAATTGCAGCGCCGGAAGTTCCCGCGCGCGGATGCGCAGCGACTCCAGATACAAGACCTGAAGGCAGGTGACCAGCGTGACCAAAACGGCCGTGACGAAGGCGAGGGAGAGAAGCGCGGCCATCATTGCGCACGCTCGATCAATCCGGAAGGCAATCCCAGGCGCTTCCGCCAGCGCGTTTCCGCGCGGCGCATCTGGCCGGAGTCGGTTTCGTGATCCATGCCGCATAGATGCAGCATGCCGTGCAACATCAGGATGCGCAGCTCTTCGTCCACTGAATGGCCCAATTCCTTGGCCTGCGCCGCCGCCCGGTCGAACGAGATGGCCATTTCATCGGGCGGGAATGAGAGAACATCGGCGGCGTAGTTTCTGCCGCGGAACTGGCGATTCAGCCGGCGCAGTTCGGCGTCCGTCGTGATCAGGCACATCACGCCGCGTCCTCGCGCCACGCGCTTTTCAAGCGCGGCGAGGAATTCAGCCAGCGGCTTCCGGCGCACGCGGCGGGAACGGTGACGGAACAATAAATGGGGGTCGTCTGCAGACATGATGGCCCTCAGGCGGCGGGAGCTTCGCCGGGCAGGGGCTGCTTTCCGGGCTCATTCGCCGAAACCTCGGAAGCGGAATCCGTCAGCTTCAGCGACAATTGCCGGTTGACGCCGATCGATTCGTTGTACTTTTCGTAGGCGCGCACGATTTTCTGCACCAGGCTGTGGCGCACCACGTCCTTATCGTCGAACTGCACGAAGCTGATCCCTTCGACGCCGCGCAGCACGTCAGCCACCTCGATCAATCCGCTGCGGAGACCGCCCGGAAGATCGATCTGCGTGGTGTCGCCCGTCACGACCATCTTCGAATTGAAGCCCTGGCGGGTGAGCGCCATCTTCATCTGTTCCGGAGTGGAGTTCTGCGCCTCATCCATGATGATAAACGCGTCGCTCAGCGTGCGCCCGCGCATGAACGCCAGCGGCGCGACCTCAATCGTATTTCGTTCCAGCAGCGCCTTCACCTTTTCCGGATCCAGCATGTCGTAAAGTGCGTCGTAGAGCGGCCGCAAGTACGGGTCGACTTTTTCCTGCAGCGAGCCGGGCAGGAACCCGAGCCGCTCCCCCGCTTCCACCGCCGGACGCGTCAGGATAATGCGCGTGACGCGCTTGGACAGCAGCGCGGAAACCGCCATCGCCACGGCGAGATATGTTTTCCCCGTCCCCGCCGGACCGATGCCGAAGACCAGATCGTGGCGTTCGATGGCGTCCACGTAGCGGCGCTGCGTCATCGTTTTCGGCGCGACGATTTTCTTGCCGAAGCTGCGCTGTTTGCCGCTGTCCACCAGGCCGCGCAGGGTCGTGTCCCAGTCCGCCGTGACGACGCGCAGGAAGCTGTTGAGGTCGCCGTTGTGAAAGACGTGGCCTTCGCGCACCAGCGCTTCGTAATCGTTCAAAATCGACGAGGCGCGCTCCACGGCGTGGTCGTCGCCCTCGATTTCGAGCGAATCGTTCAACAGGCGCGTGCGCACGTTCAAGCCGTCTTCGATCAGACGAATATTTTCATCCCTGGTTCCGAAAAGGGATTCGATGCCGCGGCTAATCTGTACGTTGGACTTCATTCGAGGAATTTAGGTTTGGGCGCAAAGAAAGGGTGGGGGATCTTGCGAAACATCCGCTGGCGCGGA
>JBBIVT010000157.1:0-7843 GCA_037439565.1 Acidobacteriota bacterium | reverse complement strand
TGGAGCCACCCGCCAGGATCGAACTGGCGACCTGCTGATTACGAATCAGCCGCTCTACCAACTGAGCTAGGGTGGCCTCTCAAGGGAAAACCACTGGGAAAGGAAACAGGTCCATGGAACCTTATTCCTCACTTAGAATATCATACAGATTGTGATCAAAACTCTTCTGCTCCTCGCTATCGTTGGAACCACCTTCGCCACCGCCGCCGACCCCGGTTTCACCGATCTGTTCGACGGCAAGACACTCCACGGCTGGAAATTCGTAGGCTCTCGCGGCTCCGGCTATTTTGTCGAAAATGGAATCCTCGTCTCCGCCCCGGACACGCATGGCAACCTGTTCACGGAAGCCGAGTACGCCAACTTCGTTCTCCGCTTCGACTTCAAGTTGACCGAAGGAGCGAACAACGGCATTGGCATCCGCGCGCCCTTCGAAGGCGACGCCGCCTACGTCGGCATGGAGATTCAGATCCTGGATCACGACGCCGCAGTTTACAAAGGCAAGCTCCGCCCGGCCCAATACCACGGGTCGATCTACGATGTGTTCCCGGCCAAAACCGGCTTCCTGAAGCCCACTGGCGAGTGGAACCAGGAAGAGATTTCCGCCATCGGCTCCCACATTGTCGTGAAACTCAATGGGACCGTCATCGTCGATGCCGACCTCTCCACGGTCACCGATCCAGAAGTCCTGAAAAAACACCCCGGCCTCCGCCGCCCGTCCGGCCACATCGGACTCCTCGCCCACGACTCGCGCGTCGAATTTCGCAACCTGCGCATCAAGACGATCACGCAGCAGCCCTAAAGGTAAGGTCAGGCTCGGGAAATCACCCGATCCAGGAAATCCCGGAGCAGCGGACTGGCTTTCGACGGAAACCGGTGCTTGCCCGGAAGCATGTGAAACTCCACGTTGGCGGCATGTGCGCGCAGGCGATCCGGGAAGCCTCGCGCCACGGCTTCCGGGAAGAATTCGTCCTCTGACCGCGAAATGTGCAGAATGGGGGCGGTGACGAGGCTGTATTGATCGCCTTCCCAATCCTTCGGGACGCCGCCGCACAGCGCGATGATGCCCCCAGCCTCCTCCGGATGAGTGCCGATGAAGCGATAATTCAGCCCAACCGGCTGCGAAAATCCCATCAGGACGACGCGGCGCGCCGGAATCCCGAATTCGGCCCGGACCTGGGCGGAAACCGCTTGGACCATGCGGTGATGCAGGGCGATGTTGTGCCCGGCGTGGGGCGTCGTGCCCCAGTTGTACCCTACCGCACTGCCTTGCGCCGGCGTTCCAAGCGGCCCCGTGTGCAGATAGCATTGATTCGGCGCCCGCAAACTGGCAATGATGGGGCCGTCGCCCAGAGCCATCTCGGAAAGGCGCAGCATCGCCTCGGGGTTGGATCCATAGCCGTGCAGCGACAAAACCACCGCCGTGCTGCTGTTCACGACAGAGGGCAGATGCAGCAAATATTCAGCTTCGAAAACGACTGCGGCAGAGTGAGGCACCCTCACCATCATAATCCGCCAGTTTCTGCCGATAGATAAAAGTAGAGATCGATCGAAGTGGAACACTCCACATTCACACTAGACATATTTGACCGGACATTGGCGTTGTCCCGCGTCGGCGGCGATGCCGAACTTCTCAAGGAAATCGCACTGCTGTTTCTCGAAGACTACCCGCAGTCGCTCCGTGAACTTCACGAAGCCATCGAGGCAGGCGATGCCAAGCGGATCGAACGCGCCGCGCACGGCCTGAAAGGTTCCGTTTCCAACTTCGGCGCGCGGACCGCCGTCGAAGCCGCCTACCGGATCGAAACCATGGGCCGCGCCCAGCAACTGACCGGCGTCGAATCCGCTCTTCGCATGTTAGAGCGAGCTCTGGCTGCGCTTCGCCCCAATCTCGAAGCCCTGTAGCCCCGCGTCTCTTGCCCGTCTGCTCAGGCGGGACTTCCGCTGCGCCATGGAAGCGTCGCGTAGAATGACGGGAGCCACTCATGCGCCCCTCAGCCTGCCTGTACCTCGCCGTCATTTCCGCATTTGCCCAGCAGTCTCAGAATCCATCGCCCATGGTGGAGCACACCCGCGCGCATCCACGGCTAACGAAGGAAGCGCCTCCCGGACGCCGTGAGACGCTCGCCGCCGGCACGCTGTTCGTCCCGGCCAAACTGGAAAGATCGAAACGCCTGCCGCTCTTCGTCCACTTTCACGGAGCCGCCTGGGTAGCCGAGGTCGCCGCGGCGCGCACCGGACGCTTCGCGGTGATTTCAGTAGAAGCGGGATCCGGATCGTCCGCCTACGCCAAGCGATTCTCCGATCACGGGCTGTTCGCCGACATGTTGCGCGAGGCGAGCCGGAAGTCCGGCATCGCGTTCGGCCCAATCTCTCTCACCGCCTGGAGCGCGGGCCACGGCGCCATCCGCGAGATTCTCTCCGTCCCCGAGAATTACGAAAAAGTGCAAAAGGTCCTGCTGATTGACGGCCTGCACACCGGTTACGTCAGCGGCAAACCGGGACCGCTGGAATCCCAACTGGAGCCGGACCACCTGGACATTTTTCTGAAGTTCGCGCGCGATGCCGTCGCCGGACGCAAAACGATGGTTGTCACGCACTCCGAAATTTTTCCCGGCACCTTCGCCAGTACCACCGAAACAGCGGATTGGCTGGTGGCACGGCTTGGCCTGCAGCGCCGCGCGATCCTGCGCTGGGGACCTTCCAAGACGCAGCAACTGAGCGAGGTCCGCGCGGGCAAGTTTCGCATGATGGGCTACGCCGGCAACTCGGCTCCGGATCACGTCGATGAATTTCACGGGCTGCCGGAATATCTGAAGCTGCTTCGATAGAATACATCCCATGAAACGAAGCGAATTTCTTTCGCGCATCACCGGCAGCGCGTTTGCGCTCTCCGCCGCCAGTGCGGCCACCGACGAAGGTCCTTTCCCCACCACTGAAGTAGAAATTGAGCGTGCCCGCCCAGGCAAGCCTCATGCCGGGAAAGTGCTCGCGGCGATTCAACCGCATGCCGACGACCTGCCGATCTTCGCCGGAGGCATCGTCTTGAAGCTCATTGAGGAAGGCTACACCGGCTACCTCATCCGCACTACCAACGACGACCACACCGGCCCGGGTACTGTAGGCGAGGGCGTGCTCGCCAATGAGCGGGATAATCTGGCCGTCGCCAAGGCCTTCGGACTCAAAAAGAACTACGACCTGAATTACCGCAACCATATGATGGATAGCGTCGCGCCTGTCGAACTGCGCATGCGGCTGATCTTTCTTTTCCGGCTGCTGAAGGTGGATACGGTGATTTGTTACGACCCCTGGTCGCACTATGAAGAAAATCCCGATCATTACGTCACTGCGAAAGCGGTCGAGGCGGCCTGCTGGATGGCCGCGGGCGGCAAGGATTTCCCGGAACATTTCGACGCGGGCGTAATGCCCCACGCCGTGAAGGAAAAGTACTACTTTGCCCGAGGCCCGCAGTACGTCAATCGAGCGGTCGACATCACGGATTTCATGGATCGCAAGATCGCCGTCAATTTACTGAATACCGCGCAAGGGCCGGCAGGCCATCAGGGAGCGCAACTTCGCCAGCGCCTCGCGCAGCAGGGATTGAAGCTTCCCTTGCTCGGCGGCGACGACGAAACGGCCAACCGCGAATACACGCTCCAGTTTGTGCTGGAGCGCGACGCCGAAATCGGCAGGAAATTCGGCCTGAAATACGCCGAAGCGTACCACTACATTGGACCTGAGCCGGCAAAGGTGGACGATTATGTCCGCAAGAACGCGGTCAAACTATAACCGCACGATGATCGCAAACCCGTCGTAACCCTTGCTGCCGACCGTTTGAACTGCCGTAGCGCTCACCCGCGGCTCCTTGGCAACAACTTCGTTGAACCGCCGGATGCCCTGAACATTTGCGTCCGCGCTGGAAGGGTCGGCGACGGCGCCGTCACGAACCACATTGTCGGCGATGATCAGGGTGCCAGGACGCGACAACTTCACCGCCCACTCAAAATAATCCGCGTAGCCCGGCTTGTCCGCGTCGATGAACATCAGATCGAAGGGAGCCTCGCTGACCAGATCGGGCAGCGTGTCGATCGCACGGCCCACGCGAACCTGGACCTGTCCGCTGAGTCCCGCATGCGCGATGTTCTGCCGCGCCACTCCGGCATGCTTGTCTGAGTATTCCAGCGTGATTAAGCGGCCGCCTTCGGACAGCCCACGAGCCAGCCAGATGGTGCTGTAGCCGCCCAACGTGCCAATTTCAAGTATCTTCCTGGCGCCGATCGCGCGAGCGAGCAGCATCAGCATTTTGCCTTGGTGCGGAGAAACGGCAATCGACGGCAGCCCGGCGTCGGCGGAAGCCTGCAGAGCCGCCTGCAGCGCCTCGTCGCGAGGAATCAGCAGATCCGCATAGTAGTTGTCGACATCGTTCCAGAGAGGGTTGGACATAAGAGACAAGGCAATTATAACGGGCCATGGAATGGGGACCGCAAACGCTCGCGCGGAAACCAGATCCTGCTATCATCAAATTTACTCCTCAAAATGACCACTGCCGCCACCGAAATCGTCTGCGCCCACAGCCCGGACTCCGATGACGCGTACATGTTTTACGCGCTCGCCACCAAGAAAATCCGGTCCTCGCTCGTCGAGTTCCGCCACGTGCTCGACGATATCCAGACCCTGAACCAAAAGGCCCGCGCCGGTGAATACGAACTGACGGCCGTCTCCTACCACGCGTATCCGTTTATCGCCGACAAGTACAAATTGATGGCGTCCGGTTCCAGCATCGGCGACGGCTACGGTCCCATGGTCGTTTCGCTCCATCCGATGTCGGTAAACGATCTGAAGGGGAAGCGCATCGCGATTCCCGGCAAGCTCACCACGGCATATTTGACCCTGATGCTGATGCAGCCGGACTTCGATGCCGTCGATGTGCCCTTCGACAAAATCCTGAGCACCGTGCAGGAGGGCCGCGCCGACGCCGGTCTGATCATTCACGAAGCCCAGTTGACCTTCGCCAAGGGTGGATTCCACAATGTTGTGGATCTGGGCCGCTGGTGGAAGGAGAAGTACAACCTGCCTCTGCCTCTGGGGGCGAACGTCCTCCGGCGCGATCTTTCGCCTGAAATTAGCACGGAGTGCTGCCGGCTGATGCGGGAAAGCATCCAATACGCCCTGGATCATCGCGAGGAAGCATTACTCTACGCGATGCAATTCGCCCGCGACATGGAGCCCGCCCTGGCGGAAAAATTCGTGGGCATGTACGTGAACCATTACACCGTGGATTGCGGGGATCTGGTGCCGGTGGCGGCGCAGAAGTTGCTCGATATGGGCTTCGAAGCCGGCATTATTCCGCACCGCGTGACCGTCGAGTTTGTCCGGTGAAGCTGACCATTACATTCGCCATCCTCGCGTCCCTCGCCTTCGCCCAGCAAGACACCAAGCAGCGCGCCAAATCGGCCCGTGAACTGGGTAAGCAGGGCGAGGATGCCATTCCCAAGCTGCTCCCCTATACGAGCGACAACGACATTTCCGTCCGGATCGAGGCCGTCAAGGCGCTCGACGAAATCGGCGGGCCGAAAACCGTGGAGCCTCTCGTCAAGCTCTGCGCGGACCCCGACCCCGAGGTCGACATCCGCGCCACCGACGGCCTGGTGAACGTCTACCTGCCCGGCTATCTCAAGACCGGCGTGAGCGGATCGCTGCAGCGGATTGGATCCTCGATCAAGGCGAAATTTTCAGACACCAACGGGCAGGTGATTGACGCCTACGTCGAAGTTCGCCCCGAAGTGATCGCCGCACTGGGGAAGATGGTCCGCACCGGCCCTGGAACCGATGTGCGTGCGAACGCAGCCCGCGCCATTGGCATCCTTCGCGGACGCGCGGCGATTCCCGATCTGATTGAGGCCTTGCATTCGAAAGACGATTCGGTGATGTTCGAATCGCTGACCGCCATCGAAAAGATCCGCGATCCCGCTGCCGCTCCGCGCATCGCTTTTTTGCTGCGCGATCTTGAAGAAAAGATCCAAATCGCCGCGCTCAGCACCACGGGAATTCTGCTGAATCGCGATGCCGCGCCCGACGTCCGCGGCGCGCTGCAGCACGCCCGCAACATCCGCGTCCGGCGTGCCGCGCTGACCGCGCTGGCCATGCTTGGCGTTCCGGCGGATCATGCGATTTTCCTCGGCTATTTGTCGGACAAGGACGACAGCCTGCGAGCGGCCGCCGCGGAAGGGCTCGCGCGGATCCGGAATCCCATTGATCGGTCGACGCTCGAGGCGGACTTCAAGAATGAACGCAAAATGGGCCCACGGCTGGCCGACGCGTTCGCTTTGGTCTCACTGGGGAATCTGGATACGGGTGAATTCAGCCCGCTGCGGTATTTAGTCAACACGCTAAACGTGAGGACGTACCAAGGGGTAGCCCTGGCCTACGTGACGGAACTGGCGCGAGAGCGGAACATCCGGCTGGCGATTTACCCCATGTTGCCGGGGGCGACGCGCGACGAGAAAATCCAACTATGCACCGTGTTCGCGCGGTCCGGCGAGAAAGACGCGGAGACGTACCTGCAGACGCTGTCCGTGGATCCGGATAAGGATGTTGCGCAGGAAGCGATTCGCAGCCTGCGCACTCTGCGCGCCCGCTTGCCGTAGACGGAACTTTACTTCGCCTTTTTCTGCTTCTGCTGGCCGACGCGAATCTTGAACTGCTTCGCCTGGGATTCGGCATAAGCCTTCCAGTCAAAACGCTGGGCGGCTTCCGAAAGATAGGCGTTCACATCGATGTTCTTCGGCAGAACGGCCATCAGGCTGGCCGAGGCGGTGCCATCGGGACTGGTAATGCGATACCGCTTTACATTGGGAATGCTCATAACGACTTTTAGAATAACATAGCGGCGCCTACTGGCGTTGCGTCAGCGCGTTTTCGTTGAGCAATTTGACAACTTTGGCCTCAACCTCTTCCTTGGCCTGAGCGAACAGCTCGCCGCTGGCCGAGCTCGGGAATCCGGCATGGGTTCCGCGCACCAAGCCGTCCCGTCCAATAAAAAAGGTCGTCGGCCAGGCGTTCCAGTTCTGGGCCTGGGGAAGCTTTTCGGCCGCGTCCGCGGTGTCTCCTGCCAGCAGAACGGTATACTCAATGCCGTATTTCTTGAGGAAAGCCCGCAGCCGCTCCGGATCCTTCAACTGATCGGCTTCCTCGAAATCCAGCGCCACGATTTCCAACCCCTGCGAACGGTATTTCTTATACATCGCCACTAGGAACGGAGTCTCGTCATGGCAGTTCGGGCACCAGCTCCCGCTGAGGTTCACCAGGACCACCTTGCCCGCAAATCGCGGATCTTCGTTCGTGACGAGCTTCCCGTTTAAATCCGGAAAAGCGAAATGGAGTGGCTTCGTGGGATCTTTCACGCTGGTGTATTTCGACGGATCGGAGGGTTCCGGAAGGTTTTTGGCCTTCGCCTGATCCGCGCGGACCGCAGTGAACTTCGTTTTCCCGTTCTCGAGCAGTTCGAGCGTCCCATCGGCCAGGGGCGTAACCTCGAAAAGCGCCGGCCGCGCGCCGGAAAAATGGCTCAAGACGAATTTTCCATCTTTATAGCCGCCTTGCAGGGCTCCGGTGTCTCCATCGATGCGCAGAACGGCTGCCGAAACCTCCGGCCCGGACTGGCGAACGATGAATTGCCAGGCATTCTCGCCTTTTTTGCTCTGGGTAGGGATGATCCAAAGTCCGGCGATCTGCGGAACCTCTTCACCAGATAAAGGCGACGGCACGAAGCGCTTCGCTTCAAACGGGTAGACGCTTTTTTCGTCGCGCCCCTGGCGCGTGTACGTGCCCTCAATCCCGCCATCCC
>JBBIVT010000156.1:0-7952 GCA_037439565.1 Acidobacteriota bacterium | reverse complement strand
ACCTGATCGGTGGCGATCAAGTTCGACATCGGGTGCACCAGCAGGCGCTCAATGGCGCGCTTCAAGTGGCGCGCGCCGTACTTCATGTCCGTGCCTTCGGTGAGCAGGAAGTCCTTGCCCGGGTCAGACAGCGTGAACACAAAGGCGCGATCCGACGCCGTGTTGAAAATCCGCTGTTGCACCAGGTTCAGCTCGATGTCCAGGATTTTCTTCAATTGTTCGCTGCCCAGCGGGGCGAACGTGACGATCTTGTCCAAACGGTTCATGAACTCCGGCGTGAACTTGCGCCGCGCCGCTTCCACACCGCTCCGCGCGATCTTGCCCGACACCTTGTCGTCAAAAACACCAGTGGTGGATTTCAACCGCTCATCCGCGCTTCCGAAGCCAAGCTTCGGCGCTAAAATGGACGTCATTTCCGAAGCGCCCAGGTTCGATGTCATGAAGATCATCGCCCGGGAGAAGTCGACCTTGCGGTTGTCGCCCAGCGTCAGCGTGGCCTTGTCCAATATGCCAAGCAGCAAATTCCACAGCGCATCCGACGCCTTTTCGATTTCGTCGAATAGAACGAAGCTGACCTTCATCGTCTCCGTGTGGAACTGATTCAGCACTTCCTGAGATAACAGCGGATGCGTTTCGCGATGCCCCAGATATCCAGGAGGCGAGCCGATCAGCTTGGCGATTTCATGGCTGTGCTGAAACTCCGCGCAATCGATCTTGATGACGGCGCGAGGGTTCTTGAGCAGCGTTTCGGCGGTCGCTTCCACGATGCGGGTCTTACCGGAGCCCGTGGGCCCCAAGAACAGGAAGTTACCGATCGGCCGGCCCGGCGCGTTCATCCCGGTGAGGTGCATCTGATAGATGTTGACGATTTGTTGAATCGCCTCGTCCTGGCCGATGATCATGCGCCGGAGGCCGGTCTCCAGAACGCTCGCTTCACGGCCGGTTTTCGCCGGATCCAAGGGGACATTGAGCCGTGTCATTTTATCTGCCGCCTTTCTCTTTGAAGCGCCGGTGGTGCTTTCCGCGCCTCGCCACAAACTATCAGGCAACCCGAGTGCCATTTCTTTAGATGCTCCTCAACCCGCGGCGACTCTGCGCCGGCAACACTTACCTCTTCGGCTTCGATGGCCTCACTTCGACCCTGCTGATTAAGGTTCTTTCTGGCATTTTTAATAAAGTCCGCACGATCCCGGCGACATCCTCTGAGTGGATTTTCCAATCGGCTCCCGAATCCGAACCCATCCCGCCAAACTCGGTGGCCACGCTTCCCGGCATGATATAGCTGACCCGCACGTTGTCCGACCTCTTATCCAGCATCATCGCCTCGCTGAATCCATTCAGCCCAAACTTCGAGGCATTGTAGGCAGATCCGCCGGCAAATGGATTCTTGCCCGCCAGACTGCTGATATTCACGATGTACCCGCCGCCCCTGGCCGCAAACCGGGGAAACGCTTCGCGGCAGCAATAAAACACTCCCGAGAGATTTGTATCGAGGGTAAACCGCCACTCTTCCACGGAAAGATCCGAGACGGAACGAAACACCCCTACGCCGGCATTGTTCACCAGAACGTCGAGCCCGCCGAAGTGAGCATCGACGAACCGGAAAAGTCCGGCAATCTCTTCATGATTCCTTACATCGGCTGCTTTCCCGGCGACTTTACCGCCCGTTTCGGCGGAGAGCTCCGCGACGGTCTGGTCAACCGCCTCCTGATGGCGTCCGCAGATGGCCACTTGCGCGCCCTCCTCGAGCATCATTTTGGCGATGGCGCGTCCGATTCCACGGGTGGCGCCGGTAACAAGGCAAATTTTATTGGTCATGAGGATAAGGATAGCCGTAAGTGAAGCGAACGCCAGCAGCGCGTTGGCGTTGCCCCACGGGAAACCCTTACAATCTAGGTAGGTTCGTAATGCTCGACACCAGCATCTTCTGGCTCCGCGCGGCAGCTTGTTTTTACGCCATTGGCCTGGCGCATTCGATGTTCGCGATTATCCGCCGGAACCATAGCCTTTATAACGCAGCGTTTTCCACCTTCCGCGTCGGGGTGGTGCTGCAAGGCGTGGCGCTGGTGGAGTTGGCGATGGCCTATGGACGCCTGCCGCTGGACAATTTTTACGGCACGGTGGACTTGTGCGGATTCCTTGTCGCGCTCGTGTTTTTGTTTGTCGAAAAGCGGTATCACTTCGCCGGAACCGCGGTGGCGATGTTTCCGCTGGTCTTTTTAATGACCTTGACTGCCGCTCTGGAACGTCCGGTGGCGACCTGGCCCAACGTGGGCGTGCGCGACGCCTGGCTGATTGTCCACATTCTGCTGGTTCTGGCAGGCTATGCGGCGCTGCTGCTCACAGCCAGCGCCAGCCTGTTTTACCTGGTGCAGGAACAACGGCTCAAGCGGAAGAAGTCGGTCTCGTGGCTGGAAAAACTGCCGCCGCTGGCCACGCTCGATAACGTGATCAGTTCGTCGATGGGCATCGGGTTCGTGCTGCTGACGCTGGGAGTGATCTTCGCCATCACCTGGGCGTCCACCGAATCGATTCCGGGCTGGATTTACGGCGGCAAAATTCTGCTGTCGATTTTCACCTGGCTGGTCTGCCTCCTCATGATCATTCTCCGCACCTCGGCCGGATGGCGGGGGAGAAAAGCGGCCGTGATGTCCCTGGTCGTGCTGGGATTTTCCGCGCTCACCTGGGTGGCGCACATTGGACTTCGGCCGGTGCTGATTCCATGAAGCTGCTGCTCACAGGGCTGAATCATCGCACCGCCCCGGTGGAGGTGCGTGAAAAGATCGCGTTCGAGGAGCACGCGCTCCCGGGCGCTTTGCAATCCCTGCGCAACCGCCCCGGTGTGATCGAGGGGATGATTCTTTCCACATGCAACCGGGTGGAGATCGCCGCCACCGCCGAAGAAGGCGCAGACGCGACGTGCGCGGTGGAGGAGTTCTTAGCCGAGTCGCGCGCCGTAAAACGGGAATGGGTGGTGCCGTATCTGTACCGTTACGACGGCCCTGACGCCATCCGCCACCTGTTCCGCGTGGCGTCGAGCCTGGATTCCATGGTGGTGGGCGAGCCGCAGATTCTGGGGCAGCTCAAAAATGCCTACGCGCTGGCCAAGGAGCACGGAACGCTGAACGGCTTCCTGGATCTGGTGATGACGCGCGCGTTCAACGTCGCCAAGCGGGTGCGGTCGGAAACGGATATCGGCGAGAGCGCGGTTTCGATCAGCTACGCGGCGGTGGAATTAGCGCGCGATATTTTCGGATCGCTGGCGGGCAAGCGCGTGCTGGTGGTGGGCGCAGGCGAAATGGCCGAAGCGGCGCTGCGCCATCTGAAGCGCGCCGGCGTGTCGGAAATCGTCATCACAAACCGGACCAGGGAGCGAGCCGAGGCGCTGGCTGGGGAGTTCAAGGGCCGCGTGATCGATTACGATTATTTTCTGGACGCCTTGCACGACATGGATATTGTGCTGGCCTCCAGCGGCGCGCCGCATTTTATTCTGACGCGCGAGCAAATGCGCGGCGTCATCGGCAAACGCAAGAACCGCCCGATGTTCCTGATCGATATCGCGGTGCCGCGCAATATCGAGCCGGACGTCAATAAGCTCGACAACGTGTTCCTGTACGACATCGACGATCTGGACAAGACCGTCCAAGCCAACATCGAAGGCCGCAATCAGACCGCGATCGAGGCCGAGGAGATCATTCGCGAGGAAGTGGAGCGCATGATGCTGCGGCTGGCCACGCGCGAGGTCGCGCCGACCATCGTCAGCCTGCAGGAGCACCTGGAAAGCTTGCGCATGCACGAGATCGAGCGCATGCGTTCGCGCCTGGGCGCGATGTCGCCGCAGCAGGAGGAGGCGCTGGAGGCCATTACCCGCGGCATCGTGAACAAGATCGCGCATGGCCCCATCACCGAACTGCGGCACTCGGCGGCTTCGCCGGACGGCGCGCAGGCGATGGAGTTCATCCGCAAATTATTCCGTCTGGGGAACCATTCATGATCGTGATCGGATCGCGAGGCTCGCAGCTCGCTTTGTGGCAGGCCCGCCATATTGCTTCCAGGTTGCACGACGCGGGCGTGGAGACGCGCCTGGAAATCATCAAGACCACCGGAGACAAAATTCAGGACGTGCCCCTGGCGCAGGTGGGCGGGAAAGGCCTGTTCACCAAGGAAATTGAAGAAGCGCTTCTCGACAGGCGCATCGATCTGGCGGTGCACAGCTTGAAGGACATGCCCGCGGACCTGCCCGCCGGCCTGACGCTGGCCGCGATTCCGGAGCGCGAGGACGCCCGCGACGCGCTGATCGGCGGGCCGTTGAAGGATGGCGCAAAGGTCGGCACCAGTTCCCTTCGCCGCACCGTCCAGTTGAAAGCCATGCATCGGGACATTTCGATAGAAATGCTGCGTGGCAATCTCGACACGCGCCTGCGGAAGCTCGACGAAGGGCAGTACGACACGATTATTCTGGCCGCCGCCGGTCTGCGCCGCCTCGGATGGGCGGACCGCATTGCAGAGCTGATCCCTCCCGACGTGATGATTCCGGCGGTTGGACAAGGCGCGCTGGCCATCGAGACGCGGGAAGACGGCGGCGAGGCGCACAAGCTCGCGGCGACGCTGAATCACGCGATGTCGCGTACCGCGGTAACCGCGGAGCGGGCGTTCCTCGCTGTATTCGGCGGAGGTTGCCAGGTCCCGATCGGCGCGCACGCGACGATTCACGGCTCCGAAATTCATCTGCGCGCGTTTGTCTCCGAGCCCGACGGCTCCAACGTGAAGCGGGGCGAGCAGACCGGCGCGGACCCGATCGTGGTGGGCCAGGAACTCGCGCGGCGGCTGCTTTAAAAGAACATGACTTATCTCATCGGCGCGGGCCCCGGCGATCCTTCCCTTATCACGGTGAAGGGTCAAAGGATTCTGGCGCGCGCGGACGTGATCCTCTACGACCATCTGGCGAGCGAGCATCTGCTGGGCCTAGCACCCGCGCATGCGGAAAAACTCTATGTCGGTAAAAAGCGCGCCGAACACGAGATGACGCAGGAGGAGATTTCCGCGATTCTGGTCGACCGCGCGAAACGAGGGCTCACGGTGGTGCGCCTCAAGGGCGGAGACCCGTTTATTTTCGGCAGGGGTGGGGAAGAGATGGAAGCCCTGGCCGCCGTGGGCCTGCCGTTTGAAATCGTGCCCGGCGTCACGACGCCGCTGGGGTTGGCTGCGTACACCGGCGTGCCGCTGACGCATCGCGAGCACTCCTCCGCCGTCACGTTCGTCACCGGGCACAAGGTGGAAGCCATCGACTGGAACAAGATTGGCGGGTCGGAGACGATTGTGCTGTTCATGGGCCTGGTGAATTTCGCCGCCATCGCGCGCGAGCTGATCGCCCACGGCCGCTCGCCGGAGACGCCTGCCATGGCCGTCCGATGGGCCACGAGACCGGATCAGCAAACCATTACGGGGACGCTTTCAAACCTGGCGCAGCGGATCGCGGACGCGGGGTTAAAACCGCCCGCGACCATCGTGATCGGCGAAGTGGTTGCCTTGCGCGACAGGTTCAACTGGTACGAACGCCTGCCGCTGTTCGGCCAGCGCATCGTGGTGACGCGGGACCGATCCCAGGCCGCCGAGCTGGCCGAGCCACTGGAAGCGCTGGGCGCGGAAGCGATTCTGCTGCCGGCGATCGAGCTTCGCGAGCCGGCCGACCGCAAGCCTCTCGATGACGCCATCGCCCGGCTCGATTCCTACGACTGGCTCATCTTCACCAGCGCCAACGGCGTGCGACATTTTGTCGCACGGCTGGACAAATCGGCCCGGGATCTGCGATCGCTCAAGGCCCGCATCTGCGCCATAGGACCGGCAACCAAGGGCGCCGTCGAGGCGCTGCATCTGAAGGTCGATTTGATGCCCAGGGAGTACGTGGCGGAGAGCCTGATTGAAGCCTTCGCGGCGGAAGAACTGACTGGGCGCAGAATCCTGCTGCCGCGCGCGGCCGTGGCCCGCGATCTAGTGCCGCGCGAACTGGCGGCGCGGGGCGCAACCGTCGACGTGGTGGAGGCGTACCGGACGCTCGCTCCGGAAGTTCTGGCTGGGGAAGCGCGCGCCGTTCTCAGCCGCAAGCCGCACTGGATCACGTTCACCAGTTCGTCGACGGCATCGAATCTCATCGCGGCCGCGGGCAGGGAAGCGCTGCATGGGATCAAGGCCGCCTCCATTGGGCCGATCACCTCGCAAACCTTGCGCGAACACGGAATCGAGCCGGACGCCGAGGCGCACCCCCACACCGTCGAGGGACTGGTTTCCGCGATCCGGAGCGCGGCGTTGCCCACACGAAAATAGGCGTTCTTGCTAGACTAGTGAGCCGGAGGTTCGCCAGAGGTGAAGCATTTTACCCGTGTGTTTCCGCTGTTGCTGATGGTGGGCGCTGGAACCGCTTTTTCGCAGGCCCCCAACTGGACGAAGCAGACGCCGCAGACCATGCCGCTGACGCTCGCGTTTCCGTCGATGGCTTACGACTCGGCCCATCAACAGACAGTCTTGTTCGGCGGCTATCTGGGCGTCGGGAGCACATATTATGAGTACAACATCACCTGGGTCTGGGACGGCATGAACTGGACCAAGAAGACTCCGGCCACCAGCCCGCAGCCGCGAGACGGCGCGTCGATGGTCTACGATGCGGCGCATGGTCAGGTGGTGTTGTTCGGGGGAGAGGACGTTGGCGGCAACCCTTTCGGAGATACGTGGACCTGGGATGGAACCACGTGGACACCGCAAAACACACCGACCGCGCCCTACCCGCGATATCACACCATGATGGCGTTCGACGCTGCCCGCGGACAGGTGGTGCTTTTCGGCGGTTCCGACGGGAACGGGCACTACTACAACGACACCTGGGTGTGGAACGGAACCGCGTGGAGCCAAAAAGGGCCTTCCACGAGTCCGCCCGCACGCTGGCGCGGCATGATGACGTTCGATTCGGCGAGGAACCAGACGGTGATGTTTGGAGGGTATTACTCCGATACGGTGGAGTTCAACGACACGTGGATCTGGGATGGAACCAATTGGACGCTGAAGGCCACCAAGGCCGCTCCGATTGCGCGTGACGACGGCGCAATGGCCTTCGACGCCGCCCACGGGCAGGCGATCCTCTATGGCGGCGACCACAACACCACGGATTATCCTGAGACATGGGCCTGGGACGGCACCAACTGGACCCAGTTGGTGCCAGCCGCCGTCCCGACCGCCAGTTACGCCATCGCAATGGCTTATGATGCCGCCCGCCAGCAGATCGTGGTGTTCGGCGGAACCGAGGATACGCACTTCGCCTACTACAACGACACCTGGACTTGGCCGGCGGCTGCTGCTGCGCCGCCACCCATCCTGCCGATGATCACCAAGGTGATCAGCGGGTCGGCGTTCGGAGCTTTCACCTCTGTTGCGCCCGGCTCCTGGGTAGAAATCTATGGCAGCAACTTAGCTCCGGACAGCCGCCCCTGGATGGGCGCGGATTTTAGCGGGAGCAACGCGCCGACTTCGCTCGACGGCGTGCAGGTGAACATTGGAGGCCTGAAGGCGGCCGTTGCCTATATTTCTCCCTCGCAGGTGAACGCGCAGTTGCCGTCGAACATCGGCGCGGGCACGAACCAGCTTACCGTCACCAACGGCAATGCGACCAGCGCCGCCGTCAACCTGACGGTGAATGCGATGGAGCCGGGACTGCTTGCGCCGCCATCGTTCAACCTGGGCGGAACGCAGTTCGTCGTCGCGCTGCTGCCCGATAACGTGACGTATATTCTGCCCGCGGGCGCCATCGCCGGGGTGAACTCCCGGCCGGCGCATTCGGGCGAGACGGTGATCCTATACGGGGTCGGGTTCGGCGCGGTGACGCCCGCCACGCCCGCTCTCGAGATCGCCAGCGGGATCACGCAACTCGCCTCCAGCTTTCAGGTGACGCTCGGCGGAGTGCC
>JBBIVT010000155.1:2150-8020 GCA_037439565.1 Acidobacteriota bacterium | reverse complement strand
AGATTCGGAAACACCCCTGGCATGGCACTGGGTGGAATTCCAAACCAATTGCACAGCGTCGCCCCGTACTGATCCACCGACGTCGTCGGAATCCAGCGGCCGCGCGTATCCGTGTCGTCTGGACCTCCCAGGGCGAAGGTCGGGAACTGGCCGAAAATCTGGCCTCCCTGCACCGCGCCGCCCAGCACCAGGTGATGGCCGCCCCAGGCGTGATCGCTGCCGTCGTCGGTCGTTGGCTGGAACGTCCGGCTGAAGTCGGATTCTGTGAACGTCGTGACGTTCTGCGCCACGCCCATCTCCTGCGTGGCCTGATAAAAGGCGGAGAGAGCCGGGCTCAACTGCGGATACAACAAATCGTGCGTTTGAAGTTCGGCGGCATGAGTGTCGAAGCCGCCAAGAGAGCAAAAGAAGATTTGCCGGCTCATCCCGAGATAGGACTGAACCTGGATGATCTGCGCCACCTGCTGCAACTGCGCCCCGATGCTGGTCGTAGGGAACTGCGTCTTCAGTGGTGTCGCTTTGGCCAGCGCCGCGGCAAGCGCCGACGCGTCCGCGATGCTGTGCGAGAGCGTGTCATTCGCCGCCTGCGCCAGCGACACTCCCGTGTTGGTGGAAAGCAGGTTGTGGATCGCGGCCAGCCCCGCCGCGGGTCCCTGCAAATTCAGCGATTGTCCCGGCGCCAGCGCTACCGGCTGCGTCGAGGAACCTGCTCCTTCAATAGAGTTGCCCGCCACCGAAAAGAACGCGGGGAAGCTCGACGCGTTGATGTTCTGGGATGCAATGTAGTCCGCCACCCGTCCCGCCCATCCGGTCGGGCTGTGGCCCTGCGCGATGGCCGTCTGCCAGGCGATCTGCTGATCGGAGTGTGAGAACAGATTCAGCGGTACGGTTCCTTGCGCGCCTTGATACTGCGCCCGCGTCAGCGGCTGGACCAGCGGCCCGACGTTGGCCACCACCGCCAGTTCCTTGCTCGAAAACAGGCTCGCCACTTCCGCCAACTTGGAATGGAAGGCATAGGGCGCGCCGTTGGCCGCCGTTACCGGCGTCAGGCTGCTCGAGGGCAGCGCCAGACTGCCGCGGATGGATTGATAAGCCTTGTAGCTCGTGTCGTCCATCGGAATGATGGTATTGTTCGAATCGTTGCCGCCGAACAGGAACACACACACCAGGGCTTTGTAACTGCCTCCGCTTTGCGCCATCGCGGGCAGCGTTCCGAACGGCCGGAGTGCCAGCGAGCCCACCGCCGCCGCTCCAATACGAATGAATCCTCTGCGTGTAACCATATGAATCGCTCCTATTGAATGATTTGATACTCGCTGGACGTGAGCACCACGTAGAGCGCTGCTTGCGCCTTGGCCAGCGGCGTGGTCTGCGCGTTCACGGCGGTCGCGGCGGCCTGCTGCAACCCGGTCGACATCCCTCCATGCAGGAAGATTCCGCTGATGAAATCGAGCAGCCCGGCGGTGTCAGCGGCCAGGTTCGCGAACCCTGCAAGATTGATCTTAAATCCGTTGGACTTCCCGTAGAGGATGGAATTGACCAGGTTCACGCGGTCGGCGGCGGTTTGCGTCGAATAGATCTGAAACTCCGGGGCTACCAGTCCAAATTCGCTGCGCGCCTGTGGTGAAAAATAGCTGAAGACGCTGGGTTCGTTGAACAGATGCTCGCCCAGATTCGACGCGTCGTTGGAAAGCGCGCTGCTGGCGCCGGCAGTAGCGTTCAACCCGCGAAGAACGCCGGTCAGGAACAGAATCGGCTCGCGCATGTGGCCGTAGTAAGAGGGCACGGCATAGGACGGATCGTCGGCGTTGCGAGCTTCCATATCGGTGAGAATCGCCGTGATCACTGCTTGCATGTTGCCAGTGACGCCGTAGCCATCGTTGCGGAACACGGTCGCGACGCGCTGCACGTAGCCAGGACTGGGATTACTCGTCACCAGATGCTCGATCAGTTGCTGGCTGATGAACGGCGCCATCGTCGGCTGAGCCATGAGCGCGTTGATCAGCGCGTCCAGATCCTGCTCGGCCGTGCCGCCCGCCGGAATGATCGTATTCCCCACCGTGGTCTTTGCCGTTTTATCATGCTCTGCGTCGACCGCGAACATTTGTCCGATATAATACGCCGGATTGTTGGTCCTTGCCTTCGCGCCGGGAGCGGTTGGGTACGTCCAGCCGGTGAGTGCCGCCGCCGTGGAGGTAACGATCGCCTGATTGTACGTAGGCACCGGCGCAGCATTGACAATCACCGGCGTCCCGTCCATATTCAATTGCGTCAGCCCGAGCGTAAACAACTGCATCAGCTCGCGCGCGTAGTTTTCGTTGGGCGACGATCCGGTGGCCGCATTGGCCTTGTTGTTATTGGCCATATTGAGGTATCGGCCCATGGCCGGACTCAACGTCACGGCTTTGATGATGTCTTTATAGTTTCCAAACGCGTTATCGCGGAAGATCCGCCAGTAGGGGGGATAGGCGTAGGCGTAAGGAACACCGGACTGCTGCGACACCACCCAGATTTGGCTCAACACGAACGCCATGCGCTGGCGCAATTGATCCTGATTGGCGATGGCGTTCTGGAAAAATGCCGCCTGGACCGGCGCCAGGTCGTTATTCTGCTTCCCCGCCGCGTTCAAAATCGGCTGATCCGGCAGATCCGACGAATTCATCGCATACTGCGCCTGCAGCCACGCGTTGAACCCCATCGATTGCACTTCGGCGATGGAGGACGGCGTTGGTCCCCACGTCGCTTGGCTCAGGAATCGGGCCGCCGCTCGCGCGCTGACGGCCGGGGTGGCTGTTTGCGCGAACGTGGATGCAGCAAGCAGGGCGGCCGCCGCCATGAAATAAGTGCGCTTCATAGATGTGGAATGTACCTCGGCTCAAATTCGATCCTTGCACTCTACTGAACCCCGAATGGTAAAAAAGTGGCGCGCAACTTAACAGGAAAATCCGGGTTTTGCAGCACAGCGAGGATTTCCGACCGGCTCGCGCGTTATCATAATCTGGGTGAAGACCCGTTCTCTTCTTTTCCCTTGCGCGATGTTGGCGCTATCAGCCCTCGCAGCTCTCGCCCAGACACCTCCGCCCTCGCAGCCTCCCGCCACACCAGGAGGGCGCGGCGGTAGAGGAGGCCGCGGAGGGGGCGGTTTTGCCAACGCTTATCCGCAGCACGCCCAGGCCGATCCGGAGACCATTGCCAGAGGGCGCTCTCTGTATGGCGTGAACTGCCAGTTCTGCCATGGATCGGACGCCCGGGGAGGCGAAGGCGGACCCAATCTGTTGCGCTCCGAACTGGTGCTGCGCGATGACAAGGGCGAGGCTATCGCCCCCGTCATTCAAAATGGCCGCATGGATCAGGGCATGCCGAAATTCCCCTTCACGAATGCCCAGGTGGCCGACGTCGCCGCGTTTATTCACAGCTTCCGCGTAGCTGGCTACGATGAGTCGCGCAATAAGCCGGTGTCTATCCTGGCCGGGGACGCGGCCGCGGGCGGGGCCTATTTTGCCGCGAAATGCGCCACCTGCCACTCCGTAACCGGCGATCTCAAGGGCATCGGCTCGCGGTTCGCCGAGCCTCGCGATCTGCAGCAGCGCTTCCTGATGCCGGGCGCGGGACGCGGCGGGTCCGGGGGCCCGGTTTCTCCGGCCACGGTCACTGTGACGCAGGCTTCCGGCGCGAAGGCCGAAGGCCGGCTGGTTCGCATCGACGACTTCACCGTTACGCTTGCCGATGCCGACGGCGCACAGCGGACGTTCCGGCGGGATGGCGGCATACCAAAGGTAGAAATTCACGATCCGCTCGCGCAGCACAGGCAACTGCTGCGCGTCTATACCGACAAAGACATCCACAATCTGACCTCGTACCTGGTGACGGTGAAATGAAGAACTTCCTTTTGGTATGTGCCGCCCTGCTCCCCGCATTCGCACAGGGCCCTCTGGATCCCGCATCGCTACTGAAGCCCTTGGGCGATTCCTGGCCAACCTATTCGGGCGATTACTCGGGCAGGCGCTACAGCGCCCTGAAGCAGGTCAATCAGTCCAACGTGAAGAACTTGACGCTCGCCTGGACCACGCGCTTCACCGCGGGACCGGGCGGCGGAGGTGGATTCGGCTTCGGGGGACGCGGCGGCGCTCCCGTGATTATCGGCGGCGAAGCGCCCGAGCCCGCCACCATGGGAGGCGGCGGAGGTGTCAACATCCGCGCGTCGGTTCTGGAAGTCAACGGGATGTTGTATTTCGCCACGCCCGATAATGCCTGGGCCGTGGACGCCCGCGACGGCCGCGAACTGTGGCATTACTACTGGAAAACCAAGGGCGGTACGCACATCGGCAACCGGGGCCTTGGCATGTGGGGCAACTGGCTGTATATGGAAACGCCCGACGATTACCTCGTCTGCCTCGATGCCAAGACCGGCAAGGAGCGCTGGCACAAGGAAATCGCCAACTTCAATCTCCAATATTTCTCGACCATGGCGCCGATCGTCGTCGGCAACCACATCCTGGTGGGCACCGGAGACGATCTGGATGAGCCCGGTTTCCTGCAATCGCGCGATCCGGAAACAGGCGACCTGCAGTGGAAATGGTATTCGGTTCCGGTGACGAAAGACGATCCGGCGATGGCCACCTGGGGCGATCTGGATACCGCTAAACACGGCGGCGGCAACGTCTGGATCCCCGGCTCCTACGATCCGGAAACCCATCTTTATATTTTCGGCACTGGCAACCCTTCGCCCGCGTATACCGATCCTCCGGGCCGCAAGGGCGACAATCTGTACACCTGCTCCCTGGTGGCCGTCAACGTCGACACAGGAAAAATCGCCTGGCACTACCAGACCTCGCCGCATGACACTCACGATTGGGATTCCACCGAGACGCCTATTCTGGTGGACGGCGATTTCAACGGCAAGCCTCGCAAAATGGTGCTGCACGCCAGCCGCAACGGCTACTATTTCACGCTCGACCGCGTAACGGGCGAGCACCTGGTCACGGCCCCGTTCTCCGACACCGTCAATTGGACCAAAGGCCTGAACGCGAACGGTCAACCGATGCGCGATACGGCCAAGGATTCCACGGTGCCGGGCAGCCTTCTGTCGCCCAATAGCGGCGGTACCACGAATTGGCCTCCTCCGGCGTATTCGCCCGATACAGGCCTGTTCTACGTGCCTTCGAGCGACTCGTTTTCCGTCTTCTATCTGACCGAAACCGACCCGCGCGGCGCCATGGGCCTCGGTGGACGCGACGAATTGGAGTTGGGGTCACTGGGAGGTTACCTGACGGCGATCGATTACAGGACGGGGAAGGTCGTCTGGCGGCATCGCTACCCAGGCACCGGTGGAGGCCTCGCCAACGGCATTCTCACCACCGCCGGGAAGCTGCTGTTCGCCGGGGACTTAGCAGGCAACCTGGTTGCCTATGATCCGGCAAATGGCAAGATTCTGTGGCATACCCACCTCGGGAATGTGTCCAACGCCCCGGAGTCATACATGCTCGACGGGCATCAATACATCCTGGTGGCGGGAGGCGACACGCTCTACGCGTTTACGCTTTATTAAACGGTCCTTGACAGAGCAGGGGTGAAGGTATACGCTGTCGATTGCGGCTTGAGTCGTTTCAAGTCCAGCAATCGCGGCTATTTTCCATGTCGACAAATACTCTAATCCACGATGCCTTATTGGCGGGCGATGGCGTAGTGCGTCTTGCGCCGTGCTGGGTTCCACGTTCGTTCCTGATGCCCGGCGGCCGTCTGAAACTCGACCCCCGGGATCTCTACGCGCTAGGAGCACACCGGGGAGGCATCGACGAGCGTTGGTTTTCCTCCACCACCAAGGCCGCCAACGGCCCCTTAACGGCTGACGACGAAGGTCTTAGCTACAT
>JBBIVT010000155.1:0-2050 GCA_037439565.1 Acidobacteriota bacterium | reverse complement strand
TCGACCCGGGCATTCTGCACGCGCCCGGCTCGCTGGTGACCTACGAGCCTCAGGTCAACTCCGACGTCTTCGCCATGTACCAGTCCCTGGTGGAGGGCCGCGGTGTACCGTGGGATTTATTGGTCAAGGATGTGCCGCCGGAGCATCATCATGACCTCGACTACTTGATCGAAATGATGGACTGGCCCGCCAATACCGATCCCGAATTCGCCGAGCATCGCCTGTTTCATCCCAAGCCGGTGGGCGAATTTGAAGGCTACCGCGAAAACTGGGTGGTCTACTCCACGAAGTTTTACTCGGCCAAGGAACTCACCGTTCTGCCCGGGCACACCGTCACCGTCCGCGATGCCGCAGCGTATGGCCTGATTCTCACCTCGGGCTACGGCACAATCGGCAAGCACGACGTCGAGACGCCCAGCCTGATCCGCTACGGCCAGATGACGCAGGACGAGTTGTTCGTCACCGCCGATGCCGCGAAAAAGGGCGTCGCCATCACGAACAAGAGCAAGACCGAAAATCTCGTGATGCTCAAACACTTCGGCCCAGGTAATCCGGACGCGCCACTCGGCCGCTAAACACCCGCTTGGATCCGTCTGCCGCGCCGGGGGAAGCCGGCGTGCCGTGTCGCGACGGTTGTGCAGGGGCCAATCACTCGATCCAGACCGGAATCGTGATGGGTCCCGCTTCCGGATAGCTGCTCCCCAGCTCGATGTTTGAGAGTCCCGTCCGCGCGTCCTTCGAGAACGCGAGGTTGAACTGCCAGATGCCCTCGACAATGCCGGGCGCAGGCCCTGCATAGGCAAGCGAGACGTTCTGGTAATAATACATGGTCACCGGGTAAAGCGGCGCAGGAACAGGCGCCTGGTAGAGCGCGCCATCCTGCCCAGGAGGTTTCGTGCCGCCCAGACCCGTCGCGTACACCACCACGGCCTCGCCCGCGTGGGCGGGATTGGACTGGGAGTTGACCGTGCCATCAGGATTCAGGACGGCCAAAATGTCCGGGTAAGCAGCAACGGGCTTCACGCCTACCGTGACCGGCGCTCCGGCAACGCCATTCTGGACCACTTGGACGCTTACCTTAGTATTTCCGCTCACTTCAAACGGCGTCATACAGACGATCGACGTTGCCTCAACACTGATCAGCGGCGCAGGCACTCCATTCACAAGGACCTGGACGCCCCCGAGGACCGTCGCCACTCGCCCCGTCGCGTCGAACTTCGCGGTCAGTGTCGCCAGAGGGCCCAGCCCCCGGCCCGTGATGCGGATCATTTCGCCGGGCGCAATCCCGGCCAACGTGGGAATCAGCTCCATGGCCGGTTGCGCCGCACCGCCGATCGAATCGATAACGGAGACGGACGACGCCGAAGCATCCAGCCTGACCAAGAACGCCGAGGTCGCGGATTTGTTCGGCGGCGTGACGCTTCCCGCCTGATACACGCTGTTTTGCGGCCCCAAGGCGAGTAACGGCGGCCCATAGGAGGAAAACAGGAGTCGCGTGCCGTCGGCGGAAATCTCGGCGAAGAAGGTGTTTTCCGTCCCTTCGGCCTCCAGCGGCGCGACCAGCGGGATCTGGCCCTGCGTTGAACCGGAGAACCACACGTTCCCGGATAGGTCGGTTTCCAGGCGTGAAACCGCTCCGTAGGTGGCCGGGCTGCCGAAAGTATCGATCCATAGTGGCTTCGCAGAGGCCGGATTCACCTTCATCACGTAAAGATAGGACGCCGGAATCCCTGGATAAGCGAAGGTGAAGGCGGCTGTAGCGGGCAGAGATAGCGAATAGGAGTTGGCTCCCGCCAGGTAGAGATTTCCCGACGCGTCCACCGTCATTGCCGTTACGCCGTCTCCCGCGTAGCTCAGGTAATTGACCTTGTCTGCCGCCGGCGAAAGAATGGCGAGAAACCCTGGCAACCCGAGGGAAGGCGGCGAGGTCTGAAACGCCGTGGGCGTCGTAGCCAGCGCGGAGCCGGCATACCCAGCCGCGTAAATCGCGCCCGATGCGTCCACCGCCAGCGATGAAATGACGCCGCAGAGCTGCGTCTGCTGGGAAAAA
>JBBIVT010000154.1:6655-8107 GCA_037439565.1 Acidobacteriota bacterium | reverse complement strand
GCGACGCCCGCGTTCCCTCTCGCGAAAAGCTCCATAGCCATCACCCGCCCCGCGCAATCGCGCATGCCCTTCACCGTAGCCGGCGAAATGGGAGCCATCTTCGGTCAGCAGGACGGATCGTTTGAAGCCTGGGCGTACCCCATCAAGATCGCGAGCCACTTCCGCATCACCGCCGAGCTCGCCGATTATCCCATCCCCATCGATCTCGCCGACTACGCCGCGCAAATCGAAGTGAATCCCGACCACACCACCATCACGTATTCGCACGCCGCGTTCACCGTCAAGCAGCACATGTTTTCCGCGCGCGGCGAAGGTGCCACCGGACCCGTTGTCTTTTACGAAATCGCCTCCACTCGTCCCCTGACGCTGACCTTCCGCTTCACCCAAGATATGCTGCGCATGTGGCCCGCGCCGAACTTTGGCCTGCCGTCCGCCGAATGGGTGCAGCCGGGATTCTACATCCTGCACACCGATAACGACGCGGTCAGCGGAGCCATCGGCATCCCCGGCGCAACCCCCGGCGTGCTCGCGCCCTACCAGGAGCGTCCGCGCACGTGGCCCGTGGAATTGAAGTTGTCGTTCGATCCGAAAACGCAGTCGCACTTGTTCTTCCCGCTGCTGATGACCGCTGGAGGCAAGCCCGCCGACGTCGCAGCGCACCTGCGGGCGCTCAATAAAACGTGGACCACGCAATACGCCCGCACAGCCGATTATTACGCCCATTTTTTCGATCATCGCTTATGGGCCGAAACGCCCGATCCGCAGTTCGACCTGGCAATCAAATGGGCCGAAATCTCCATCGATCAGGCGCAGGTGCGATTCCATGACGAAACGGGTCTCGTCGCTGGATATTATTCCTCCGCCGATTCCGCTCGTCCCGGCTTCGCCTGGTTTTTCGGACGCGACACGCTGTTCAGCCTCTACGCAGCCAATAGCTACGGCGATTTCGAGCTCAGTCGCAGCGCACTGGAATTCCTGCTGCGCCGCCAGCGTGCCGACGGCAAGATCATGCACGAATTCTCGCAGACCGCCGACTTGGTCGATTGGTCCGCGACGCCGTACTTCTACGCGTCCGCCGATTCGACGCCGCTGCTCATCATGACCGTCGCCGACTACGTCCGCGCAAGCGGCGACAAGGAGTTCCTGCGCGCGCATTGGGAGCAAATCAAGAAGGCGTGGACCTTCGAGCGCTCGCATGACTCCGATGGCGACGGCATCTACGAGAACACAGAAGGCACGGGATGGGTAGAAAGCTGGCCCGGAGGCATGCCGCATCAGGAAATTTATCTCGCCGCACTCGACCAGCAGTCATCCAGCGCGATGGCGAAGCTGGCCGAAGCGATGAACGACGCATCGTTCGCCTCGGACGCGAATACCCGCGCGGCCGCGATCGCGGCAAAGCTGCCGCGGGAGTATTTCGATCCCACCCGCCAGTTTTACGCTTTCAGCCGC
>JBBIVT010000154.1:0-6555 GCA_037439565.1 Acidobacteriota bacterium | reverse complement strand
GCGCCGGCGTCATTCCCCAAAATCCTCGCGCAATCGGAAAACGGCTTCGACATCGAGGGCATCGGCGGCACAACTGCGGCATTGGACGTGCGCCTCTCGCACACACCCGCGCGCATCGACGGCGCGACCCTCGCCGGAAGCAAGCTGACGGTCCATTTCCCGGCCGGCGAGGGCTATCAACGAGTGGCTGTGAAGTTCACCTGGTAGGCGTCCGCACCCACATCATCGACGTCTCGAAGCGCGCAACACCCTGTCTTGCGGCACCGCTGTGGAGAGAGCGGGCGGTCCCGCGTTTGTGACCTCCGCCACTAATCGAACGCCGGCAGGCCCGCCAGCGCCAGCGCGATCTCTTCCTCCGGATAATCGTAATTCACCAGCTTCCCGGCCTGATATGCGATGTAGGACTGCATGTCGAAGTGCCCGTGGCCGCACAGGTTGAACAGGATCGTCTTTCGTTTGCCCTCCGCCTTGGCCTGCAGAGCCTCGCGGATCGCGCCGGCCACGGCGTGATTGGCCTCCGGCGCGGGAATAATTCCTTCGGCGCGCGCAAATTGAATGCCGGCCGCGAACGCGTCCAACTGCTGCACCGCGCTCGCCTCGATTAAACCCAGGTCCAGCACATGCGACACCAGCGGAGCCATGCCGTGATAGCGCAAACCTCCCGCGTGAATCCCCGGCGGGATAAATGTGCTGCCCAGCGTGTTCATCTTCACCAGCGGCGTCAGATGGCCGGTATCGCCGAAATCGTAGGTGAACTTGCCCTTCGTCAGACTGGGGCAGGCCGCCGGCTCGACGGCTACCACGCGAGCGTTGCTGTGGCCCTTGATCTTCCTGCCCAGATACGGCAACGCCAGACCCGCGAAGTTCGATCCTCCTCCCGTGCAGCCGACGATCACGTCGGGATCGTCGCCCGCCATCGCCATCTGCTCCATCGCTTCCAGGCCGATGACGGTTTGATGCAGCAGCACGTGATTCAACACGCTGCCCAGCGCGTATTTCGTGTTCGGATCCTTTGCCGCGACCTCCACCGCCTCCGAAATGGCGATGCCAAGCGAGCCGTTGGAATCCGGCGTTCTTTCCAGAATCGCGCGGCCCGAGTCCGTCTCGTTGCTCGGACTGGCCGTCACGGAGGCTCCAAAGGCTTCCATCAGCGCGCGGCGGTAAGGCTTCTGATCGTAACTCACGCGCACCATGTAGACCTTGCATTCCAGGCCGAAAAACGCGCATGCCATCGCCAGGGACGATCCCCACTGCCCCGCGCCCGTTTCGGTGGAAAGCCGCTTGGTGCCTTCCTGCTTGTTGTAATATGCCTGCGCCACCGCCGTATTCGGCTTATGCGACCCCGCCGGACTGACGCCCTCGTATTTGTAGTAAATCTTCGCCGGCGTATCGAGCGCCTTTTCCAGCCTGCGCGCGCGGAACAAGGGCGATGGCCGCCACTGCGCGTACACCTGCCTCACTTCCTCGGGGATTTCGATCTCCCGTTCCGTGCTGACCTCCTGCAGGATCAGGCTCATCGGAAACAGCGGCGCAAGATCGTCCGGGCCGATTGGCTGATGCGTGCCCGGATGCAAAACCGGCGCCATTGGCTTGGGGAGGTCGGCAACAATGTTGTACCAGGCGCGTGGAATGCGGCTCTGAGGAAGGTTGTACTGGATCTGATCCATGCGCCTTATTCTACCCCGCCGCATCGCGCGAAAATCGTCGGCTAGAATAGAACAGATATGCCCGAACAAGCCGCGTCCGGCCTCCTCAACATCGATATTGAACAGACCGGCGGCACCGCGTTGGTGCGCTGCTCCGGTAAGCTGGTGGCCGGCGTGTGCGACGTTCTGTACACCGAGGTCAGCCGGCTGATTCCCCTGTCGAAGCGCATCGTACTGGATCTGACGGATCTCGTCCTCATGGACAGCATGGGGCTCGGCGCCATCGTGCGTCTGTACGTGTCCACCAAGGCGGCCGGCGTCGAGTTGGAATTGGTCAATATCGGCAAGCGGGTCCGCGAACTCCTCGGCATGACCCACTTGTTGTCCTTGTTCACCTCCTGCGGCGAGCACACCATCCGCATGCCATGAGCTATGCTGGGCCTTTAGGGGAGGCTCTATGTGCCTGGCAATTCCCGGCCGCGTGAGCGAAATCTTCGAAAGCCACGGAGCCCTGATGGGCAAGGTCAACTTTGGCGGCATCACCAAGACCGTCTGCCTCGAGTACGTCCCCGACATTCAAGTGGGCGAGTACACGATCGTGCATGTCGGCTTCGCGCTGAACCGGATCGACGAGGAGTCCGCCCGCCAGAGCCTGAAGCTGTTTCAGGAGCTCGGCGTGCTCCACGAGGAACTGGGAGAAGACGAGGGGGCGCCCGATGAAATACGTGAATGAATTTCGCGACGGAGCCATCGCCCAGCGCATGGCCGCGGAGATCCGTAAGATCGTCACCCGCCCGTGGGCCATCATGGAAGTCTGCGGAGGCCAGACGCACTCCATCATCCGCAACGGCATAGACCAGTTGTTGCCGGAAGAGATTGAGCTGATCCACGGCCCTGGCTGCCCCGTGTGCGTCACGCCGCTCGAAGTGATCGACAAAGCGCTGGCGATCGCCGCTCTTCCCAACGTGATCTTCTGCTCCTTCGGAGATATGCTGCGCGTGCCAGGCAGCAGCAAGGATCTGTTCCGCGTGAAAAGCGAGGGCGGCGACGTGCGCATCGTCTATTCGCCGCTGGACGCCGTGGCGCTGGCCCGCGCGAATCCCGGTAAAGAGGTCGTTTTTTTCGGCATTGGATTTGAGACGACCGCGCCGCCCAATGCCATGGCGGTGTCGATCGCCAGGAAACAAGGGTTAACGAATTTCTCGATGCTCGTCTCGCACGTTCTAGTCCCGCCGGCGATCGAAGCGATCATGAACTCGCCTCTCAACCGCGTGCAGGCGTTTCTCGCCGCCGGACACGTCTGCAGCGTGATGGGCTACTGGCAGTATCCTCCGCTCGCCGAGCGGTTTCATGCGCCGATCGTGGTCACCGGGTTCGAGCCCTTGGACGTTCTCGAAGGCATCCGCCGCGCCGTGACGCTGCTCGAAGCGGGTGAGGCCAAGGCCGACAACGCCTATGAGCGCGTGGTGAGCTTTGAAGGCAACCAGCCGGCGCAGAAGATGCTCGAAGACGTCTTCGAGGTCACGGACCGCGCCTGGCGCGGCATTGGCTCGATCCCCAAAAGCGGCTGGCGGCTCAGCGCTGCCTATCGGGCATTCGACGCTGAGGAAAAATTCCAGGTCTCCGGCATTGAGACCAAGGAGTCCGCGCTGTGCCGCGCCGGCGAAGTGCTGCAAGGCGCGTTGAAGCCGAACCAGTGCGCCGCTTTCGGCAAGGAGTGCACGCCCCGCAATCCCCTGGGCGCGACCATGGTGTCCAGCGAAGGCGCCTGCGCGGCGTATTACAACTACGGCCGCTTCATCACCTTGGAAAAATCGGCGGAAGCGTGCCCCGTCCCATGAACTTCGAGAACTGGAACTGTCCATTACCTCTACAGGATTACCCGAGCATCGTCATCGGTCACGGCGGCGGCGGCAAGCTTTCGGCGGAGTTGATTGAGCACCTGTTCCTGCCCGCCTTTCGCAACACCGTGCTGGAAAATTTGGGCGATTCCTCGGTCGTCGCCGCGCTCGCCGGCCGGCTCGCGTTTTCCACCGATTCGTTCGTGGTGAAGCCCCTGTTTTTCCCCGGCGGCAGCATCGGAGATCTGGCCGTCAACGGCACCGTGAACGATCTGGCCATGAGCGGCGCAAAGCCCCTCTATCTGAGCGCCGGATTCATCGTGGAAGAGGGCTTTTCCATGTCCTCGCTCGCCCGGATCGTGCAGCGAATGGCCGAGGCGGCGGAGCGAGCGGGGGTGCAGGTGATCACCGGCGATACCAAAGTAGTGGAACGCGGCCACGGCGACGGCTGCTACATCAACACCGCCGGCATTGGCGTTCTTGCCGACGGCCTGCACATCGGCCCCGCGCTCGCGCAGCCCGGCGACGTGGTGATCCTCAGCGGCAGCATCGGCGACCACGGCATGGCCATCATGAGCGTTCGCGAATCGCTGGAGTTTGAGACGACCATCGAAAGCGATTGCGCCGCACTGAACGGCCTGGTGGCGGACATGCTGGACGCCAGCCCCGAGATTCACGTGCTGCGCGATCCGACTCGCGGCGGCGTGGCGTCGTCGTTGAACGAAATCGCCGCGCAATCCAAAGTTGGCATCGCCATTGACGAAACGAAGATCCCGGTAAAGCCGGAGGTCGCGGCCGCCTGCGAACTGCTTGGCATGGACCCGATTTACGTGGCGAATGAGGGGAAACTGCTGGCGATCGTCGCGGCGCACGCGGCGGAGGCGATTCTGGCCCGCATGCAGGCGCATCCGCTGGGATCTGGAGCGCGCGTCATTGGAACAGTCACCGCCAGTCATCCGGGGATGCTGGTGGCGAAAACGGGAATCGGCGGCACCCGCGTCATCCCCATGCAGATCGGCGAGCAGTTGCCGCGGATCTGTTGACTACACTACGTCGACGCCCATCGAACGCGCGGTGCCCTTCACCGAGTTCATCGCGGCTTCGACGGTAAAGCAGTTCAGATCCGGCATCTTCAGCTTGGCGATCTCTTCCACCTGCTTGGTGGTGATCTTGCCCACGCGATTCTTGTTGGGCTCCGCGGAACCTTTCGCCAACCCGCAGGCGCGCTTGATCAGCACCGGCACCGGAGGCGTCTTGGTGATGAAGGTGAAGGAGCGGTCCGAATAAATCGTGATCACCACCGGGATGATCAGCCCTTCCTGGTCCTTGGCCGACGTCTTGGCGTTAAACGCCTTGCAGAACTCCATGATGTTGACGCCCTGCGGACCCAGCGCCGTGCCCACCGGGGGCGCCGGCGTGGCCTTGCCGGCCGGAATCTGCAATTTCACACTACCCGTAACTTTTTTAGCCATGACCTAAACCTTTTCCACCTGTAAGAAATCCAACTCGACCGGCGTCGCACGGCCGAAAATCGTCACCAGCACGCGCAGCGTATTGCGCTCCGGATTCACCTCGTCCACCTTGCCCGAGAAGTTCGCGAACGGACCGTCGTTGATGCGCACCGTCTCGTTCTTTTCGAACGTCATCTTCGGACGCGGACGCTCCGCCGAACTTGCCTGGCGGTACAACACCGAATTCACTTCATCGGCTGTCAGGGGCACCGGCGAATTGCCTCCGCCCACGAAGCCGGTCACGCGAGGCGTGGCCTTCACCGCATGCCACAACTCGTCGTTCATGTCCATTTCCACCAGCACGTAGCCCGGATAGAGCATTCGCTTGCTGGTCACCTTTTTGCCGTTGCGCAGTTCCACCACTTCCTCGGTGGGAATCAGGATCTGCCCGATCTGGTCGGCGAATCCAAACGCTTCGGCGCGGCTTTTCAGCGAACTTGCCACCTTCTGCTCAAAACCAGAATAGGTATGAATGATGAACCACTTCTTGTCGGACAGGGGCAGTTCGGCCGCCGGTCCGGCCGCTTCTTCCGGAGCGGACGCGGCCTCCACGGGAAGCTCCGCCGCACCGGCCTGTTCCGGTTCGTGCGCCGTCTCCGCCGTCACGGGCGTCGATCCATCCTCGGGAAGTTGATCGTCAAACATGGGGCGCCTTTACTTGGTAAACGTGTCGAACAGCTTCTGGACAGCCCGGCCGACCACCGCATCCACCACGGCAAAATACGCGGCAAAGGCGAACACAGCCACAATCACCACCGCCGTGGTCGCGCGCACTTGCTTCCAACCCGGCCAAGTGACACGCTTCATTTCCAGTTGGAGTTCCTGGAAGTAGTTCTTCACTTCCACCGGCCAACCTGCGGCGCGCGTCACGATACTCGTCTCTTCAGCCATAAAATCCTTCTATTGAAACCGAACGCCTCTCGCGCCTATCGCGCAAAAACCGCCGGAGGCGGGGATGGCAGGGGCGGAGGGATTCGAACCCCCACTCGCGGTTTTGGAGACCGCTGGTCTGCCGTTAAACCTACGCCCCTAAAAACAGGCGCTGGACGCCAAGGCGCCAGACGACTTCAGTTTAACACTGACGCCTCACGCCCGGCGGTCCCACCGCCTATTTGATTTCCTTGTGCGGATGATGCTTCCGGCAGAACGGACAGTGCTTCTTCAGCTCCAGCCGCTCCGTCATTGTCTTTTTGTTCTTCATGCTGGTGTAGTTTTTACGCTTACACTCAGTGCACTGCAATGTAATCTGTTCGCGCGCCATAAGTTATCCTAAAATCTCGCTGACCGTTCCGGCTCCCACCGTGCGTCCGCCCTCGCGGATCGCAAACCGCAGACCCTTGTCCATGGCCACCGGCGTGATCAGCTCGATCTCCAACTGCACGTTGTCGCCCGGCATCACCATCTCCATCCCCTCCGGCAACTGCGCCACTCCCGTCACGTCCGTCGTCCGGAAGTAGAACTGCGGCCGGTACCCCTTGAAGAATGGCGTGTGCCGCCCGCCCTCGTCTTTCGACAGGACGTAAACCTCGCCCTTGAACTTCTTGTGCGGCTTGATCG
>JBBIVT010000153.1:0-8118 GCA_037439565.1 Acidobacteriota bacterium | reverse complement strand
AAAATCCAGCACTGCCGGTTCGGAGGGAAAGGCGCGGGCCGCTTCTTCCAACGCCGCCTTCTGGCCGGCCTCCGTGGAGGCGGCGCGTATCCAGGCGGCGGCCAGAAGCAGATCGTTGATCGCCTCGCTCCGGGCGCGGGTCATCTCCTCGTTCAGTGCGGTGCGGAGGCCGGCGAGGTGGTCGTCCAGGGTCATGGCTCTCTCTCGTATTTTATTGCGTTCCCGGAGGCGCCAGCGGAGCCGAATAGCGCACCTGGCGCCCGTGGCTGGTCAAGTCGAGCGTGAGCCGGCCATCGCTCTGCGTAGCGCCGGAGCCGGTGTAATTGTCCGCGCCCTGTGCCGCCTCCACCTGCGACAGTTTCCAATGCTCCAGGCCCTGCTGCATTGTCATTTCGAAACAGGCCGATGCGGCGCGGAATTCGGCTTCGGGAGAAAATGCGATCGATCGCGCGTGCAAGCGCCCTTCGGCGTGCGCCGCCGCCAAAGGGTCCGCGCCGCCTGCGTCCACGCTGCCTTCGAAGTCGAGGGCGCCGCCCTTGTAGGGCACGCCGTTCAGTTTACCCTCGAAGCGATAGTGCGGCGCGGTGCCCGCCAGGTTCACGGTCAATTCTCCCGTCAGCGCCGCCTGATCGATGTGGGCGGCCAGCCCCGCCAAGCGCACCTGGGCCGCGTCCCACACCAGCCTTGCCGAGTCCACGCGCACCTGCGTGTCGCCGAATTTCAGTGAATCGATGGCGATCGTGCCGTCCGCCCGCCGCAACTTCAGCCATTCCGGCAGCGGGGCCGAGCCGAGCCGCAGGGTGCGCGCGAAGAATCCGCCATCGCGCTCCAGCGTGGGGGCCAGCATGGTTCGCAGGGCCGCCGCGCCGGCGGAAGGAATGGTCAAATGAAATTTATGCGGATGCAGGGCCGCGGGTTCGAACCGGTAATCGCCGGTGAAGGCGATGTCCCCGGCCTTGGCGCGAATCCGGTTCACCGCCAGCCGCTTCCCATTGACGCTCACCGCCGCCGACTGGATCTTCAACGGTTCGGCCAGCCCGTCCACCGGAATCCTGGCGTTTTGCAGTTCATATTCGCCAGACCAGTCGCCCGCCTCATCGCGCGCCCATTCGTAGCGGGCCCAGCCGCGCCACGTCCCCTGCGGCGTCCGGTCCAGCAGGGGAATCGCGGCCACGCCGAAGGATCGCATGTCGGCGACGTTCAGGCCGCGGGTGGTGATTTTGAGATCCAGCCGCTCTTCTCCCTCGAGCGAAATACTGCCCTCCACGTCGGCGCTTTGTTTTTCGCCGATGTTCACGGTCGACGATTCCAGCGAAACGACCTGATGATCGATCGCCAACGCGGCCGAGGCGGCCTTCAGCGGCTGGGCATCGGGCAGAGTGACAGAGGCGTCCTGCAGTTCGACTCGCCCGGCCGCGCCGTCCGGCTCCGAATAGCGCACTTCGCCGGAAAGGGAGCCTTCGGCGGAGAATGTTTCCGGGATTGCCGCGCCCATGTGCCGCGCGATTTCCAGCACCGTCGCCACGGGAAGCTTCGCCAGTTGCGCGCTGGCTTCCCAGTGCGGGGCGCTGAGCAAATCCCAGGCTCGGAACGATCCGGAGACCTGGGGATTGGGCGCGCCGGAGACGGTTTCCAGCTCCAGTTTTTCCGCCCGCGGGTCCAGTGCGCCTTTAAACTGAACGCCCAGTCCGGCGCCGCTTTGGGGCAGCAGATCCCAGCGATGAATATCGCTCACCTGCATGTTGCCGGCGATGTCCAGGTGCGACGGCGCGCCCGTAAGACGCGCGTCCAGGGCGACGATACCATGCAAGCCGAACCCGCGGCGGTCAATCAGCCGCGCGACTTCCTCGAGCGCGCTTTTTTCCAGTTCCACGCGCATGTCGACGTTGCGCGGGCTCCACACGCCGCGCACAAAAAAGTGCCCGAAGTCCTGCCCGGAACGGTCTGAACGGGAGGGCGCGCCGGCGAAGCGGAGCTCCACCGAGCCGTCCATCGAAGGCGCAACGTCCACGTCGGCATCGCTGAAGTAAAACAAAGACTTTGTGTCACCGAATTTGAAGTTCACCCGTCCGCCGCGCATTTTGATGGACGGCATCGCGCCGGCGTTCGCCGGGGCGCTGCTGAGCAGATATTGAAAGTTCCACGGCCCCGCGCTGGTCTTCACCAGATTGATGCTCGCGTCCACCAGGCGCAGGCTGGAAAAATCGAGATGGCGGCGGAGCAGGCTGAGCAACTGCACGCGCGCGTCCAGCGTGCCGACGTAGGCGAAGGGCTCGATGCCGGCGCGCGGATCCTCGTGGATGGTCACGTCTTCCACCGTGAATCCCGGCCCGGTGAAGACGTTGAGGCGCACCTTGCCGACCTCGACGGGCCGGCCCAGCCCACGCTCCAGGGCGCGGGCGATTCCCGGCCGGAAAAAGTCGATCTCGAGGTGCGGCGCGGCCAGCCCGATCCCGAGGATCAGCACCAGCGCGATGACGATCGCGCGCCTCACCGCGCGCTCTCCCGGAGAATCCGGTACGCCGCCGGATCGTCGATGTCGCCGAGCACGCCCGCGTCCTCCGTATCCAGGTACAGCGTGCGATCCGCGTACCTTCGGATGATGTCTTTTGTCCGTGCTTCGGGGGGCAGCGCCAGAAACCCGGCGATCAAGTCGCGGCGCACGCCCACCGGATGCCCGTGGCGTCCTTCATGGCGGGGAACCACCAGGGGATGCTCGCGCAGCGCGGCGGCGATGTTTCGAATTGTCCGCTCCTCCACCGCAGGACAGTCGACGGGTTGAAACAGGAACCCCTCGGCATCCGCGGGGACTTCCGCGAGCGCGGTTTGCAGCGAGCTCAGTTGCCCTCGCGAAGGGTCGGGGTTGACGGCGAATCGCGCCTGCCCACGGGCCGCGGCGCGAATCTCGTCCGCGTGATACCCGAGTGCGACAATCACGGGATCGCAGGCCGCGCCCAGCACCCGGATGAGGCGGTTGAGAAATATTTCGCCGCGATAATCCAGCAGAGCCTTCGGCGTACCCATGCGGCTGGACGCTCCGGCGGCGAGGATAATTCCGGCAGTCACTTCAACAGGGCCTGCAATTTTTCACTCACGAAAATCGATTTGGAAAGCGCCCGCCAGTCCGCCTCGGGCGCGCGGCGGACGGCGACCATTTCGGCCACCACGGAGATCGCGATTTCTTCGGGCGTCTCCGCGCCGATCTCCAGGCCCATGGGGGCGAACACTTTCTGGAACAGTTCGCGCGGAAAACCCTCTTTTTCGAGCTCCTTCACGACGGAGATGGTCTTGCGCCTGCTTCCGATCATGGCGATGTAGCGCGCCCCGGTGGTTACGGCCCAGCGCAGCACGCGCATGTCGTCGCGATGGCCTCGCGTGACGATCACCAGGTAGCTTGACGAGGCGATCTCCAACTTTGGGAAGACTTCTTCGTACGGCTCCGCATAGGTCGCGTCGGCTTCCGGAAAACGCTCCGCGTTCGAGAAGGCCTCGCGGTCGTCTACGATCACGGTGGCGAAACCCGCCATGTTGGCGACCTTCGAGATGCTCTTCGACACATGCCCGCCGCCGAAAATATAAGCGCGCGGCTGCGGCGTCACCGGCTCGACGAAAATGTTCAATTGTCCTCCGCAGATCAAGCCGTTGTCGTAGGCCGCGTCCTGTCCCAGGCTGAACGTCAGATGGCGCGGCTTCTCCGTTTCGATGACTTCGCGGGCGGCGTTCCAGACCTCGGCCTCCACGCAGCCGCCGCCGATGGTGCCCAGCATCGACCCATCCTCGCGCACCAGCATCTTGGCGCTTTCATAGCTTGGAATGGACCCGTTCACCTGCACGATGGTCGCCACGGCGCACTTCTGGCCGAGTTTGCGCAGCCGCACGATTTCTTCGTAAATGTCCATTCGCTTCAATTATAGCGGGCGTAAAAGGAAATAACCCGCTGGAGAGACGATCAGCACGCCCTCGACAACCCGGTCGTAGTAAGGTCCGAAATGTTTCAGGTCGGTGCTGAGGAGATGCGTTGCGTTCCTGGCGATGGCGGCCAACAGAATGGGTGCGTCTTTCGCTGGCAGATGAACTCCCACAGGCAATTCCTTGTTGGCTAGGCCCGGAGTAAGGTCGACGGACTGAAGCAGCGTCTCCAGCCGCTCACGCTGCCCGGGTTTCCGGAGATTGCGTCGCGCCTCCTCGGCTGCGTACTGCGAGGAGACAAGACGCACATCGGGCATCCGCCAGAGTTTAAGGAACTTCGCCTCGAACCGGTATGCGGCGGAAAACAGCACGTTGGCATCGAGGAAAACGATGTCCATGAGAGGCGTCAACGTTTCGGTGGACGCAAGTGCTCGATCTGGTCGGGGTTCAACCCCATCTCGCGGACCTCTTTGCGTGCCGCCTGGTAGTCGTCCTCGTCAACCGCGCTCATCAGAATGAATTCGGCTTTGCGCTCCGGCGTGTATATTTCTACGGGATAGGAGAAGGCCGGACGAATCAGTACGCCGTCTTCGCGCTCTTCCGTGATCACGTGGGTGCCTTCTTCGATGCCGAACTTGCGGCGAAGCCGCGCCGGCACGACGACGGTCCCTCGCTTGCCGACTTTGCTAGTTTCGGTCTTAGTCTCGCCGATTGTCTGCTTATCCGGCACGATTCTATTCTACCGCAGCAACCCGTTCATCGTTTTCCGGTGACCTTGAAACGCCGCCCGCCACATCGCGGTCAGTCTGACTAGCGTTAGCGGAATCTTACCTCAACTCCCTTGGGTATCTCGGAGAGCTACGGAAGCCTGTGTCCTGCGGCAGTCGGCTCCATCAGGAACCGATTCGACGGGTTAACCACCCTTACGAAGGCCACGGGAGGATTAGGCCAGTGCACCCGGAATCTGCGCGTCCATTGCTCAGGAAAGGCCGGAACTAACCGAAGGTCGAACCACGCGCGTCTCCATCCGAGATGTCCTCCCTGCCCAGCCCCAGATCCAACAGGCCTTTTACCTCGGACAGACCCAGAAGGTCGTCGGGACTCAGCGTATTTTCTACGCACACCTCATATAAGCACTCAAAAACGGCCGTGCATGGCGGTTCACGAGTCCCTAAGGAACGACGCGATGAACCGGCTCCGGCGGATCACGCCTTCACTCCGTTTCGCCTGAAACTGCTGATAAGCACGATACAGGTCTGGGCGGTTTTTGGCGATTTTAGGCAGGGTGGCCGCGAACTGCGGGTACTTGCTGGCCGTATTGCGGATCGCAGTGATCGGCCCCGCAATTTTATGGTGCTCAAAGAATTCGCCGAGGTCGGAGAGGTTCACTCGATTACCCCTCCCAGGAGTAGGTATCCCGGCTATTATGGAACTTCTCATGCCCGAATCCTTTGACGTCATCATCATCGGCGCAGGCCATAACGGCCTGGTGACGGCGGCTTATCTTGCGCGCGCCGGACGCAGAGTCCTGGTGCTCGAATCGCGCGAGCTGGTGGGCGGCTGCGCCGTGACCGAGGAGATCTGGCCCGGCTACAAAGTCTCGACGGCTTCGTATTTATCCAGCCTGATGCAGGAAAAAGTGGTGCGCGAGCTGGAGCTGGAAAAATTCGGCTACCGCGTCGACGCCAAGGACCCGGCGTTTTTCTCGCCCTTCCCCGATGGCCGCCACCTGTTCATGTGGCAGGACCGGGCCAAAACGCTGACCGAGATCGCGAAATTTTCAAAGCGCGACGCCGAGGCGTATCCCAAGTACGAAGCTCATCTGGAGCGCCTGGCGATGGTCGCCGAATCGCTACTGCTGGCCGCTCCGCCGGATTTTCCGCCGCGCGGCGCCGGCGACTTTATCGAATACTTGAAGCTCCTCGGCAAATTGAAGGGGCTTTCGCGAGAGGAGATCGTCGGTCTGGTGAAGATTTTCACGCAAAGCGCCGCCGATTTTCTGGATCAGTGGTTCGAATCGGAACAGGTGAAGGTGACCCTCGCCACCGATGGCGTCATCGGAGCCAACGGGGGCCCACGGTCGCCGGGCACGGCGTACATTCTGCTGCATCACTGCATGGGCGGCGTAAACGGGCATCGGGGCTTGTGGGGATTTGTGCGGGGAGGCATGGGCGCGGTCTCGAACGCCATCGCCGATTCCGGCCGGGCGAAGGGCGTGAAGATCCGCACCGCCGCGCCGGTTGCAAGAATTCTGGTCCGCGATGGACGCGCGCGAGGCGTCGTGCTCGCGTCGGGCGAGGAGATCGAGGCGAAGATTGTCGCCAGCAATCTGGACCCGCGCCGGACGTTCCTGCAACTGCTCGGCGCGTCGGACCTGCCTGGGGATTTCCGCGAGACGATCGGGAGGTTCCGCTCGGAGGGCACGTCGCTGAAGATGAACCTCGCACTCCGTGGATTGCCGGAGTTCAGTGCATACCCCGGGGCGCCGGGCCCGCAGCATGGCGCGACCATGCACATCTGCCCGACGGTGGAATACATCGAGCGCGCCTGGGACGACGCGAAGTATGGCCGTCCGTCCCGGAATCCTCTAATCGAGATGACCATCCCTACGATGTATGACCCGTCGCTTGCACCGGAGGGTCGGCACATCATGGGAATTTTTCTCCAATATGCGCCGTATACGCTCCGCGAAGGCTCCTGGGACGATCAACGCGAGCCCTACGCTGAACGGATTCTGGATGTGATCGAGGAGTACTGCCCGAACATCCGGTCCATCGTTGTCGAGCGGCAGACATTGACGCCTCTCGATCTGGAGCGGCGCTTCGGCATCACCGGAGGGAACATCTTTCACGGCGAGATGAGCCTGGACCAGATGTTCGTCCTGCGGCCGGCCGCAGGATGGGCGAAGTACCGGACGCCGGTGAAGGGGCTGTATCTGTGCGGCTCGGGCGCGCATCCGGGCGGCGGGGTGATGGGCGCTCCGGGGCACAACGCGGCGGCTGCCATCCTGCAGGACTAACACTTGCATCGGGGTGACGGAAACCGCTCCGATAGGGCCTCCGGAAGCGAGCGCCTTAAATTTCCCCTGAGATCGAATCCCGATCCGGCGTAAGGTTCCTAGGGGAGTCCCTTAGGGTGAGTCCCCGAAGGGAAGAAAAGCCGTTACCGTGTACATTTGACTTATGTTCCACTGGATCTGCCCCGAATGCGGACATGAGATTCCTCCTTCGGTCCGCGAATGCGAGTATTGTCATCCGCAAGCCGTGGAACCTGTTGCCGTCGCGCCGACCCCCGAACCGCAGTCGTTGCCTGCACAGATTTTTGAGCAGCAAGCGCCGTCCGGCCCGCCACCCCTGCCCATCGCCGCACGCCTGCCGGTGGAAGAAACCAAGCCGCCGCAAGTGGTGAATTTTTTGCCTGTGGCATCGCCGACGTTGAGCGCGGTTGCCTTTGTCGAAACCGCACATCCGCCGGTCATGCCAGCTTCGAACGTCCCTCCAGCCCTCCCGTCGTTGTTCCAGATCCAGCCCGCTCCTGAGCGGGAACTGCCCGTGGCCTATGAGATTGCCCAGCCGCCCGCCCCTCCAGTGGTCGAGGCTGCTGCCGAGCCGGAACCGCCTGCGGTCGTGACTGCGGCTCCGCTGGTGCATGAGATTGCCCAGCCGCCCGCCCCTCCAGTGGTCGAGGCTGCTGCCGAGCCGGAACCGCCCGCGGCTGTGACTGCGGCTCCGCTGGTACATGAGATCGCGCAGCCGCCGACTCCTCTGGTGATCGAGGTTGCTGTCGAGCCGGAACCGCCTGCGGTCGTGACTGCGGCTCCGCTGGTACATGAGATTGCGCAGCCGCCCGCCCCTCCTGTGATCGAGGCTGCTGTCGAGCCGGAAGCGCCCGCGGTCGTGACTGCGGCTCCGCTGGTACATGAGATCGCGCAGCCGCCCGCCCCTCCGGTGATCGAGGCTGCTGTCGAGCCGGAAGCGCCCGCGGTCGTGACTGCGGGTCCACTGGTGCATGAGATCGCGCAGCCACCGGCTCCTCCGGTGATCGAGGCTGCTGCCGAGCAGGAAGCGCCCGCGGCCGTGACGGCTGCTCCTCCGGTGATGTACGAGATCGCGCTGCCACCTCCGCCACTGGCTGCCGTTGAGGCGGCTGTTCCAGAACCGGCAGTGGCCGTCTCCACGCCTGCCGTCGTGCATGAGACTGTTCAGCCGC
>JBBIVT010000152.1:3584-8162 GCA_037439565.1 Acidobacteriota bacterium | reverse complement strand
ATTTTCTTCGGATTGTCGAGCGCGAACCGGATCACCGCGCCCACCTGCTCGTTATTCACGCCGTTGATGATCGTGATGACCGGCACAATGTCGACGCCGGCCGAATACAGGTTCTCAATCGCGCGCAGCTTCACGTCGAACAGGTTGCCGACGGCGCGGTGCGAATTGGCCTCGTTCCCGATGCCGTCGAATTGCAAATACGCGTACCGCAGGCCCGCCTCGGCGGCTGCCTTGGCGAAGTCCGGACGCTTGGCGAACTCAATTCCGTTGGTCGCGGCCTGCACGCTCTGGTAGCCGATCTTGCGGCAGTAGCGGACCGCGTCCAGGAAGTGCGGCGAAAGCGTCGGCTCGCCGCCGGAAAACTGCACCGAAAGCTGGCGGCGCGGCTTGATCGAAATGGCGTTGTCGAGCAGCGTCTTGATCTCTTCCCAGCTCAGCTCATGCACGAACCCCACTTGGTTGGCGTCCATGAAGCACGGATCGCACATCATGTTGCAGCGGTTGGTCAGATCGATAGTCAGCACCGCGCCGCGGCCGTGCGTGATGGTCGACGAGCCGTGATTGTGCAGATGCTCGTCGTTGTGCGCGCGGATATCGCGGCCCGGGAAGGAGTCTTCCAGATGCTTGAAAAACGCCGTGTCCATCGCCATGACGTCTTCGAATTTCCCGTGGATCGGGCATTCCTTCGTCATGATGATCTGGCCGTCGCGCTCGATAATCTTGGCCTTGATCTCGCCCGCCCTCTCGTTCTTCAGAATCTCCACCGGCAGTTCGCCGTTGATGATCTTGTTGCGGATCTCCGGGACGCACTTCGGGCACAGCGAATCAGTCTCGCGCGGCCAGCCCAGCTTCGGCTTCTGCTTCTCCCAGCTCTTCAGCAGGGGCTTGTCCGACCATTTCGGAGTGAACGACGAGTTCCGGTTAATGGAATTGAGCTTATCGAAGAAGAACCAGGCGACATTGGCGCCTACGGCAATCGCTTTCTCGACGTGCTTGATCGGCTTGGTCAATGTGCTATCTCCAGGTAGGAATTGGGTACAGCCACGAAACAACTAGTATACGAAACACATTTCCGGCCAGCTACAGGAATGAATCCAACTGCTCCGGACTGCATTGGACGGCGATCTGGCAACATTGAATGGTACCAGCCAGAGTACAACGCCCAAGCCATTGCAATCGCAAGGGATATGCCAGCCGGCCAAAGCGGACCGGAAGGGCAGTACTGGGCAGGGACTACTACTCAGGTCTTCATCTTACGACCTCTCGGAACAAAATAGGGTTTCGCGGGATATGGACGTCAACACCGAATGGACCGATGATTTGCTTAAGGGAGGCCGATCGTGCCATTTCGCAGCGACATCCTACGCGGCGTGAGATTGTTTCTCATCGCTTTCGCGGCGATTTTGCTCTGCTTGCTCGCCTACCAGGTTCTGCGGCCTACCGCTGCGGCTCAAAGTGCGCCCCAGGCCGCCGCCGCGCCGGTGCAAAACGCGCCGGCCGCCGAGGAAGCACCCTCGCCGGAGCCGCATCCGCTCGTTGTTCCGCCTCCACCACCCGTTGTGGGCGAGGCCCCCGCCGCCCCTCTACCGGTGAAGGTATCGCGCCCGCGAAGAGTCGACACCTCCGTGCCCCCTCCCCCTCCGGTCGCGCCTGCGCGCTCCAGCCGGACGGCTTCGCGCGCCCCGGAGCCGCGCGAATATCCAGCACCCGGGCCAGGGACCTCCAGCGCGCCACCGGCCGTCCCCGAAGCGTCGCCCGCGCCCGGAGGCGTCGGCTACAAGAGCCTGATGGAAGCGGATCCGAATCAGCCGCCCGCCGAGGCTGCGCCACAGCCTTCGTCCACTCCTCCGGAGCCGGTCAGGAAGCCGGAGGGAAACCGGATCAAGCGCGGCTTGGGCCGGATTCTGAGGCTCGGCAGGAAAGACACCACCCAGCCTTAGCCCAGGTGGGGCAGGCGCTTTCGCCTGTCTGTCCTTAAACCGCTCGCCGCAGCGGCTGCTCCGCGGCCTCCGCTTGAGCGGGCATGGTCAGAAGCTTGCGGCCGCGCTTGGTTTCCCGCATCCGCTCGCTGGCCGAGGCGATCGCCTCGTCAATCGATTCGCTGTGAACCTCCACGCCGCCCCAGCTAAACAGGATTTCAATGGAGCCGAGCGCGCGAATCTGGAAATCCCACAGTTGCTGGGCAATGTGGCTCAGGCGGCGCTGCGCCGACGCGCCTTGCTCTTCCGGATAGATCAGCAAGTATTCGTCTTCCGCGCTTTGCGCGGCGAAATCGTGCGGTCCGATCAGGGATTGGACCAATTCGTTCACCGCTGCCGGCCGGGAGCCATCGGCGTTTCGCCCCGCATTGATCCCGATCGAGACCACCAGGCCGCTCACCGGCCTGTGGCTTTGGACCAATTGGTGAAGTACATAGCCATCCTGGAAGCCCTCCGGCAGCGCGATCCCGGCGGACGCCGCGGCCCTGGTCCGGTTCAGAAGAGCGCTCCAGTCTTTTTTCACGGCCGGCGCGGCCGGCTTCGTCACGGCCGCTACCGGCTCAGCCGAGCGCGGCCTGCCTCCGGAACTGGCCAACGCCGCCCCGCGTTCCATGGCCGCCAGCGCCCCGGCATTGATCTTGCGCTTGCGCGGAGCCGGCGTGGCGTGTGTTTCCGTCGCGGCAGGCTTCGCTGATATGGGCGTTTCCACGACTTTCGGAGCCTCCATCGGCGCGGCAGTCTGCGCCTTCCGATCCTGCTCCTGGCGCGCCCGCAACTCGATCACCAGTGCGCGAAGCTGCTCGTTGTTGCCCTTCAGAAAGTCGCAAATCAGGGCGACGCAGGCTGCCGCCAGAATCACTGTCAGGCTGACGAAGATTTGAAGCTGAAATTGGCCGGGTTCCATGGCTTCCTCAGTTTAAGAAGGGCCATGGTTTTCTGGAATAGACGGAACCTCCCAAATCGGCCGGTACTTTTGCAGGTATACGCAGGATCCTGGGTACCACCTCGGATGGATTATCTTAGGATCATCTATGGTGTTTCTCTTACTCATCGCCAGCCTCGCCCAGGATCTGCCCGACGGCGCGGGCAAGGAAACCGTTCTGAAGCTGTGCCAGGATTGTCACGATCTGGGGGTGGTCACCATGGATAACCGCACCCGCGAAGGCTGGCAGAAGACGCTTGAAAAAATGGCCGAGCGCGGCGCGGAGGGCACCGACGAACAGTTCGAGACGATCCTTGCCTATCTCACGAGGAACTTCGGGCGGATCAACGTGAATAAAGCGTCGGCCGAAGAGATGGGCACCCTGTTTTCCCCCTCCGACGCGGCAGCCATCGTCGCGTATCGCGATAAAAACGGCGACTTCAAGGACTGGAAAGACCTGAAGAACGCCATCGACCCCGCAACCGTGGACGCCAAGAAAAACCACATCGCCGTGAAGTGACGCTCCCTGCGGAAAAGCCCGGCGTGGCGCAGACTTCAGTCTGCAGCGGCGACTTCAGTCGCCGTCCGCGCCCCCGCCGGCTGAAGCCGGCGCTGCAAACTGAAGTTTGCGCCACCCGGACCAGGCGCTGGACCAGCGATAGGATTCCCGGTCAGCGGCCAGTCCTGCCTTGACTGGGTTATTTTCGATGTAATTCTTAATCCTGCCGAACTCTTCTGGATTGCGGACGAGATGATCGTAGGATTCCGGCTGCCAGAACGATTTGCCAGACATGCCCAGGATCTTATTCGCTTCCCTCGCGCTGCGTCCTTTAATCGACTGCATCAGCTTGGGCAGTGCGATCCGCGGCGTCAGCAGCGCATGGACATGATTCGGCATGACGACGTAAGCATGGACCTCGCAATCCGCTTGGTGGAGCGCGCGCTCCACTGCGCCGGCAACGAGCGCGATCCGCAGAAAACCCGGCCCTTCCGGCGTCGTGTCGAGATAGCGATCCATCCAGACAAACGCGGCGCCTGCGTTCATGGCCCCTGGCGGAGGGTAGCGTGCCCGAGGTAGGCTTCCCCGCAAATGCCAGGTGACGAAAACATCGGCTCCCTCCTGCCACACGTGAGGCAGGCGGCGAACGGTGTACATGCCCCTTTAATGACGACGCGGCGAAATTCCTCTCACTTCACCGCCATCCAAGCCAGAAAGAGGCCGTCCGGCTCGACTTCTTCCCAGTACGAAATCGGGCGGCTGGAGACGGCCGTGCAGTGTTTCGCCAGCAGCCCCTCCAGTTCGCCGCGGCCGAACCAGCGCTCCCACTCCGGTGTCTCCAGGCGCCCCCACGCCTTGATGTCCTTATCGATAATCACGATCCGCCCGCCGGGCTTGACGATGCGGCACAGCTCGGCCACCGCCTGCGGAATATCCACGGCGTGCTCCAGCGATTCGGTGGCATACGCTCCGTCGCAGGAGCCGGTGGAGATGGGCAGCGCCGTCATCGTGGCCGCCGCCCGGCCGATGCCCGCGGGCACTCGCTCCAGCATCGCCTCGGCGATGTCCACCGCGCAGATGCGCGCGCTCGGGTAGCGCTCTTGAATAATGCGCGCGAAGCGCCCCTTGCCGCAGCCGACGTCGGCGACCTGTTTGCCCGTCAGGTCGCCTAGGTGCTC
>JBBIVT010000152.1:2117-3484 GCA_037439565.1 Acidobacteriota bacterium | reverse complement strand
AGCGCCATGGCGCCAAAGGCCGAGGCAACCAGTTTGTCAACGAAATCCGGCTCACCCGAACGCAGATCATACGTCAAATCGCTGACGATGCACTCCTCGCCCGTGCGCTTCCGGACCTCGGTGCTCAACGCTTCGGCCACGCTGGCTTTCTTGCGATGGCCGTAGGCGTCCGGTTCGCCGTATTCCTGCACCGTGTATCCTTCCCACTCCGCGCCTTCGGAGATCACCAGGAGCGAGTAATTGCTCGGGTTGTTGCGCTTATCGGTGACCAGCAGACCGATCAGCTTATCGAGGCTCACCTTGAATTCCGGAATGCAGCAGCGGATGGACGCAGCAAACGCGGTGTAGAGCGCGGTATAGCCGGCGTCGCGGCCGAACACGCGGAAGATGCCGATGCGCTCATGGGAGCCCACCGTCGTCCGCTGGCGCTCAATCGCGCTGGTGGCGCGCGTGATGGCGGTGGAGAAGCCGATGCAATACTCGGTATTGCGGACGTCGTTGTCCATCGTCTTGGGAATCGAGATCACCTTCATGCCGAGCTTGTCCAGCCTGGCGGCGTAGCTCAAAGTATCGTCGCCGCCGATGGCGATCAGGTAATCCAGGCGAAGCGTCTCGATGTTCTTGAGCACGCGGGAGCTCATATCCCATGTTTGTTTGTCGGGAGTCTCACCGGCCTTCGGAAAGTCGTCGGCGGACAGGAACGCGGGCACCTTCTTCATCTTCGACGGATTCGTGCGGCTGGAATGCAGGAACGTGCCTCCGGTGCGATCCACGGAGCGGGTGATCTCGCGGTTCAGGGGCAGAATGTAGCGGGCCTTGCTGGCCGGGTCGTCCAGATTGACGTGGGTGAGGCCTTCCCAGCCGCGGCGGATGCCGATGACCTCGCAATCGTTTTCCGAACCGCTGTATACCGCGCTTTTAATGACGGAATTCAGCCCCGGGACGTCGCCGCCGCCGGTGAGGATTCCAATACGTTTGTGTGGCATAAGAAACTTCTATTGTAATGCCGGAGCGCGGCCGGCGGTCCAAGCCTACTTCGATTTCTTCTTGCCCGCGGGCGCTAAGGCTTTCTTGATCGCCCATTCGCGGTCGCCGCGCAGCCAGGCGGCCTTCACTTCCTCCTCCGGTAGGCCCGCGATCCGGCCAAGCAGCAGATAAGGGGGCAGCGCGTGGGCCAACGTCTTCCAGCGCGCCATTTCCACCAGCGACGCCAGCGCTCCTTCGCGGATCTGCTCGAAGATGGCGGGATCGGGCTTCTCGGTGAGCACTTGCAGGGCGGCTACCCCGCGGCTCCGGTCCGACCAGGAAAGCGAATTCAGCATCCCGATGAACCAGGTGGGCGAAATCTGGATTCCCAGCGACGGATC
>JBBIVT010000152.1:0-2017 GCA_037439565.1 Acidobacteriota bacterium | reverse complement strand
GGCATGTCGGCGGAGCGGGCGTGCCCTTCCGTCAGATCCTCGGCCGTAATGTTGGCCCGGGCCGCGGCCGCCGAGGCGTCCAGAAAGCCGCGGTATTCCGCCAGAATTTTATCCGGCAGGCGCACGTCGCCCTCAGGAGCATCGCGCAGATCGAAATGGGGCGCGCCGCGCTCTTCGATGCCGGCGTAGAGAACCATCTTCCCGCCGTCGGCGACCGCTTCCAGGTGGGACTCCACCACGCCCGGAATATCGTCGATGCGCTCCTCGGCGTCGCCCTTGGAGGCAGGCAGGGGATCGCCTTCCTTGACCGCCAGGGCTTCGCGGATTTTCGCCTCCGGGACCTTATGAACCCCGTAGAAATCGATGAGGTCGATTCGCGGCGCCTGGGCGAACGCCGCCGCGCCCAGACACACAAGTAGTGTAAAGAGTCTCAATCTTTACTATAAGACGCGGCGGCCGGCGGTTAGGCTCCCGCTTGTTTTTCCGCCAGCGGCCCGATCAGTGGCAGAACGAACTTTTCCTTGTTGTAGGCTTTGTACATCAGGAACAGCCACATCCCGAAGAAACCGAAGCCCAACAGGGCGTAAATCAGAAGAGCCAGCAGAGCGCCCAGCACCGGGATGTAATGCAGCATAAAGCTGAAAATCCCCATGATGATGTAAACCGGGATGATCGCGATGTTAAAAAAAATCGACTGGAAGGCGTGAAAGCGGACGGTTTTGTTCTTGTTGTACGGCTCCAACACGAGGAACAGGACCCCGGTGAGCCAGCCCAACAGGTAACACAGCGCCGATGCCATGTTTTCTTCCATCCCGGCGGATTGCGCGGCGGGAGCAACGGGGGCCGCGGGAGGAGGCGCATAACCGCCGCCAGGGGCGCCCGGGGAGGGCATCGGACTGCCGCACTTGGCACAAAACTTTCCGGGTGAATCAGTACCGCAATTGGGGCAGAAAGCCATAGTTTCTCCGTTCGATCAACTCTACTCTTAATGGGCGCAATCCGCAATCGTTTTTGTGTCAAGATGGACGGACATGAATCGCGCGTTCTTCTTCTCTCTTGTTATCGCGGGAAATCTTGCCGCGGCGGATCATTTGTTGAAAATCACTCCCGAAACCGTGGCCTGGGGCTACTACTGGTCTGAAGCCAAGCCGGTGCTGACCATCCGCAGCGGGGATACCGTCACCGTGGAGTGCGTTTCCGTGGGCAATCCAGCAAATTTGGAGCGGGCCGGTCTTGCGCCGGAGCGCGTGGAAGCCGACATCCGCCGCCTCTACGCCGAAGTTCCAAAGGAAAAGAAGGGGCCGGGCGGCCATCCGCTGACCGGGCCCATCGCCATCGAGGGCGCCATGCCGGGCGACGTCCTGGAAGTCCGCATAAAGGACATCCGCCTGCGATCGGATTACGCGTTCAACAGCTTCGGGCCGAACAGCGGATTCCTGAAGGGCGAGTTCGCGCAGAACAAGACGCGCATCATCGAACTGGACCGGCAGAAGATGGTCGGCCATTTCGCGCCGGGCATCGACGTGCCGCTGCGGCCGTTTTTCGGCAGCATGGGTATCGCGCCGCCGGAGGCGATGGGAAAGATCAGCAGCGCGCCTCCGGGGATTCACGCCGGCAATATGGACAACAAGGAACTGGTGGCCGGAACCACGCTGTTCATCCCGGTGCACGCCCCCGGCGCTCTGTTCGAGGTGGGGGACGGCCACGCCGGCATGGGCAACGGCGAGGTGGACATCACGGCGATGGAGACGTCTCTCACCGGCGTCTTCCAGTTCATTCTGCACAAGGACATGCATCTGAAGTGGCCGCGCGCCGAGACGCCGACGCACTGGATCGCGATGGGCATCGACAAGGATCTGACGGAAGCGGCCCGCATCTGCGTGCATGAGGCGATCGACTTTCTGATGAGCGAAAAAGGCCTGTCGCGCGAGGACGCCTATCAACTGTCGAGCATCGCGGTGGACTTCGACATCACCCAACTGGTGGACGGCACGGTGGGCGTCCACGGGATGATCCC
>JBBIVT010000151.1:0-8506 GCA_037439565.1 Acidobacteriota bacterium | reverse complement strand
AGCCGCCGCCTGCGCCGCCCGATGAAGGATCTCGCCGAAGCGATCATTCTGGCCGAGGAATTGGGCCGGAAGGATTCCGCCGGGCGCGAGCAATAAGCCAAGCCGTCAGCAATACCCTGACCCGGCCTTTCAGTTCACCGACACGCATTTGGCTTCTGAGGCGTACACTTCCTCGGAAGCCAGCCAACCGGCAAACCGCTCGATATAGTTCTGACGATCCACCAGGCTGCACATCGGAAGCCCGGTGATCTCCTCTGCCTGCTCCGCGGAGACGCCGCCCGGAACCCTCTCCAGAAGTAGTCCACATTGATCGCCGATTCCCTTGGACTGCAGCCACTCTTTTTTATCGCGCGCCAATCGAAGAGACGCAACGTCGGACTGGCTCACGATAAACACGCACTCGGACGCCAGCAATGTTTCCATAGACTGAAACTCTTTGGCATGGCTGAGGTCGGCGCAGACCGTACGGTACGAAAGACGCGCGTGATTCAGGATCCGGGGAAGCTGGCGAGGGTAGACCTCGCCGGCATCCAGTACTTCCAGGCCGCGCGAATCGAAGACGAACGCGCCCCAGGTCTGGCCATCGAGCCGGCGCGGTGAGTCCGCCGGATTCCACAGGGAGTATTCCTGAATCGCGAACCCAGTCAGCAGTACAGAGAATCCAGGGAACTCCGACAGGGCGCGGCAAACCTGCTCGGCGACCGCACCCGCCCTCGATCCTCCATGAGCAGGAACAAATGAGTAGATCGGACCGCGCGTTAGTTCTACCTCAGTCTGAATCGGGTTCCCGGGATTGTCTGTCCTCATAGCACCTTCGCTTAGCACGCGAGTTTCCATGTCGGAAATGCGATCAAAATCGCAATATTCCCATCAATGCGTGGCATGAATCCGAGACAGAGTGTCGCATCGCCGCGCGACATTCTGTCTCATCCAACCGCCGCGTGACGTTCCCTGACAGCAGGTTGCGCATGGCATACCACTTGCTCACTAGGCCTACTTCAAAATGCTGCTTTACAAGAGTTGGCTGGCAATCAGCGTCGTTCTGATCCTGGCCGGCACAGCGTTTATCGGGGCAGGACCGAACACGAATCCGTACTTCGCGTTCTCCGTGCTGGCGTTGCTCGCATTCGGATTGGATCTGGCGGACGGATCGAACATGGGATTCGTGTTCATCCTGGTGGCGTTGCCGCACCTGGCCTGGCACGAGGCGCTGCTGCTTGCCGAATCGGCGACGTTCATCCATGCCGTGACGCATCCGGACCGGGTGGCCCCAAGGGCCCTGCTGCGCTCGCTGTGTTCGATCGCCCTCGCCATTCTCGCCACCCAGGCAGTGTTCCACGGGCACGTGATGGCCTTCATTCCGGAGCCTCTGCGCCTGATGCTCTCCTCCGGTGTCTGCTTCCTGGCCCTGAATGCGCTGCGGTGGAACCGCAATAACCTGTGGTCGTTTCCCTACTATCCTGTGGCTGGAGCGATCGCGGCATTGTTTCCGGTCTCCGTGGCGCTGACGCCGTTGCTCTATCTGACATGGTGGTCGTACCGCTTGTACGAAAGACGTTTGGAGCAGCAGCAGAAGGAGCGTAAGAAGGCGGCCAATCTTTACCTGCGAACGGTGGAAACCCTTGCTATGGCCATTGAGGCAAAGGATCAGCCCACGGTGGGTCACTCCCGCCGCGTCCAGATCTACGCCGCGGAGATGGCGAAGGAGTTCGGCCTGGAGCAGAGTGAAATCGACGCCCTTCAGACCGCTTCGTTGCTCTACGATATCGGCGAACTGGCCGTGCCGGAGCATATCATCCTGAAGCCGGGTCCGCTGACGCCGGAAGAGTATGAGAAGGTGAAAATCCACCCGATAGTCGCCGCGGAAATTCTAGAGCGGGTGAAATTCCCCTATCCGGTTGCACCCATCGTGTTGTCCCATCACGAGCGCTGGGACGGCAAGGGGTATCCGCAGGGGCTGAAGGGCACGGAGATCCCAATGGCCGCGCGAATCCTGGCCGCGGTCGACGCCTTGGACGCCTACGCATCGCCCAGGCGTCACCGGGCGGCATTGGACATGAAAGCGGCGTTGGAAAATGTCGCTGCGGAAGGCGGCAAGGCGTATGATCCGCGCGTCATCGCCAGCCTCAAAAGGAATCAGAAGCAGTGGGAGAGGCTGGTGGCGGCGGCTCCGGATCATGGATTCATCGCCTCCATCTTCTCCGCTCAAAGGGAAGCCAACGCGCTCTTCGATTTGACCCGGAAGCTGGGCAGTTCGCTCGAGCTGGACGAGATCTTCTCGGCGCTGTCGCCCGCGCTGCAGCAACTGGTGAAGGTGGACTCATTCGCGGTATGGGTCGAGCGCGACGGCGTCCTTCATGCGGAGTACGTCGCGGGCCGTCTGGCGGCTCTGTTCTCGCCCTTAAGAATTCCGATGGGGCGGGGGCTATCGGGCTGGGTAGCCGCCAACCTGAAGTCGATTATCAACGGGGACGCGGCAACCGAGATGGCCCATCTGGGCTCATCTCCTGGCACGGTATTTCCCTTTTCGGTGAGACATACCCTCTCCGTACCGCTTTCCGACGGAGGGGTACGGGGGGCGCTGACGCTTTACCGCATCCAGAATCCATTATTCACCACGGAAGACGCTCGCATCGTATCGACGATCGCGCCCAAGCTTTCCGGGGCAATCGCCAACAGCCTGCGTTTCCGCCGTGCCAACGACGAGGCCGTTACCGACGGATTGACCGGGTTGCCGAACACAGCTTCGCTGGCAAAACGCCTGGAAGCCAATCAATCGTCTGCCGCCGTCGTGGTCTGCGACCTTGACGGATTCAAAGGAGTAAACGACCGGTTCGGGCACCTGATGGGAAACCGGATGCTGGAGGCGCTGGCGGAGCGCTTCAGGAAATCCTGCCGGGGGGGAGATTTCGTGGCCCGGATTGGCGGGGACGAATTCGTCCTTCTGCTGGCCGGAGTGGGCCCGAACGAGGTGGGTCTGCGCATCGCGCAGTTCCGGGAAACCGTGCGTTCCACGGGCCGGAAGCTCTGCAACGAGGACGTCCTGGACGCCAGTTTCGGAGCTGCCTTCTTTCCCGCCGATGGCACCACATCCGAAGCCCTGCTGGCGGCGGCGGACCAGCGCATGTACGTGTTGAAAGCAGAGCAGAAAAGCGGGGTCCTGCGCATCATGCAGCGCCACACCGGCGCATAGGAATCCGGCGAGCGGCTGTTTCGTATAATGGCGGCATGCCGCACGCGCCAGGCACGTTCTGCTGGGTGGATCTCGAGACGACCGATCAAAGAGCCGCAAAAACGTTCTACGCCTCGCTGTTTGGATGGACTTTCACCGACGTTCCCCTGGGCCCTTCCGGCGTCTACACGCGGTTCCAATTAGATGGGCGCGACGCGGCGGCGGCGTATCAACAACCGGAGCTTGAGCGGGCTCGCGGCGTGCGTTCGCACTGGAATCTGTATATCGCGGTAAGCGACGCGGACGCTTCCACCGCGCGGGCGGCCGAACTGGGCGCCACGATTCTCGCCGGGCCGCTCGATGTCCTGACGCACGGGCGCATGACGATCGCCGTGGATCCGGCCGGAACGGCCTTTTACCTCTGGCAGGCGAAGGACAACCCGGGGTTCGGCGTGACGGGCGAAAACAACTGTTTCTGGTGGGGAGATCTGCACACGCCGGACCGGGCTGGCGCGAAGCGGTTCTACGAAGCCCTGTTCGGATGGACCATCGCGCCGGGCAAGGATAAGGATGCATCGACCTACCTCCATATCCACGCCGGCGGGCGCTTCCTTGGAGGAATCTTGCCCGATTCGCATCGCAATCCGAAGGCTCCGCCGCATTGGATGCCGTACTTCAAGACAGCCGGTATGGACGCAGCATTGAAACAGGCCGAGGCGCTGGGAGCGCAGGTGTTTGCTCCGCCGGTGAGTGTCGGCGGCGCGCTGCGCGTCGCCATGCTGCGGGATCCGCAACTGGCGGCATTCGCCTTGTTCGAAGGATAAACGGGCGGATGGAGCAAAATCCGCTTTATTGCGACGTCAGTCTTCCTGTTCCGCTGGACCACGTCTTCACCTATCTGTTGCCGGAGACGCTGCGGCATCGCGTGCAGACCGGCTCCCGCGTGCTGGCGCCCTTCGGGCAACGGAAGCTGACGGGAGTGGTGCTGCGGACGCATTCGGAGAAGCCGGACGGTCCTGTGCGGGAGTTGCTGCGGTTGTTGGAAGAAGAACCGGCGCTCGATGGCGAATTGCTGAAGCTGGGCCGCTGGATCGCAGAGTACTATTGCGCGCCGCTGGGCGAGGTCCTGCGTGCGATGACGCCGCTGGCGGGCGATATACGGCGCGGAAAAATCATCTCCTTGACTCCATCGGGGCGGGATGCGGCGCGGCAACTGCATCTGACCGACGGCGCCGAGGGAGATCCGGCGCGAAGCATTCTACAACTGCTGGACGCCAGGGCGATGTCGGCGTCCTATCTGAAGCACAAGGTTCCCAAGGCGGCGGTGGTGCTGCGGTCTCTTGAGAAGAAAGGCTTCATCGAGACCGAGGATGTGGCGGCGGAGCGCGATCCGCTACGGGCCAGCGCGGCGCGGCTGCGGGCGGAGTTTGTGCAGCGTCCCGGCCAAGAGAAACTGTCTAAACCGCAGCGCGAATTGCTGTCCTACCTGGAACTGCATCCGGGCAGCCACAATGTGGCGGAGTTGGAAAAGGCGGTGGGCAAGGCGAGCGCGGCGGCGCGGGCACTGGCGCGAAACAACCTGGTGAAATTGACGCTGGAAGCCGTCGGGGCCACGGCGACGGCCTTTCGCGCTCCGCACGATCTGAACGCGCATCAGCAGGAGGCATTCGACCATATCCGCGCCGCGCTGGTGAAGAAGGAATTCCAGACGTTTCTGCTGGAAGGCGTGACGGGTTCGGGCAAGACGGAGGTGTATCTGAACGCCATCGATGCGGCGCTCGAACTGGGGCGCAGCGCGTTGATGCTGGTGCCGGAGATCGGCCTGACACCGGCGGTGGCAGGACAATTCCATCATCGCTTCGGCAATCGCGTGGCGATTCTGCATTCCGCGTTTCACGATTCGGAACGGGCGCAGGAGTGGAGACGCATCCGCTCCGGGGAAGCGCGCGTGGTGGTGGCGACCCGCTCCGGAGTCTTCGCGCCCGTGCAGAATCTGGGCTTGATCATCGTCGACGAGGAACATGACCAGAGCTACAAGCAGCAGGAGACGCCCCGCTATCATGGCCGCGACGTAGCGGTGGTGAGGGCTCGGGACGCGGGCGCGGCGGTGGTGCTGGGGTCGGCAACGCCGAGTCTGGAGAGCCGCTACAACACGGAGCGGGGAAAGTATCAACGATTGTCGCTGCCGGAGCGCGTGGAGAGCCGCCCGCTGCCTACCGTCGAGGTGATCGACATGCGGCAAGAGTTCCTGGAAACGCGCAAGCAGGCGACATTTTCACGGGCGCTGGTGGATGCGGTGACCGGGAGGCTCGACAATCGCGAACAGGCGATGCTGCTGCTGAACCGGCGCGGGTTTTCAAGTTTCATGACATGCCGCGCCTGCGGGGAGAGGCTGGAGTGTCCGAACTGCTCCGTCACGCTGACCTTTCATCGCCGCGACCGGCGGATGCTGTGCCACTACTGCAATTATTCATGCCGCGTGCCGGAGCGCTGTCCGAAATGTGAGAGCGACCACATCCAGTTTCTGGGAACCGGCTCAGAGCGCGTGGAAGACGAGTTGCACGGCGCGTTCCCGAGGGCGAGGATCGCGCGCATCGACCGGGACACGGTGGGCGGCAAGCGCGATTACGAAACGATCCTGGCGAAGTTTCGAGGGGGCGAATACGACTTGCTGGTGGGCACGCAGATGATCGCCAAGGGCCACGATATTCCCAATGTGACGCTGGTGGGAATCGTCAGCGCGGATACGGGGCTGGGGTTGCCTGATTTTCGCGCGGCGGAGCGCACGTTCCAACTGCTGACGCAGGCGGCCGGACGCGCCGGACGCGGCACGCAACCAGGCATCGTGCTGATGCAGACGATCAACCCGGATCACTACGCCATCGTCTGCGCGGCGGCGCAGGATTACGAGAAGTTTTATGCCAAGGAAATCGAGTTCCGGAGGCTGATGCACTATCCGCCGTTCGGCGCACTTGCCAACATCATCGTGCGCGGATCGAAGGAGGAGGAAGCACTGGAGCGAAGCGCGGCGCTGGGCCGCCTGCTGAATCCGCCGCCGGAAGGCGTGAAGATCCTGGGGCCGGCGGCGGCCTCCCTTTCCAAGCTCAAGAACGAGTATCGTTATCAGATGCTGATCAAAACGCCGAGCCGCCGGAGGCTGACGGAAGTGCTCCGCGACGTGCGCCGGTTCGCGGCCCAGGAGAAGTGGAATCCAACCTCGCTGGTGATCGATGTGGACCCGATGACGCTGCTCTAAGAGATCGCCATGCAAGAGTTCCTGACGGTGGAAGAGAATCTGCGCTGCGCGATGCGCTTCTTCGGCGAGGCGACGGGGCGCGGCGAAGTCCAAACATTGGGCCGGACGGTGGCGATGTACTCCGGCCTCGATTACGGCGTGTTCAACATTTCCCTGTTGGCCCGGGCGGTGACGCCAGCGGACGGAGGCCTGCAGGCCGCATTGGCCGAGGCGGAGAAGTATTTCAAGGAACACACGCGGCGTTGGTCGTTCTGGCTCTGCGAGGATCTGATCGACACGCAAACGCGGCGGAAAATGCGGTCCATCTGCGGCGAGTTCGGGCTGCGGCCGATCTCGTATCCGCCGGGAATGTACGCGGAAAGACTACTGCCGCCGGCCAGGACCCTGCCGGGGATCGAGTGCCGGCCAGTCACGGACGCCCGCTTGCGGCAGGTTTTCGCGGAAATCACGTCGTCGTGCTTTGAGATTCCGCCGGGGATCGCGGAGGCCGTGTACGGACCGGAACCGGCTTGGGGGGGCCTGTACAAGGGATTCGTGGGGCTGGTGGGGAATCGGCCGGTGGCGATTGCGGCGATGGTGCGAGCGGCGGGGGCGCTGGGGATCTATTCCGTCGCGACGGTGCCGGGCGAGAGGCGGCGGGGCTACGGCGAGGCCCTTTTACGGGCAGCGGCGCAGGTCTCCCGGCCGGAGGGAAGCGCGGAGCCGTATATTTTGCAGTCCACAGAGGCGGGCCACGGACTCTACAAGCGCATGGGCTTCCGGGATGTGACCAAGTTCACGGTTTTCCTGACACGATAAAATAGAAGCGAGTATGTGGGCATTGCTGGCGGTCATTCTAGCGCAAACCGTGGATTACTCCGCCGAGGGCGCAAAGGCCTTGGACGCGCAGAAATACGACGTCGCGGTGGAGATGTTCACCAAAGCCGCGGCCGCGGATCCAAAGGATTACGCCGCCCGGTTCAATCTGGCGCTGGCGTACGGATTCCAGGGGAAATTTGCCGATTCCATATCGCAATACAAGGCCGTGCTCGAGCTGAAGCCGGGCTTGTATGAGGCCGAGCTGAACCTGGGCATTTCCCTGCTCCGGGTGAAGGATTTCCCAGGCGCCGCGGCGCAGTTGAAGGCGGCGGCGGAACAAAGGCCGAAGGAATTCCGTCCGGTCTACTATCTGGCGGAAGCGCTGCGGGAATCGGGCTCGCTGGCCGATGCCGAGGCGGCGTACACGGCCGCCGTCGGGCTGAAAGCGGATTCGGCCGAGGCGGAACTTGGTCTGGCGCAGGCTCTGATGGCGGAAAAGAAGCTCGGCGAGGCCGAGCCGCACCTGCGCAAAGCCGCCGCATTGAACCCCCGGTACCAAAGTTATCTGCTGGATCTGGCGTCGCGCTACGAAGCGGACGGCCAGGGCGAGAAGGCGGTCGCGCTCTATCGCGAATTTCCCGACGATCCCGGAGCGCGGGAGCGCATGGGGGCTCTGCTGATGAAATCGGGAGACGCGGCGCAGGCGATTCCGGCGCTGGAGGCAGCGGTCCAGAAGTCTCCCACACCGGGCAATCGGGCGGCGCTGGCGCAGGCGTATCTCAAGGCCAAGCAGGACGACAAGGCGATCGCGGTGGCGGCGCAAATGGTGGCGGCCGAGCCGGAGGCCTACGACGTGCGCATGTTCGCCGCCAAGATGCTCCGGGATCAGCATAAGCTGCCGCAAGCCGAAGTACAGTTCGCGGCGGCGGCGAAGATCAAGCCGGATTCAGTGGAGGCCTGGAGCGAGCTGAGCGCGGCGCTGGTGATCGACCAGAAGTATTCGGAGGGCATCGCGGCGCTGGACCGCCTCCGGGCGCTGGGCGCGGATGCACCGGGGCCCATGTTCTTCCGGGCTTTATCCTACGATCATCTGCACATGCTGAAAGAAGCCATCGCCGCTTACAAGGAGTTCCTGGCGGCGAGCAACGGAAAGAACCCGGACGAGGAGTTCAAGGCCCGGCAGAGAGCCAGGATCCTCCAGTTTGAGCTGGACAAGAGATGAACATGCCGCTGCTGCTGATTTTATGTCTCGCGCTCGATCTGGCGGCGATCCGGCAGGA
>JBBIVT010000150.1:0-8539 GCA_037439565.1 Acidobacteriota bacterium | reverse complement strand
ACGTAGATGCCCACCGTCAGCGACGACACCCAGATGCTGAAGTGGATATTCCAGCCCAGCACCACCTTCATCACCACGGCCATGGCGTACATGTTGACGCCGGACATCAGGATAGTCATCAACGCGAAGGAAATCGCGCTGAGGCCGCTGGCCGAGGGTCCATAGCGCAGTTGCAGGTAGCCCGGCACCGAATGTGTTCTGGAGATGTAGTAAAACGGCATCATCACGATCGCCAGGAACAACATGGCGGGGATTGCGCCGATCCAATACCAGTGCGCGGCCAAAATTCCGTACTGATACGCGGAACCAGCCCAGCCGAGCAGTTCGAGCGAGCCGAGATTCGCCGAGAGAAAGCTTAAGCCGGCCACCCAGGCCGTCATCTCGCGTCCGGCCAGGAAGAAATCCTCGCCGCTTTGCGCGAAACGCCGGAGATAGAACCCGATGATCAGCACGATCAGGAAATAAGAAGCGATGATCGCCAAGTCCACATTGCTGAGGGAAATCATGCGTGCGGGGGTCATTTACCGCTCCTTTTCTTCTGCGCCTGGCCGTAGGCGTTGTGATAACGTTCAAACCACTTCTTCACTTCTCCGGGGGGCAGAGGCTTGGGGTCGCCCTTGAGAAGGGCGAGGTGACAGGTTTGCGCGACGTCTTCCAGCATCACCGCGGCCTTCAGTGCCTCGCGAGGCGTCTTTCCAATGGCGAACGCTCCATGATGCGCCAGCAGCACGGCGGGCGACGATCCAATATGCTCCAAAATCGCCTGACCGATGTTGTCGCCCTGGTTATCGACGTAAGGAACGCAGGGAATTTCGCCGCCGAACTCGTCGGCAATGGCGGTGAGGTAGCACGGGATCGGCCTCCCGAGCAGCGCGAAACTGGTGGCGTAATTGGAATGCGTATGGATCACGCCGCCAATTTCGGGCCGGTGCTTGTACAGATAGAGATGATGCGGAAGATCCACGGATGGCTTCCACTTACTGCGGACGGGCTTTCCGGCGAGGTCGGTCACCACCATGTCCGACGGCTTCATCTTTTCGTAATCCATGCCGCTGGGTTTGATGACGACGAGTCCGCGCTGGCGGTCGATGCCGCTGGCATTGCCGCTGTGCATGGTGACCAGGCCCGCGCGAAAAATGCCCTGATTGGCTTCCCAGACGGCTTCCTTGAGGGCCTTGAGGCTCATGCTTTCAGCGCCACCGTGACGATGGACATCGCGGGCACGTCCAGGCGCAGACGGCCGTTTTCGAGCGCCACCGCGTGCGGTTTCACGGTGATCTTATCCGGGTCGTCGAAGCTGTTGTAGGCGTTCATGTCGGCGTGATGCAGGATCTGCGCCGAGGCGGTGGACGGCGCCGCGCCGGTGAAGGAGCAGTCCGCGTGAACATCGGCTGAGGCCCGGGGATTGACTAGCGTGACGATCAAGTCGCCGCCGCTGCGCGAAGCGGAAACCGAGAGATCGAGCGGGTCCGTTCCTTCCTTTTCCGTGCGGACGGACGTCTTCAGACGGTGCTGCTTGAACATCATGAAGGCGTAATACGTCGTCGTGCGGACGCAGTGCGAGCCCATCGGGCCGTCGGTGAGCAGCATGGAATGCAGCACGTTGACGATCTGCGCGATGTTGCACATATACAGCTTGTCCGCCTGGCGATTAAAGAGGTTCAGGCCCAGGCCGGCGGCCACGGCTCCGCGCATGGTGATCTGCTGCCAGAGCTTGCCATAGCTCTTTTCCTCTTCCGGGATCATGCGATCCCAGACGCCCCATTCGTCGAGGAACAGATTCATGTTGCGCTTGCCCTGCTGCTCAAACCCGTCCAGCAGCGCGCGCTGCTGCATGATGGCGGTTTCCACGCGCTGGAACGTCTTCATTTGCGTGTTCATGGCGTCTTCGGTGAACTTCGCCGGCGTGAGCGGGGAATTTTCGTAGAAGTGCATCGCGAAGCCGTCCGGCGTCCGTCCGCCGATATTTTCGGTCAGAAATTTGCGTGACCAGTTCAGATCGTTGCCATTCGGTCCGCAAGCGATGAGGAATAATTTCGTCCCGCCCCAGTTGTGCATGTAATTCGAAAACTGGCGGTAAAGATCGGCATAGTGCTCCGGCACCATGCGTCCGCCGCAGCCCCAGTTTTCGTTGCCGACGCCCCAGTAGCGGATGTTGAACGGCTCCGGCGACCCGTTCGCCGCGCGCTCATCGGAGAGCGTGCTGCCCGAGGGAAAATTGCAGTATTCCACCCAGTCGCGCAGTTCCGTAGGCGTGCCGCTGCCGACGTTGCCCGCGATGTACGGCTCCGCGCCGATCTTCTTGCACAGGCCAACGAATTCGTGAATGCCGAAGCTGTTGTCCTCCACGTAATCGCCCCAATGCATGTTCACGCGCCTGGGACGCTTCGCGCCGATGCCGTCGCGCCAGTGATAATCGTCGGCGAAACAGCCTCCGGGCCAGCGCAGGACGGGGACGCCGAGTTCCTGAAGATAATCGACCGCCGCCTTGCGATAGCCGTCGACGTTGGGAATCGGCGAATTTTTCCCCACCCACAATCCGCCATAGACGCAGGAGCCCAGATGCTCCGCGAAATGGCCGTGCAGTTCAGGGCGTACGAGGCCGATGGCGTCGCCGGGATGTATGGTGACGCGCTCAGTCTTCGCGTCCGCGGCGATCAAGCCCTTCGGCAGCAGGGAAGCGAGGGAAATCCCCGCGGTATTGCGGAGGAATTGGCGTCTGGACGGGCGTGGTCTCATGATTTGTTCATGCTACAACAACTAGCGCTTACCCCGGCCGGCGGGCGGCGACAGATCCACTCCGGCCGATTTCAACGCGGGCGTCGCGCTGACGTAATGGAGCGACGAAGCGTTCTTTCGGACGCCATCGTAAACAAAGAATCGCGCGGCGTCATCCATGCCCACGCGGCCCTGCGCGACGCCGCGGTCCTTCATCGCCTGCGCCACCAGAGCGAACGGACTTTCGTCTTCCTGCCAGACGCGGATGTCGTCGCCTACGTGAATCAGTTCGCGGGCGCGCATTTCCTCGAAGGCGGGCAGCACCCAGGCGGGCTCGCCCTTGGCCGGAATCACCAGGATGAAGGAGCGCTCGCTCTTGCCCCATCGGACGCCGGTGAGGTAGGTCATGGCCGGGCCAGGCTCCAGCACGATCGCGCCGAGCCCGAACTCCTTCATGGCTTCCTGCGCTTTTTTGATGCGAGCTTTGAAATCGTCGATGGTTTGCATTTTCTTATCCGAAAGGCTGATCGATCGCCGGGCTTTGCTTGGTGAACATTTTCGGGCCGTTCTCGGTGACGTGGAGGCAATCCTCCAGACGCACGCCGAATTCGCCGTAAATCGCGATGGTCGGCTCGTCGGAGAAGCACATGCCGGGCTGGATCTTCGTTTTGTTGCCTTTCACGAAATTCGTCCACTCATGCCCGTCGAGCCCGATCCCGTGCCCGGTGCGATGCGGCAGGCCAGGGACCTTGTAGCCGGGGCCGAAACCGCCCTTGGTGATGACGCCGCGCGCGGCCGCGTCCACGGATTCGCACGTTGCGCCGGGCTGGGCGGCCTTCAACGCAGCGTCCTGCGCCTTGCGCTCCAGATCCCAGACGTAGCGCTGGCGATCGGTGGGCTTGCCGAAGATCACCGTCCGCGTGATGTCGCTTTGATAGCCTTCAACGGAGACGCCGTCGTCGATCAGCACCAGATCGCCTTCCTGCAACTTCTGCGGCGCGATGCTGCCGTGGGGAAACGCCGTATATTTTCCGAAGATCGCCATCGCCCCGCCGTTGGTGCCCAACGCGCGGAACGCAGCTTCAATGTTGGCGCTCAGTTCGCCGTTCGTCATGCCTTCGCGCAGGGTGGTGAACGCCGCGCGATAGGCTTCAATCGTGATGTCATTGGCGCGCTGCATCAAGGCGATCTCCGCCGGCGACTTGATCATGCGGCAGCCTGCCGTCACAGCGTCGGCGCTCGAAAACTCCACCGCCGGAGCTTCCTTGCGGATGCCGTCGAACATTCCAAACCGGACGCGCTCCTCCACGCCCACTCGCGATGCGCCCGCGTCTTTCAGCGCCAGCGCGATTTTCTTGTACGCGTCGTCGTTGTCGCGGGCCACGCGAACGTCGCCGCCCATGCGCGCAGACTTTTCCGCGCCGCCCTGCGCCACCCACACGAAATCGCCCTTAGCTGGTATCACCAGGGCGGAGACCCGCTCGCCCGCGTTCCAGCGCGTGCCGCTGAAATAATACAGGCTCGATCCGCCTTCCAGCACGATCGCGCCGAGCTTGTTCTCCGCCATCAGCTTCTGTGCCTTGGCAATGCGCGCGTGCCGTTCGGCGTCCGTAATGGGCTGCACGCCGTCGAGCATGGGGCGAAGCTTTCTGATTGCTTCAGGGACTTCCTGCGCGCCCGCGAACCTCGCCGCGCCGCCCGCGGCCACTGCCATAAAGACTCTTCGGTTCATTTACAGAACACTCCTCATCTGGCCGCCGTCGGCCTGCAGCGTCGCGCCGGTGATATACGACGCGGCGTCGGAAAAGAGGAACACTGCCGCGTTGGCGAACTCTTTCGGATCGCCGTAGCGGCCCATCGGAATCGTACCCACCATTCGTTTCGCCTGATCCTCCACGGAGATTCCGGCGCGTTTGGCGTTCGCCTCGTCGAGTTCCCTCAGTCGATCCGTCGCGATGCGGCCCGGAATCAGGTGATTGACGCGTATTTTCTGCGTGACCAATTCCGCCGACAGCGTCTTCGAGAGCGCGGCAACGGAAGCGCGCATGATGTTCGATAGCGCAAGATTCGGAATGGGCTCCTTCACGGAACTGGACGTCGGCAGCACGATGCTCCCGCCGCCGCGCGCGGCCATCGAGGGCGCCGCCAGCCGGATCATCCGCACGGCACTCATCAGCAGCAGCTCGAACGCCTTCTGCCACGCCGCATCGTCGAACGTCAGCGTTGCGCCGGGCGGAGGGCCGCCGGAGTTGGTCAGGAGAAGATCGATGCCGCCGAACTTCTCCAGCGTCTTTTGATGCCACTGTTCAATCGCCTGCGCCGAGGACACATCGGCAGCTACGGCGAGCACTTCGGCTCCCGTCTCCTGCGCGATTCTTTGCCCGGCCGCCGCCACCGCCGCGGCGTCGCGAGAGGCGATGGATACCTTCACGCCCTCCTCGGCCAAAGCGCGCGCCACCGCGTATCCCAGGCCGCGGCTTGCGCCGGCGACCATCGCCACTTTGTTCGTCAAGCCCAATTTCATAAAAGTCTATTGAATGAAGATACATTAGAACCTATGACCAAGTCGATCCTGCGGGCGGTTTTTGCGGGTTGCGCCTTCGCCATGGGGTGAAGCCCGCCGGTGGGCCGGATCGCCCGCTGGCTGCTGGTCAAAGCACTCTTAGCGCCGGGGCCGGAAACTCGATCAGCCACTCCCGGTTCCCTCGCATGCGCTCGAAGTCGGGAAGGCTCATCTGGGCGACGATGCCGCCTTCGAACTCCATGCGCATCGCGCGCGGCGTCTCGAAGGCTCGCGCCAGGACCGCGGGAATCTGATTTGACCCCAGCCTGCCGAGCCTCGCCGCGACCGTCAGATGTTCCGGGCGAACGCACAGCGTCACGCGGTCGCCTTTGAAGCGGCCGGGGAAGTAAGGCCCGTCCAGCTCATGCTCGCCCATTTGCAGCCGGCTGGTGTTGCGGCCCGGGTCGAGCGCTTTGATCTCGCAGGGGATCAGGTTGAACGCGCCCAGCAGCTTCGCCACGTCCATATTCGCCGGCTGATCCAGGATCTTTCGCGGCGCGCCGCTCTGCACCACTTTTCCGTCGTGCAGAATCAGCATTTCTTCGCCCAGTTCGAAGCACTCGTCCAAATCGTGCGTCACCAGGATCACCGGGGTCTTGAAATCCTCGCGCACCTGCCGCAACACGCCATACAGTTCCGCGCGCAAGGGCGCGTCGAGTCCCTGCGCCGGCTCGTCCAGCAACAGCAGCTTCGGCGCGACGACCAACGCCCGCGCGATGGAGCAGCGCTGGCGCTGCCCTCCGGAAACCTCATGCGGCTTGCGGCCGGCGGCTTCGGTGAGCCGGAACGTCTCCAGCATTTCGTTCACGCGGCGATGGCGCTCCAGGCGCGGGCGGCGCTCGGCGGCAAACATCAGATTTTCGCGCAGCGTCATGTGCGGAAACAGCGCGTAATTCTGAAACACGTAACCGCACTGGCGGGCCTGCGGCGGCAGATGCACGCCCGTTGCGCCGTCAAACAGCAGATTGTCGTCCAGAAGAATGCGTCCTTCATCGGGACGGACAAATCCGGCGATCGCGTCCAGCATCAAAGTCTTGCCGGAGCCGCTCGGCCCGAACAAAACCGTCACTCCGGTCGCGACTTGAAACTCCACGTCGAGCGAGAATCCGGCGGAATCCTTCCGGGGTGGAAATGTTTTGCGAAGTTTCGCCCGAAGCATAGGGGTTTACCGCGGGCTCAGCCGGTTGGCGAGCGTCAAAATGAGCAGCGCCACCGCTGAGACCACTAAAACCATGACGCGCGCCGCCGCTCCGTTGCCCGACTCCACCGCATCGTAAATCGCCACGGCCACGGTCTGCGTGCGCCCAGGGATATTGCCCGCCACCATCAGAGTGACGCCGAAATCGCCCAGCGACCGCGCGAAGGCCAGCGCCGCGGCGGCGAAAATCGAGCGGTGCGCCAAGGGGAGCGTCACGCGCCAGAACAAGCGCCACTCCGACGCGCCCAGCGTCCGCGCCGCGCGCTCATAACTGCGGTCGACGCTCTCCAGCGCCGCGCGCGCCGATTTGACCAGCAGCGGCAGCGAGTGCAGCAGCGCGGCCACCACCGCTGCTTTCCACGTGAAGACCAGAGGTGAGCCGAAGACCATCTCCCATAATTTTCCAAAAGGGCTGGAACGTCCGATCAACACCAGCAGATAGTAGCCCAGCACCGTGGGCGGCAGCACCAGCGGCAGCGTCACCAGCGCGTCCAGCGCTTCCTTGAACCGGAATTCGCGATTGGCGAGGATGTAGGCAATCCATAGGCCCAAGCCGGCGGCCACCACCGTGGACACCACGGCTACGCGCAAACTGAGCCACAGCGGGAACCAGTCAATGGGCGCGGACGGGGACATGGAATGCCCAATTATAGCGGTTCGAACGTGGCGGTGAAGTGGCGCAAAAAAGGCGGCTCGGAGGTCATGCGCAACCCCTTCAACGATTCCTTGCGGGCGCTCACTTCGAGGATCGCCTCCACCAGATAATCGATGTGGCTCTGCGTATAAACGCGCCGCGGAATCGCCAGCCGCAGCAGTTCGTGGCGCGCATGCTCGCCAAACATGACGGTGCCGATCTCCACGCTGCGGACGCCGGCGTGCCGGTACAGTTCCACGGCCAGCGCCTGCCCCGGAAACTCATGCTTCGGGATGTGCGGCAGCATCCGGCCGGCGTCGATATAGATGGCGTGGCCGCCCGGAGGCTCCACGATCGGCACGCCCTGATCGGCGATTTTCCGGCCCAGGTAACGCGTCGACGCGATGCGGTATTCCAGATAATCGCGGTCGAGCACTTCCTCCAGGCCCACCGCGATCGCCTCCAGATCGCGCCCGGCCAGGCCTCCGTAGGTGGGAAAGCCTTCGGTGAGAATCAGCAGATTCGTCTCCTGCTGGGCCAGGACGTCGTCATTGGTGCACAGGAATCCGCCGATGTTGGCGAAGGCGTCTTTCTTCGCGGAAAAGGTGCAGCCATCGGCGTGCGAAAACATCGCCTGCGCGACTTGTTTCGGGCTGAGCCGCTCAAACCCCGGCTCCTCCTGTTGGATGAACCAGGCGTTTTCGGCGAACCGGCAGGCGTCCAGATAAAAGGGAATTTTGTGCTTCTTCGCGACGCGGTGCACCGCCCGGATGTTGGCCATGGATACCGGCTGCCCGCCGCCGGAGTTGTTGGTGACGGTCAACATGATGAGCGGGATCTTCTCGGCGCCTTCGATCTCAATCAATCTTTCGAGCGCCGCCACATCCATGTTGCCTTTGAACGGGATCCGCGCCTGGGTGTCCGCGGCCTCGGGCAGAGGCAGGTCGACGGCGCGCGCCCCCGTGAACTCGATGTTGGCGCGCGTGGTGTCGAAGTGCGTGTTGTTCGGCACGATGTGGCCGGGCTTGCACATCACCGTGAACAGAATGCGTTCTGCCGCGCGGCCCTGATGCGTCGGGATCATGTGCCCGAAGCCCGTCAACTCGTCCACCACTTTTTTGAGGCGGAAAAAACTCTCGCTGCCGGCGTAGGATTCGTCGCCGCGCATCATCGCCGCCCATTGCGCGGTGGACATGGCGCTGGTGCCGGAGTCGGTCAGCAGGTCGATGAGGATATCGGCCGCGCGCAGTTGAAACAGATTGTAGCCGGCATGTTTGAGAAACTTCTCCCGCTGCGCCGGGGTGGTGTGCCGCAGAGGCTCGACGCTGCGGATGCGGAACGGCTCGATGATGGTTTTCATCCATCCCTATCGTGGCACATCGCGTCCGTCACCAGACGATCCGAACCGGATATTTGTGCAAGTGCG
>JBBIVT010000149.1:0-8572 GCA_037439565.1 Acidobacteriota bacterium | reverse complement strand
AGCATGGCCGGAGAGGTCATGCTGCTGGGGAACACATCGTGGAGGATTCGCCGGATCGAAGGCAAGTCGTCCCGCATCATCGTGGAAAACGCCCAGGGCGCTCCCCCTGGAATCCCGTTCTGGCGAGGAGAGGCTCCGGCGCGCACTTCCGAACTTTCGGCACAACTGGGCGAATTGCGCAAGGAAATCAGCGACCGCCTGCCCGGAGTGCTCCCGGTGGAAGGATGGCGCAACTTACCCGTGGTGGCCGAAGCCGGAAGTTGGCTGCGCGAAGAGTGCGGGCTCGATCTCTCGGGCGCCGAGCAACTGATTCAGTACACGCTGGAAGGCCGCACCGTGCTGGGCGATGTGCCCACGCAGGCAACGATTATCGCTGAACGATTCTTCGACGAAGGCGGCGGGATGCAGTTGATCATCCACGCGCCCTTTGGTGGACGCATCAACAAAGCCTGGGGACTGGCGCTACGCAAGCGTTTCTGCCGCGGTTTTAATTTTGAACTGCAGGCGGCGGCCACCGACAACGGACTGAACATTGCGCTCGCCGAGCAGCACAGTTTCCCGCTGGCCGACGTTTTTCAGTTTCTACATTCCGAAACCATGGCGCCGATTCTCGAACAGGCGGCGCTCGCCTCCCCGATTTTTCAGACGCGCTGGCGGTGGGATGCAACCCGGGCACTGGCCCTGTTGCGTTTCCAGGGCGGCAAGAAAGTACCGCCGCAAATTCAGCGCATGCGCTCCGACGATTTGCTGGCCTCGGTATTTCCTGATGTTGCTGCCTGCTTTGAAAACATTGAAGGCGACATCAAGATTCCGGATCATCCGCTGGTGCACGAAGTGATGAAAGACGTGCTCACCGAGGCGCTGGATATCGAGGGCCTCGCCGAGGTATTGCGCGGAATCGAGCAAGGGCGCATCCGCTGCCTGGCGGTGGATACCCCCGTGCCCTCGCAGTTTTCGCATGAAATCCTGAATGCGAACCCATACGCGTATCTTGACGACGCCCCGCTGGAAGAGCGGCGCGCGCGGGCCGTCGAGATGCGCCGGGTGTTGCCGGCATCGGTGCTTGAGGAAGTCGGGGCGCTCGATCCGGCAGCGATTGCGCAAGTAGAGCGGGAAGCGTGGCCCGACGTGCGCGACGCGGATGAATTGCACGATGTACTGCATACGCTGGTGGCGTTGCCCGTCGGCGGTCAACTGTCATCTCTCAGCTCTCAGGAGAACCGGTCGCAAGACACCGCTAGCTGGAGTGGGTTCTTTGATCGCCTGCAGCGCGAGAATCGGGCGGTCGTGGTGGAAGCTGCAGGTAAGCAATATTGGGTGGCCGCTGAACGTCAAACATGGCTCCGAGCGATGCATCCGGCGGGGCCAGATGTTTGCTACGCCCCGGCGGGGCGGAGTCCCGCCACGACACCAGGCGTCTCCACAGATGATGCTGTGCTGGCGGCTGTGCAGGGTTGGATGGCGCATCTTGGTCCGACCACCGCATCAGAGATTGGCGACTTGCTCGGACTGCCTGCCGCGGAGGTTGAGAAAGCTCTGCTGCGAATTGAGGCCAGTGGAGCGATTCTGCGCGGGAAATTTCGCCCCGCGCACAGCCGCGATTCTTTCGGCGCGGACAAGCGAGGGCGCTCGTCCCCAGCCGAGCCAGAAACCGAGTGGTGCGAGCGGCGGTTGCTGGCGCGCATTCATCGCCTGACGGTCGCGACCTTGCGCAAGCAGATTGCACCGGTGACGGCATCGCAGTTCATGGCCTGGCTTTTGCGCTGGCAGCATGTCGCTCCGGGAACGCAGGTGCGGGGCGAGCACGGGACGCTCGAAGTGATCCGGCAACTGCAGGGGTTTGAAATTCCGGCGAGTTCGTGGGAACGGTTCGTGCTGGCTCGGAGGATTTCCGATTACGATCCCGCGCATCTCGATCAGTTGTGCCTTTCGGGAGCGGTGGGATGGGGACGCCTCTCGCCGCATCCTGCCACTCTGGACACAGCGGGCAACGATGAGAACGGGCGCGAGAACCGGCGGCGCGTGATTCCGACGCGGGTCGCGCCGATTGCATTCTTTGTGCGCGAAGATGCCGACTGGATGCGTCCCCATCATCCCGGAGCGGAGGATTCCGCTACGTCGTTCTTGAGCCCGGTGGCGCAGGCGCTGCTCGAACTTTTGAAACAACGGGGCGCACTGTTTTTCCCGGACATGGTGCGCGCCACAGGCCGACTCAAGGCAGAGGTGGAAACGGGGCTTTGGGAACTTGTTGCCGCGGGTCTGGCGACCGCTGACGGATTCGAAAATCTGCGGGCGCTGGTTACACCGAAAAGCACGTCCGGCGGCGGCCTGGGAAAGCTGGGCAAAGTTCGTCGTCCGCGGCATGCTCCGGGACGGTGGTCGCTTCTGCAGACCGAAGGCGCGGACCGCGACCGCAGCGTTGAATCCTGTTGCTGGATGTTATTGCGGCGGTATGGCGTGGTATTCCGCGACCTGCTGGTGCGGGAAACCAACCTTCCGCGCTGGCGTGAATTGCAGATCGGCTACCGGCGGCTGGAAGATCGCGGCGAAGTGCGCGGCGGGCGATTCGTGGATGGATTTCTGGGTGAACAGTTCGCGCTACCGGTGGCCGTCGAATCGTTGCGCGCGCACCGCAAACTGCCGCACGGCACGACTGGCGAGAGGGTGGTGATCGCCGCCGCGGATCCGTTGAATCTGGTCGGAATCATTGTTCCGGGCGAGCGAATTCCCGCGATCTCGGGCAGAAGCGTTACTTTCCGCGATGGCGTGTGGGATGCGGAGGGCCCGCCGCAAGCCGCCAGCTACTAACTCCCAGCTACTGGCTTCTTCATGGCAGCTTCAATTTCAGGAGCGCCTGCGGGTCCAGATACACGCCTTGCCAGCGCACGGCCAGATGCAGGTGCGGACCGGTAGCGCGGCCCGTGCCTCCGCTTAGTCCAAGGGGCTGGCCTTTGCTCACCTCGTCGCCTTCCTTGACGGAAAACTTTGACAGGTGCAGATAGAGCGTCAGCAAACCCTGTCCGTGGTCGATCACGATGCAGTTCCCTTCAAAGAAAAGAGGCCGCGCCAGAATGACGTGCCCGCTATTTACGGCCGAGATCTCGGTCCCGGCGGGAACGCGGAAATCGAGACCCTGGTGCGTGCTTTGCACGGAGCCGTTGAAGACGCGCTCAACGCCGAAAACATCGGAAATTTCAGCACTCACCGGAGGCGTGAAAGAACCCTTCCATTCGCGGCCCGGCGAGACGGTTTTGAACGCCGCGGCTTTGATTTCCTTCGCTTTTTCAATTTCGCGCTGGTCTTCCGGGCTGGGCGCGGTGTAGCGTCCGGGAACCTTGAGCAGCACACGGGGATAGCGTTGACGCGCGACACTGATTTTTTTCTGCCATGAAATAACGGACCCCGCGGGCGGTTCGGCATGGAGCTCAAGGGCATAGATTCCGGGTTTGGTTTCCTGGCTGACGCCAGCCAGCGCGAACCAGGCTTTGCGGTCCGAATCGAAAGTAAACTCAAGCTCGTGTCCGAGCCAATTGCCGGAGAGCGCACGAAGGGGCTGAGGCGTGGTGACGCGGAACAGAATCGGGCTTCCGTTGACGAGGCGTGCGGGCTGGATAACAACTGTCCAGCGGGCTGGGGGAACGGCGGACGAACGTGCGCACAGTGCAAGCGCCGCGAGCAGGGCGGGCGCTGCGAAATCGAGGACACGTCTGGGCATCTTGGTTATCAACTCGCTCCGCATCCCGTTCAGGCTAGCATTTCAAGGGTGGAACATACATACTGCGGCGATGATCTTACTGTTGCTCATGGGGATGCTGACCGCCGAAGACCACGCGGCCAGAGTTGACCAGGTGATCGTCATCAAAAGCCAGCGCACGTTGACTCTACTCTCACAAGGCAAGGTCCTGAAAACCTACAAGGTTGCGCTCGGAGGCGCGCCGATCGGCGCCAAAGAGCAACAAGGCGATCACAAGACTCCGGAAGGTCACTACTTCCTCGACCGCCGGAACGCGAAGAGCCGCTTCTATAAGTCGATTCACGTCTCCTATCCCGATGAGCAGGATAAAAAGAGAGCAGCGCAGCGCGATGTTTCGCCCGGTGGTGACATCATGGTTCACGGACTGCCGAACGGCTTTGGTTGGCTGGGAGCTACGCATCGAAACATGGACTGGACCGATGGCTGCATCGCGGTGACAAACGCGGAAATGGATGAGATCTGGGAACTCGTAGCGGACGGAACTCCCATCGAAATCAAGCCGTAAAAAAAAGGCCCTGGGAACGGCTGACGCTCCGCCGTTCCCCGGGCCGATCGTATAACCAGTTCCCTACCGTTGCTTCTTATCCTTCTGCGGAGGTTGCTTCTCTGGTTGAGGTTTGGCCGGTGGTTGTGGCTTAGCCTGTGGTTGCGGCTGCGGCCTCGCCAGCTGCTGCCAGTTGCGATACTTGTTCTCCTCGTCGCGCGCCTGGCTTTCACTCTTGGGCTGAACCGGCGGCGCGGGTCGCGCCTGCGGATATGACCATCCTTGCTGCGGTTGTGGAGGTTCCGGCCTCGACGTTGGAGGCGGCACGCGCGGCATCTCTGGAGCCCGCGCCGCTGGCGCACGCGCCGGTTGCGGTGGCGTTGTATCAGAGCGCGGCTGAGGCGCGACCGGGCGAGGCGCCTGATACTCCGGCTTCGGCGCTTGCGGGATCTGCCGCTCGACCGGAGGAGGCTCCGGCTTGGTCGTGGCCGGCACGGGACGACCCAATGCCGGTTCCGGCTGGTTGACCGGCCGTGGTGGATTCATTGCCGGTTCTGGCCGGTTGGGAGGTTGATTCGGCATTGGTCGCAAATTGCCCGGCTGGATCACCGGCGCCGCGGGACGTACCTGGGCCGCAGGCACTTGCGGACGAACCAGCAGCTTGTCCTGCCGCTGCATAAAGGGCGTCGGTGGCGCCACCGGCGCGTGCTCGGCCACAACCTGACGGGCGACCACGGCACGTGGCGGAGCAACCGTGGTGGGCTTCCCTGCTCCCATCACGCTGCCGCGGACGGGCTCAACTCCGGTCATGCGGCCGACGGGCGCGTGTTCGATTTCCTTCGCCTGGACTGCAACCACGTTGCGCGATACTGGACGCGCATTCACGAACGTCTCGCGCGATACCGCCGTGACGTTCGTCTGGTTGACGTAGGTGATGCGATTAACGTTGGTGACGTTGGTGGTGTTGTAAGTGTTGTAGACGTTGGTCACCTTGGTGACATTGACGACGGTATTGGTCAGGTTCACCTGGTTAACGTAGGTACGGCTTACGTGATAGCCGGGGACGAAGACTTCTCCGGGACCCAGCGGGAACCACGCCACACCGGCGCCTCCGCCGAAAGACGCGGAGAGATGGAACCCAGCGCCGCCTCCGACAAAAGCAACGAGCGCGGGGGCATAGACGGGACGCACGGCCACGGGCCCGGGAATCCACGCCCAGCGTGGACCAATCTGACACCAGCGTCCGTAGTGAAAGGGAGCAAATCCCCACGGCGCGTCATCGACCCAGGTCCATCCCCAGGGGGCAACCCAGACCCAATGACCGAAGCGATACGGCGCCCAGCCCGCGGGAACATTCGTCGGGTACCAGACTGGACCGTAGTTACCGGCGTACGACCAGTTACCGTTGTCGTCCAGGTCTTCGTAACCGGTCATCTCCGGCGATACATAGTTCGCCGATTGCGAGCGGTCTTCACGGCGGTCACGATCGAAAGCCCAGTTGGTAAAAGCATCAGGCCAGGGAAGCGCGTCGATGTTGTAGTTGAGCCCCTGGTCCGGGTCTCCTGAAAAGCTGGCCTCTTGATTGGCAACGACGGTGTAGTTGTTGCCGCCACCAATCGCTTCCCCACGGCCGCTGTAAACGTCCACGATCGTAGTTTGACCGTCGGGGTGAACGTCGACACGATATTCGCCGGTACGCTGGACGTTGAAGGCGAGGTTCGGAGTATCGATCTCCACGGTGTCATCGTCGTCAAAATGACGCACGCGCACAAGAATGGAGCCTTGGGCCAAACGCAGTTGCAAAACACGGTCGTCCAGTTGGAGGAACGTCAGACTGGTTTCGCTGCTCAGCCGGATCGATGTCGAGCCCGCATGCAGTTCCGCACGTGAGTCCCGATCCGTCCACAAATTGTCACCTGAGGTCAGGGGACGGTTGGGAACGGCATCCACCCAGTCGCCTTCGCCGCCCGGCTGGAAGGAAACGGAACCTTGCGTGAAGTTCATCCGGGCAACGCGGGCCGGCGGATCGTTTTCCTGGTTCCAGTTGTCGCCCTGGTTCCCGTTGTCGCCCTGGTTCCCGTTGTCGTTCTGATTCCAGTTGTCGCCCTGGGCCCAACTGCGGGCTGGGGAAAGAAATGAAGCAACCAAGAGAACTGCGAAGAACAGCCATGCCCAAGCATTTTTGCGGATCATATCGAGCACCATCCCTGGGAGAACTTTACTCCACTCGATTAAACACTACTCTGCATTATATGTTTCGGTTAATGCGGCTAGTGCTTAACGGGAATCGGCTTTAGGAAACCGGAAAGGTTCTCTATAATGTTTCGGCTTCGCGGACACGTTTGTCCCGCAGCCCCGGAGGCGCGATGCAACTGTCGCTCGACACTCGCGAGGTGGGACGAGTCACGATCGTCCGCTGCACAGGAAGGGTGGTGGCCGGCAGGGAAAGCGATGCTCTGCGCGCGCACATTGTCTGGCTGCTGCGCGACCGGCGCTCGATTGTCCTGCACCTGGGAGAGGTCGGGTTCATTGACAGCAGCGGCCTCGGAACGATGGTGCGGGCCCTCACCAGCACACGCCAGGCTCATGGCGACCTGAAACTCTGTAACGTGCCGGAATTCGTGCGCAAAGTTCTGGAGATGTCGCGCTTGACGACGGTGTTTGACACGCACGAATCGGAAGAAAAGGCAGTCGCCGCGTTTTATCGGCCGGTAGCGCGCGCGGAAGCGCCGGCCGCGACCGGCGCCAGCATTTTGTGTCTCGACTCCAACGCCGATGTCCTCGCCTACCTGCGCGAATTGCTGCGTGGCGCGGGATACGACGTCCAGACCAGCACGCGCGTTGGCGACGCGCTGCTGCTGATGCGGGTCTCGCATTTTGATCTTCTGCTGGTCGGCCCGGAGATGACCTCCGCTGACAAGCCGCAGGCTTTCCTGGACGCCTGCGCAAAGCTGCCGATGGTGGAGTTGGGCGGCGAGTTCTCTCGCCGTCACGCGGGCGAGGCCGGCGCCGCTCTGCTGGAAATGGTTGGAGCGCGACTCCGATGATGGTGACTGGTGCAGTTCGCGACCTCGCCGAACGCTATACCGCCGCGTGGTGCAACCGGAATGCGTCAAGCGTGGCAGGCTTCTACTCGCCGGAGGGGTCGCTCAGCATCAACCGCGGAGCGCCAGCCGTCGGCCGTGCCGCAATCGCCGCGGCCGCTCAGGAATTCATGACAGACTTCCCCGATCTTGCCGTTTTCATGGAAGCACTGGAGGCGCAGGCCGATCGCATCGTTTACCGGTGGAGACTGACGGGCACAAACACGGGACCCAGTGGTACCGGGCGGAGAGTGGGCATTCGCGGATTCGAGCAATGGCGGATTGGACCGGACGGCCTTATCGCCGAGTCGCGCGGCCAGTTCGACCGGGCCGATTTCCAACGCCAACTCGGACACGGTGCCAGCGGAGAAGCGGGCTAATCAGAAACGGGCAACAGGCTGCCGACACCAGCGAGAAGTTTCTCCGCCGCCTCGCCGGGATCCTGGCTGGCGAAGTTATCGTCCAAAACAAGAAGCGACACGGTGGGATCAATTTCCTCCAGCGCCTTGCGCGTCGGCCGGCCGTGCAAGGTCTGCATCCGCGCCGAAATCACCACCAGTTTCGCCTTTGTCGCCTTGAGCAGGATGCGGGCGTCGTCCACGTTCCCGATGATCATGGAGTTGTACCCCGCGCCGCACAGCACCTCACGCAGGAATGTGCCCACATCGGTCGATTCGCTCACGCATAACAGGCGGGGACGGGCGTCGCCGGTCTTGCATCGCGAATAGCGCGAGCCCAGGTAGGCGGCGGTGATGGCCTCTTCGACCGAATCGTAGGTTTCAAACTGAGAGAGCAGGCCAGTCATCTGCATCGTTTTGCGGAGCCTTTCCGTCACTCCGCTGAGCTTCAGATCGCCGCCCTTCGCGCGTGCAGACTGCATCAGGCGCACCATCGCGCCCAATCCGCTGCTGTCCACGAACTCCACCTCTTCGAGTTGCAGCACGATGTCGCCATACTTATCGATGGAGTCTCCGACTTGCGCGTGCAGTGTGAAGACCTCATTTCCAGCCACGATTCGTCCCTGGCACTTGATGACCAGAACCTCGCCGACCGGACGGCTCTCCAGGCGCAACTGCATCAGAACTCCTCAGCGTTAATCGTGATTCCGACCGAACCCCACGGTCGATGCCCCAAACTTCTTTCAAATTCTTCGGCGAATCTTACGTGGACAAAACGGGCAAGTCAATCAAAGCGTGGGGATAGGAGGGAAAGTGACCCTCAAATCGCGCCCTGTTACTCAAGAGTAAACGT
>JBBIVT010000148.1:0-8625 GCA_037439565.1 Acidobacteriota bacterium | reverse complement strand
TTCTGCTGCACGCCGATTCCAAGTACATCGACGTGCTGGAGCGCACGCTTTACAATGGAGCCATTTCCGGCGTCTCGCTCGACGGCAAGACGTTTTTCTATCCGAATCCGCTGGAATCGAATGGCCAGCATGCGCGCAGCCCCTGGTTCGGCACCGCCTGCTGCCCATCGAACATTACCCGCTTCGTTGCGTCGATGCCCGGTTACGTTTATGCGCAGAGCGGGGACCAGCTTTACGTGAATCTGTTCGTGGCGAATCATGCCGATGTGAAGCTCGACAGCGGCGTCGCGCTGAAGATCACCGAGGAGACGAAATATCCCTGGGACGGCGCGGTAAAAATGACCGTCCGCCCGGATCGTCCCGCAAAATTTACCGTGAAGATTCGTATGCCCGGTTGGGCGCGCAATCAGCCAGTGCCCAGCGATCTGTATCGCTATGCCGGGGAGCCAGGACCGGCGGCAACCATTTCCGTGAATGGGAAACGGATCGCCATAACGCTCGATAAGGGTTATGCGATCATCGCGCGCGAATGGAAATCGGGCGACACCATCGAGCTGATGTTGCCGATGCCCGTCCGCCGCGTCGTCGCCAACGATCAGGTGGCTGCCGATCGTGGACGCGTCGCGCTGGAGCGCGGGCCGATTTTATATGCGGTCGAGTGGCCCGACGTTCCGGGCGGCAAGGTCCGCAATCTGTTGCTCGCGCGCAAGGAGAAGCTGCGGGCGGAGTTCAAACCCGCGCTCTTGAAAGGCGTCGAGGTGATCGAAGGCGAAGCGACTGCTCTTTCCTACGATGCGCAGGGCAACGTCGAGAAGAAGCAGGAGGCGTTCACCGCGATTCCCTACTACGCGTGGGCCAATCGCGGCCGAGGCCAGATGATGGTGTGGCTCCCAGAAACCGAGGCCGCCGCCAAGCCCGCGCCGTTTCTCACGGTGAAGGTCACGGCCTCGCCGTCGCGCCGGAGTCCGTTGACCGTCAACGACGGCGACGAGCAGACATCCTTTGACTGGTGGCCGAAAAAGGGCACCACGGAGTGGGTGGAGTACGCGTTGGAAAAACCCGCAACGGTGTCATCGGCGGAAGTTTACTGGTTCGACGATACGGGCGACGGAGAAGTGCGCGTGCCCGCGTCGTGGCGGATTCTCTATCGCAACGGTGACGTCTGGACGCCAGTGGAGAACCCGTCCTCCTACGGCGTCGAGAAAGACAGGTATAACCGGGTGACGTTCAAACCCGTCGCGGCCACGGCCCTGCGGCTGGAAGTCGTCATGCAGCCGAATTGGTCGGCGGGCGTCATGGAGTGGAAGGTAAAGTAGAAATTCGCGATTGGCGGTCGGAACCGCCTGCCCCACCGTGCTCAAAGCAGGTGCGCCGGCGTTCGCGTCGTCTTCCAGGTGGCGCGCGAGCGCAGCCTGACATTTACCTCTTCAAGCGACCCAAAAAAGCCAGCAAAGGAGTTTTCCAGGGACTTGGGGCGCCTTCGCATCTGCTTGAAATCCCTGGGCCGGAACCGGTCCGTCGAAGAGATGGCCGCAGCACCCATGGGACGGTACTCATGGGTGCCCTGTGCCCAGGCGATGCCGTTCTCCAGATCGATCCACAAACCGAAGCCCACATCCCATTATGAGCTTGGTCCTTAAAATGCTTCAATATGATTATGTTCACTTTGTTCCGCACGGGCAGAGCCCGGTTCCTGAGTCTTGCGGCGGCTGCGCTGGTTCTTGTGCTGGGTAGTTTTGACACGGCCAAGGGCCAGACGCTCACGCTCAGCTCCAACACCCTCAGTTTTACGGCGGCTCAAGGGAACAGCCCATCGTCAACGCAGCAGGTTTCCGTTGGCAGTACAGGCGCTTCCATCAATTACAACATTACGACGGATCAGAGCTGGTTGCTGGCGTGCGCCGGCGCGCCGATCTGCGGCAGCGGCGCCACGTCCGGCCCTACTGCGCCCCTCACGGTTCAAGTGAATTCGAGTTCGCTCAACGCGGGATCGTATTCCGGCAATATCACCCTGACCCCGACCAACGGCAGCGCGAAAGCCGTGATTGCGGTGACGCTCACGATCACTGGTAGTGGGCCGGCAACATCGACCCTGGTTGCGTCGCTCTCGCAGCTCAACTTCTCTTACCAGGTGGCTCACACGTTGCCGCCTTCACAAGCGGTGCAGATCACCGCCACGGGGATCAATATTCCCATCACCGCCGTCAACACGAACGTAGCTCCCACGAACAACTGCCCGGCGGGGTGGCTGCAAGCGAGTTCCTCCGCCGGCACGACTCCGGCCACGGTGACGATCGGAATCGTCGCCACCGGTCTGAGTCCCGGCACCTGTACCGGATCTGTTTCGGTCAACTCCACCAGTACGGGGAACGGCTCGACATCGGTACAAATCGGCGTGACGCTCTACGTCAGTTCAAGCCCGCTGCTGAATGTCGCGATTCCAGTGGGAATCACATCCGTGACACTGCAGCAAGGAGCCCGTCCGGTGGAGTTTGCCGTTCCGCTCACGAGTTCCGATCCATCCGCCGCGGTGAACTTTACCGCCAGTACCGCGCCGGGCGCCGATAATGCATGGCTGGCTGTATCGCCGGTGATCGGTTCGACTTCTATAAGCGGCGCGCCGCCCGTCAGCCTGAACGTCCAGGTGACGCCCAACTCGACTTTGGCGCCGGGCACGTACACTGGCTCGATCATTATCTCGTCCTTAGGGCTTCTTAACGGGCAACTCACCATTCCGGTGACCTTCATTCTGATCGCGCCGAGCGCGATCACTGTATCGCCCTCCGGCACGCAGAACTTCAACGAATCCCAGGGCGGCTCTCCGCCGGCTCCGGTCATGTTGACGCTGACGGGCGCGACTAGCGCGACCTTTACCACTTCGATCACGCAGCAATCCGGAGGATTATGGCTGGGGGTTGCCCCTCCCAATGGATCGGTCACGCAATCGACGCCGGGAACCGTCACGCTGACGGTGCTCCCCAACACGCTGGGCCAGGGAACGTATTCGAGTCTGGTGACGATTTCCTTCCAGAACTCGGGCATCTCCCCGATGACCATACCGGTGAGTCTGTCGGTCGGCCCGCCGGTGTCGACGCTGGAGACGTCTCCGGCTTCTCTCACGTTTGCGTATCAAATCGGTGGATCGGCCCCGGCGGCGCAGAACATAAACATCACCAATTTGGCGGGCGGCCCGATTACGTACTCCATCGGATCGATCACGCAGAGCTGGCTTTCGGTGGCGCCCAATAGCGGTACCACACCGGGAGCGATTTCCGTCTCGGTTGCGCCCCAGAGTCTGGCTCCCGGAAGCTACACGGGTTCGTTCACGCTGAGTTCCTCAGGCGCTCCCTCGGTAGTGGTCAACGTGACGCTGAACATCACGCAGAGCACCGCGCCGCAGGTCTTCATCATCGGCAACGCGGCTAGCGGCGTGGGCGGGCAGCTCGCGCCGGGGGAAATCATCACGATTAAGGGCTCGCAACTCGGGCCAGCCACGCCGCAGTCCTTCACAATCGCATCGCTGACGCAGCCGACGCTCGGCGGAGTCGGCGTCACGTTTAACGGCGTCCCGGGAACACTGCTGTATGTTTCCGCGAGCCAGATCAATGTCACGGTGCCGTACGAGGTGGCAGGCACGGCGTCGACCAATATCGTGGTGACCTACAACGGCGTTTCCTCGGCCGCGTTCACGCAGCAGGTTGCATCGGCGGCTCTGGGGCTGTTCACGAACAATTCGACCGGCAGCGGCCAGGCGAGCGTCCTGAATCAGAATTACACCTACAATACGGCGACGGCTCCGGCGGCGCAGGGCTCCTACATTTCGCTCTACGCCACCGGAGGCGGCCAGACGGTCCCGGCCAGCACCGACGGCGAAGTGAGCCCCACCACCAGCCTGTTGCCCCTGACGCTGGCGCCTTATGTGACGGCCACGATCGGCGGAAAGAACGCTCCGGTGGTGTTTGCGGGCGCCGCGCCCGGCTACGTCACCGGCGTCGTGCAGTTCAACATCCAGGTGCCCATGGGAGTGAGCGGCACGGCGTTACCGATCGTGCTGACCATCAACGGAGCCACGTCGGTACAGAGCCAGTCCGGAGCCACGGTGTCGGTCCAATAAAGGATGCCGTCGCTCATTAACGTGTCCGCGGTCTCGAAGCGATTCGGGACCGCGCCGCTGTTCGAAAATGTTTCCCTGAATATCTCCGACGGCGACCGCCTGGGCCTGATCGGGCCCAACGGCGCGGGAAAATCGACCCTGCTGGAGATTCTCACTGGACGCCGCGAGCCGGACTCCGGAACCGTGGCGCTCCGCAAAGGCACCAAGCTTACTTACGTCACGCAGGACTCGCAATTTCCGCCGGGAATCACTGTGCGCGAGGTAGTGCGGCGCGCCATGGCGGCGGCCGGCGTCTCCGAAGACGAGACACTGGCTCGCGAGGCCGAGACGCTGGGCCGCGCCGGTTTTGAAAATTTCGATCAGGACGCCAGCAGCCTCTCCGGAGGATGGCGCAAGCGTCTGGCAATCGCCGAGGCGCTGGTGGAATCCCCCGATGTCCTGATGCTTGATGAGCCCACCAACCATCTCGATCTGGCCGGCATCTCCTGGCTGGAGGAATTGCTGGGCGCCGCCAAATTCGCCTGCGTCGTGGTGAGCCACGATCGCTACTTCCTGGAGAACGTCGCCAATGCCATGGTGGAGCTGAACCCGGCGTTCCCCAACGGCACGTTTTACGTCACGGGCAACTACAGCGCGTTTCTGGAGAAGAAGGCCGCGTTTCTGCACGCCCAGGCCAAGCATCAGGAGGCGCTGGAAAATCGAGTCAAGGTGGAAATGGACTGGCTGCGCCGCGGCCCGAAGGCGCGCGCCACGAAGGCCAAGGCTCGGATCGACAAGGCGCAGGAACTGATCGGCGAGCTCCACGACCTGAAAGTGCGCACCCGCGTCGAGTTGACCGACATCGAGTTTTCGGCGACGGAGCGCAAGACGAAACGCCTGGCGCATCTGGAAGGCGTCTCGCACGGGTTTGGCGATTCGGTGCTGTTTGAAAACGCGAGCTTCACGATCACCGCCGGCATGCGCGTCGGCTTGGTGGGCGCAAATGGCAGCGGGAAAACCACTCTGTTGAAGCTGCTGAAGGGCGAACTGCAGCCCAAGCGCGGCGAGATTCAGCGGGCGGACAATCTGCGCATTGTGGCCTTCGACCAGGTGCGCGAGATCGACCCCGATCTGACGTTGCGCCGCGCGCTTGCTCCCGAAAGCGATTCCGTGGTCTATCGCGACCGCGCGATTCATGTGGCTTCGTGGGCCGCGCGCTTTGCGTTTTCCAGCGAGCAGTTGAATCAGCCCGTCCGGCGGCTCTCCGGCGGCGAGCGCGCCCGCGTCCTGATCGCCAGGCTGATGCTGGCGCCGGCGGATCTGCTGCTGCTCGACGAGCCGACCAACGATCTGGACATTCCTACGCTCGAGATCCTGGAAGAAAGTCTGCTGGAGTTTCCCGGCGCGCTGGTGCTGGTGACACACGACCGCTATTTGCTGGATCGCGTGGCGACCGTAGTGCTGGGCCTCGACGGCAAGGGCGGTGCGGAGCGCTTCGCCGATTATTCGCAGTGGAACGAATGGCAGGCCGCGAAAAAGGCGGTGAAAGCCGCCCCGGCGGCCGCGCCGAAAGCGGTTCAGGCGAAAAGGAAGCTGTCCTACATCGACGCGCGGGATTACGAGACGATCGAGCAGCGCGTGGCCGAGGCCGAACTGGCTTTGGAGTCGCAGCACGAAGCCGTGCAGAGCGCGGCATCGAAGGGCGGCGCGGACCTGGAGGCGGCCATGGCGGAACTGGAAAACAAGCAAGCCGCCGTCGACGCACTTTATGCCCGCTGGGCCGAATTGGAAGAGAAGGCTAGCGCTACTTAGCTTCCGCGTCGGCCCTGGCCCATGCCATCATCGCCCGCACCAGATCCACCGAGACGCGGAGATAATCGCTGCCCGATTCCATCGCCTTGGTGGCTTCCGCCCTTTTCCCGGCCAGCGCCAGCGCCAGAACGGACGCCGCGGCGGCGTGGAAACGGCCATGCAGTTCGTTGCAGGATTGATAGCCAGGGGATTTGCGAGTGTCCGTGTCGGCCGCTCCGAGCCATTTCCCGAACTGGCAGCGGCGGTCGTCTTTTACCTCCGCGACGGTGTTGGCCGCCGTCCCTTTCTGAATGGCATCGTAGAGACGCGCTTTCCATATCCCGTGCGCGCCGATGGAGGATTTGATTTCCGTTTGAAGAGTATGATTCACGGTCCTAGCCTCGGTACGCTTATCGGCCGCTCGGGACGTTGTTTAGCGGCATTTTGCGGCCCTCCGGGTGTATACTGGCCGGACATGGCGAGATGGGCTCTTTGGGTGACTCTGGCGATCATTGTTCGCGGGCAAGCGCCCGACGCGGCCACCGGCAGGAAAATCTTCGAGTCACAGTGCGCGCTCTGCCACGGCCAGACGGGAACAGGTGGCCGTGGGCCAAGCCTGAATCGTCCCAAACTTGCCCACGCGCCCGATGACGAGGCTCTGGCGAAGGTCATCGGCGAAGGCATCCCGCCGGAGATGCCCGGGTCCTGGCAGTTGAGCCCGCGAGAGGTGATGTCCGTCGCCGCCTATGTGCGGTCTCTCGGCGCGGTCCCGGCGGAAAAGCTCCCCGGAGATCCGGCTCGGGGAGAACAGGTTTATCAGGCCAGAAAGTGCTCCGGCTGCCACATCGTCAATGGCACAGGCGAGGGTTTCGGACCGGAGTTGAGCGACATCGGCGCGCGGCGCAACGGAGCGCATCTCCGGCAAGTGATCCTTCACCCCGCCGCCGAGCTTCCCGATGGCTTCTTATACGTCGCTGCCGTGACACAAACGGGAACCGTCCGCGGCATCCGCGTGAACGAGGACTCGTTCACCATCCAGATCAAGGACTCACGCGGGCAGTTCCACAGCTTCGCGAAATCCGAGTTGAAAGACCTGAAAAAGCTGCGAGGCGAGACGCCGATGCCGTCGTTTGAAGGCGCGCTGAGCGCCGCGGAATTGGACGATCTGGTGGCCTACCTGGCCAGCCTGAAGGGGAAATCATGAAGCGGCTGCTCTGGTTTGTGTGCGTCTTCGCGGCGGCCCAGGTGCCGTATGAACGTATTGTCAACGCGGCCAAAGACCCGGGCGATTGGCTCACTTATTCGGGCAATTATCAGGGGCATCGCTTTTCTCCGCTCAATCAAGTGACGCCGTCGAACGCGGCTGGCCTGCGCGTCAAATGGGCTTACCAGTTCGAAAGCCCGCGCACCGAGACGTCGCCGATCGTAGCCGACGGCGTGATGTACATCACCGCGCCGAACATGGCCGCCGCGCTCGATCTGCATACGGGCAGGGAGCTGTGGAGGTGGTCGCGTCCCATCCCCAAGGATTATCAATCCATTGGATTCGGGCGCGTAAACCGGGGTCCGGCGATTCTCGACAACCGGTTGTTTGTCGCCACGCTCGATTGTTACCTGGTCGCGCTCGATGTGAAGAGCGGCGCGGAGCGTTGGTCGGCCAAGGTGGAGGACTACAGGCCCGGCTACAGCATGACGCTCGCGCCTCTGGCCATCAAAGGCAAGGTTCTGGTGGGCGTCAGCGGCGGTGAAGCGGGCGTCCGGGGCTTTGTCGACGCCTACGACGCGGCGACCGGCAAGCGATCCTGGCGCTTCTGGACGATCCCCGCGCCTGGTGAACCCGGTTCGGAGACGTGGCCTCGCGACGGCAAGTACAAAGACGCCTGGAAGACCGGCGGCGGCTCGACGTGGGTCACCGGTTCCTACGATCCGGAGACGAATCTGGTCTATTGGGGCATCGGTAATCCTGGCCCCGATTGGAATCCCGATTCGCGCCCCGGCGACAATCTGTACACCTGTTCGCTGGTTGCGCTCGATGGCGATACGGGCGCGTTGAAGTGGCATTTCCAATTTACTCCGCACGATTCGCATGACTGGGATTCGACACACGTGCCCGTATTGTTTGAGGCGGAGGTGCGCGGGGTAAAGCGCAAGCTGGTGGCGGTGGCGAATCGCAACGCGTTCTTCTATGTGCTCGACCGCTCGACGGGTGAGTTCATCGCCGGGCGCGCGTATTCCAAGCAAACCTGGGCCAAGGGGCTCGACGATCGCGGCCGTCCCATGCTGCTGCCTAACATCGAGCCCAGCGCCGAAGGCACCGCGGTGTGGCCCAATCTAAACGGCGCGACAGTGTGGTTCAGCCCGTCCTACAGCCCGTTGACGAATCTGTTTTACGTCTCGGTGCGCGAGATCGGTTCGATTTATTACAAGCGCGAGGCCGACTATAAACCCGGCACATTTTTCGCCGGCGGAGGGGAAGCGCCGATTCCCAACACCGAGCGCACCGGCGCGATCCGCGCGCTGGAGGCCGCCAGCGGCAAACAACGCTGGGAGTTTCCGCTGCATTCGGCATCGTGGTCAGGAGTGCTTTCCACCGGTGGAGGCCTGGTTTTCTCCGGCTCCGATGATGGCAACGTGTTCGCACTCGACGCGGCGACCGGAAAACCGCTGTGGAATTTTCAATCCGGCGGGCCGGTGGTGTCGAACCCGATTTCCTTCGCGCTCGACGGCAAGCAGTGCATCGC
>JBBIVT010000147.1:6910-8682 GCA_037439565.1 Acidobacteriota bacterium | reverse complement strand
AGGCGCATCCCTTTTTTTAAAGGAACCGGCGTTTCGAAGCGATAGGAAAGCTGCCAGTAAAAGTCGTATCTGGGGATAATGAGCAGCGTCTTGACGTCATGCCCGTCGATAAGAGCGTAGGTGAACGACTTGCCGCGCAGGTGCATGTGCGGAAACAAGCTGAGCAGCAGCGCGTCATTTGGAATCGATCCCCACGCAGTGACCTCGAAATGCCGGTCGCCGGCCGGAATCAGGAAATGGTCGTTATTCAGTTGCAAGGTAAGCACCCGCTTTTCGGGCTTCCCGGGCGCAAAGCGTAGCGCCAGCCTGGTCTGGTCCGAAGCGGGTTTGCCGGTCGGCGTGTAGTGGATTTCTAGGACGACGTCGGAGCCGGCCGGAATCAGCTTGGCCATACCCTCCGGCCAGGCGTCCGGAGTCGAGCCGGGAGCGTAGACGGCCAGAATGTCGTTCTTGGTCGGGCCATGGGTCCATGTTGAGCCCGGTTCGCGGATGTAAGCGACGATGTGGTGTACCACGCCGGGATTGCCGGGTCGAACCTCTACGGCTTGCACCCAACGGTCCTCTTTGAAACCGGTCGGGATCGGGAAATACTGGTATTCCACGGCTCCCCTCGCGGGCACCTGGAAAGCTTGCGGCATCGCGAGCTCCAGGTCGTGCACCGGGAGGTTCCAGCCGTCAGGCCACACTTTCCTGGGCGGAGCCTCTTTGGGATCGCCCCGGGATGCACCCGAATCCGCCCAATTCGAAAGGGTTTCGATCTCCAGAGGACTCAAGGACCGGTCATTCGAGAAGCGGCCGCAGCATGGATCCGCGGGCCAGGGGGGCATTTTATGCGTATTGACCTGCTCGCGTATGGCCTTCGCCCAAGGACGTGCCTGCTCATAAGTCTCGAAAGGCATCGGCGCAATTTCGCCCGGCCGGTGGCATTCCTGGCAACGGCTCTGGAGAATGGGCAAAACGTCGCGAAAGAAGGTGGGAGCGGCGTCGGCGGCGCAAGCCAAAGCCAATAAAAAGAGCGCCGCCCGCATAATAATGACTATATGCTATCTGGGGAGTTGACGTGGCATTGTAAATGCCTCATTATCTACCTAGAGGAGTAATCCCATGCTCAGACGGCTTTCGTTCGCGGCGCTGCTGGTTGGCACGGCTTCAGGTTGGGCGCAGCAGGTCATTTCAGCCCATTCTGGCGTGATTCACTACGTCGAAGGTCAGGTGACCTTGGACGGCAAGACGGTGGCTCCGAAATTCGCCGAATTTCCGGACGTGAAAAACGGCCAGACGCTGGCCGCGGAGGATGGGCGCGCGGAAGTGCTGCTCACCCCTGGCGTCATTCTTCGCATCGGTGAGAATAGCTCCTTTAAAATGATCTCCAACAGCCGGTCCGACACGCAACTCGGCGTCCTGTCGGGCGTGGCGATCGTCGAAGTCGGCGAACTGCTTCCCTCCAACGCGATTACCCTGATCTACAAAGACACGCGCATGGAACTTGTGAAGAAGGGATTGTACCGGCTGGACGCGGACGGCGCGGGTAGCCTGCGCGTTTTTGAAGGCGAAGCCCGGGTAACGGGTGGCAGCCAGACCGTTGTGGCTCGCAAGGGCCGTCAGGTGAATCTGAACGGAATGCTGGACATGAACGCCTTCAACGTGAAGGATACGGATGAACTCATGCGTTGGGCGGCACGCCGGTCTGAGTATCTGGCACAAGCGAACGTCTCCTCGGCGCGTGCGGCATCCGGGTCCTCTTCCAGCAGCCAGGGCTACGGTTACTTGGG
>JBBIVT010000147.1:4657-6810 GCA_037439565.1 Acidobacteriota bacterium | reverse complement strand
CCCCGGCCGTCTAGTCCTTCGGCGCGCGCGTCGGGCGGTTTGGGTGCAGCCGGTGCATCCCGGGCCTCCGGAAGTAGTCTGGGCTCGTCGGGCTCCAGTGGCGTATCGAGCGGCGGGTTCTCGGGCGGCGGATCGCGCGGCGGCGGCGGAGCACCCACCGGCGGACGCGGCAGGTAAGGGCTGCGGCCCACAGGGCGTACGTACTCTCAAAATCTTCTAGGGAAAGTCAGAGCCTGGCGGACTATAAGCCGGTTTTTGTACTCTTTTTTGAGAGAGCGACAGCCATTCATCTTGGCCGGGGATCTCTCCCCGGCTCCAGCGACCTACCCGGAAGTGTGAACGGAGCGGGCCGCTCCTCCTCCCCTATTTGGTCTTGCTCCACATGGGGTTTGCCCTGCCGGCGTCCGTTACCGGAGCCGCGGTGCGCTCTTACCGCACCTTTTCACCCTTACCCCCAGGAAAAACCCAAGGGCGGTATATTTTCTGTGGCACTTTCCGTAAAACCCGCTTTGAGCGAGTCCCCCCGGCTGTTAGCCGGCATGTTGCCCTATGGAGACCGGACTTTCCTCCCGCGACCTTTTTTAAAAGCCGCCAGCGGCTGTCCGTCCGCCAAGCTCGCTTTCATTATCCGGGCTGGGGCCCGCAAGCGCAAGGCCAAATTTCCGAAACGGTTGCTTTTCCTGGTGTATCCTACCCAAGTTCGTGTATTCTATGACTTATAGTGCCAGGGGATGGTGTGCTACGCTGGGTCTGAAACAAGTTTAAGCAGGATTGTTTTATCGCGAGGTCAGTTGAGGAGGGTCAACGATGTTCACTAGGATAACTACGTTACTGGCGGTGATTTCGCTGGCAGCGGTAGGAATGTACGCTCAGGGGCTTGATACGAAAGCGTCGGCCAACGACTGGGAGGAGATCAATTTTGAGTTCAACTCGTCCGTCCTGGTGGACGGATTCCCCAGTTTGCTGCGCGTTGCGGAATTGTTGAAGAATCATCCCGGATATAAGGTCCGCATTGAGGGGCACACGGACGTGCTCGGTGGCGGACCGTACAACGAAAAGCTGGGCCAGGCGCGCGCCGATACGGTGCGGGACTTCCTGGTGAAATACGGCGCGAGCGCGGCGCAGATCACCACCGGAACGCGGGGCAAAGTGGATCCCAAGTACCCGGGTCAGAAAAATACGTTCACAAAGACGGATGAAGCGCGCTGGATGAACCGCCGCGTGGTGTTGACGGTGATGGACGAATCCGGCCGCGTGGTGGGCGCAGGCGGCGCGGGTGACGCCATTCGCGCGATGGATCAGACGCCCAAGGGCGGCATGACGGATTGTTGTTCGGAGGTGCTGAAGCGCCTCGACAAACTGGATGACATTGCGCGCCTGTTGAAGGATCTGGCGGATCAGAATGCGCAACTTCGCAAGGAAATCGCCGACCTCAAGAATAGTCAGGCCGTATTGGAATCGAAGGTGAACCAACCTCCTCCGGCACCCATGCCTCCGCCGGCTGCGTCGGCCGCTCCCTCGGTTGCCAGCAACAAGCATGGGGATTCGCGCTTCCAACTGCTTGGCGTGAACGTCGGCGCGGATCAGGACGGGCACGTAACGGCGACCGGCAAGGGCCGGTTCTTCGGCGTGTTTGGCGATCATTACGCCGTGCAGGCACAGGCCGAGTACATGTACACGCACGGCGACCGCGAGGGCCAGTTCGACATCGGTCTTGTGGATCGCATCGGCCGCATGCAGGCGGGTCTGTTTGCCAGCTTCAAGAATGTCACGCTGGCCGGAATGCAGACCAGCGGCACCATTGGCCAGGCCGCCTTCACCATGGATTACATCTTCAAGTGGGGCAAATTGGGCGTCTTCGGAACGAAGGCCTTCATGGACAACGCCAAGGTTTACGACGCGGCATGGGTGAATCCAGTCACCGGCTACACCTCCACCGACATCTTCATCCAGCAGTATCTCCATGTGGTGGATCAGGTGGGTGTGAGCGGTACCGTTGCCTTGTGGGGCAACACGTATTTGGAAGGCAACATCGGATACCTGAGGAGTCTGGCCAATGCGGACCGCCCAGGCGGCACACTACGCTTTGTCTATCCACTGAACGACAAGTTCGCGTTCACAGTGGAGGGCGGCGTGAACGAATCTCTACTTGG
>JBBIVT010000147.1:3057-4557 GCA_037439565.1 Acidobacteriota bacterium | reverse complement strand
ACCTCGATCACCAGCGGCCAGGCCGCGGTTCTCGCCTGGAGCGTGTCGGGTGCGACGAACGTGACCATCTCCTCGGTGGGCGCGGTGCAGCCGAGCGGTACCGCCTCGGTCTCGCCGACGGTCACGACGACGTACACGTTAACGGCGACCAACAGCAACGGCAGCTCGAACGCCACCGCGACGGTGGTCGTAACGACGCCGCAGACCCAGATGCTGGCCTGTTACGCCTCGCCAGCAAACATCATGGTGGGCGAATCGGCGACCTTGAATTACCAGTCGCAGAACGCGACGGCCGTCAGTATCACGCCGGGCGTTGGCTCGGTTGGCCTGAGCGGCAGCGTGGCCGTCAGCCCGACCACGTCGACCACCTACACGTTGACGGCAACGGGCGCGAACAACCAGACGGCTTCGTGCAGCATCGCGGTGCAGGTTACCGCGGGCGCGCTACCGAGGATCGTCCAATTCTCGGGTTCGCCGCTGACGATCATGAGTGGCCAGAGCACGAATCTCCTGTGGGTGGTCGATAACGCCACCTCAGAGACGATCTCGACTCTGGGCACAGTAGTGGCGGCGGGCTCGCAGAGCGTGTCCCCCACCGCGACGACCACATACACGTTGACGGCGACCAACGCCGCCGGCAGCGTGACCGCGACGGTCACGGTCACCGTGACCCAGGTTCCGAATCCGGTGATCGTTAGCTTCACGGCATCGCCGAATCCGGCGACAACACCGGGCGCTCCGGTGGTATTGAGTTGCGCCACGCAGAATACCGCCAGTATTACGATGGCTGGTCTGACGTTCGTGCCGCCGATTGCTACCTACACGGTCTACCCGCAGGCCACCACGTCGTACAATTGCATCGCGACGGGTGAAAACGGGGTGGCGGTGACGAAGGCGGTCACGGTCGTGGTGGGCTCGACCCCGCCGCCGGCCAGTGTGCCTCCGGTCATCGTGATCGCGGGCGGCAGCACGCAGACCACGACGGTCCGCACGGTCCTGATCGACGCCTCCGGCTCGAACAGCCCGTCGGGCAATAACCCGCTGACCTACAGCTTGGCGGTGTTGTACGGTTCGGCCGAGACCATCAACTCCAACACGTCGAAGCCGACGGTGGTGCTCGGTCCCACGCCGGGTCCGTACTACTTCAACCTGACGGTGACGGACAGCAAGGGCATGTCCACAACGCAAGAGATTACGATCATCTACCAGCCTTAGGGTTGGGGATCGTGGGGCAAGACCGAAGCGGGTCCGGGAAACCGGGCCCGCTTTTTTTTGCCTCCTCGTGCGCGGCGCGCGCGTAGGAGCATGTGAGGGCCTTATGCATCTGGCGTGGTGTGTTTCCTGGCTGATTCTCTCCTCCGGCGATGCAGCGGCCATCATGGCCAGGGTTGTAGCCAACCTCGATCGCGCGGCGGAAGCTCGCAGGCAGTTCGTTTACCGGCAAATCGTGACCAGCAGCCTGATCCGCGGAAACGGGCAACTTTCGCGCAGGGAGAAGCG
>JBBIVT010000147.1:0-2957 GCA_037439565.1 Acidobacteriota bacterium | reverse complement strand
TACCGCTTCACGCTCAAAGGAGAATTCGAGTATCAGGGCCGCCGCACGTATAAGATTCAGTTCCAGCCGGCGGCCGGCCACCGCTGCGTCAATATAGGCGGGGACGATGACGATTGCGAGGGGGCATCCTGGGCAGGCGAGGCCTGGATCGACGCCGCGGAGTTGCAGCCGGCCAGAATCTTCACCACCCAGGCCTTTCGAATGCCGTGGGGCGTGAAGGTTTTCCTCGGGACCAACGTCCAGCAGAGCGGCTTCTCGGTCACCTATCATCGTCTGGACGAGAACGTCTGGTTCCCAACCGGCTATGGCACGGAGTTTCGGTTCAACGCCCTTTGGGCCTACCGCAGGACCGTGACCCTCTCGCTCGAAAGCAGCGGGTTCCGGAGAACCGGCGCGACGTCACAAATCGAATATACAGCCCCGAAAGGCCGGGAGCGATAACAAAAAAGGCGGACCCGGTTGGGCCCGCCTTTTTCACTTCTGGAGACTTATTCAGCCTCGCGAGGACGCTTCTTGCGATTCCGCTTGCGCGCCAAGGCTTCCTTGGTGCGCTGCTTCTCGCCTGGCTTCAGGTAGAACGAGTGACGCTTGATCTCTTTAATGATGTCTTCCTGCTGCACCTTGCGCTTGAAACGGCGCAGGGCGCTCTCAAGAGTCTCGCCATCCTGGATGTGGACTTCCGCCAATTAGAATTCACCTGCCTCTCGGGTTGCGGCCGCCTGATCGCGTAACCGCAAGCTTTAGAATAGCAGGTTCGCCTGTGGTATCGTTGCGGGGATGGCAGGCATCTTTCGGGACAATTTATTGGACGGCCAAGTCGCCTTCGTCACCGGAGGCGGCAGCGGGATCGGCCAGCGAATGGCGGAGCGCTTCGCTGAGCACGGCGCGAAAGTCGTTCTCGCGGGGCGCAAACAGGAGAAGCTGGACGCGGCCGCGGCGGCCATCCATACCACCGGAGGGGCCGCGACGACCGCGGCTCTGGATGTGCGCGATTACGCCGCCGTGGAGGCGGCGATCAAGAAGACGCGGGACGAGCTGGGGCAGATCGACATTCTGTTGTGCGGCGCTGCGGGCAACTTCCCCGCCGCCGTGACCGGAATGTCGGCCAACGGATTCAAGTCCGTGATCGACATCGATCTGCTCGGCACCTTCAACACCTGCCGGGCCGCGTATGAGCATCTGCGGAAGCCCGGCGCGTCGGTGATCAGCATCTCCGCCAATCACGCCACGGTGGCGATTCCCTGGCAATCCCACGTCTGCGCGGCCAAGGCCGGCATCGAGCTGCTCATGAAGACGCTGGCCATCGAGTGGGGCCGCGACGGTATTCGCGCCAATTGCATCACGCCAGGGCCGACCGACGATACGGAAGGGATGCGCAGGCTTGCGCCCACGCCGGAGGCACGCGAGAAGGCGATCAAGACCGTGCCCCTGGGCCGCTATGGAACGAAAGACGAGCTGGCGGACCTGGCGCTGTTCCTGTGTACGCCCGCGGCGTCGTACATCACTGGCGCTGTGTATCACTGTGACGGCGGAACGTCGCTCACGCGGCATACCGTTGGCTAGGCCGGCGAACGCCGGCTGCCCGGTCAGATAAAATCAAAGCTTCATGAAGCGCACAGCGGATGTGGCGATCGTCGGCGGAGGCATCGTCGGCGCGAGCATTGCTTACCAATTGACCGCGGCCGGATGCCGCAACGTGGTCATTCTCGAACGGGAAACCAGCCAGGGGAAAGGCTCGACCGGAAAGAGCATGGGCGGCGTCCGGGCGCAATTCTCGACGCCCGTCAACATTCAGATGTCCCTGTTCTCAATCCCGTTTCTCCGGGATTTTGAGAAGGCCCTTGGGCATCCGTCGGGCTATCGGGCGCAGGGCTATCTGTTTGTCGCGACGGCGCAACGGCATCTGGATTATCTGCGGACCAATTACGAGCGCCAGGCGGCCGCAGGGTTGACCACGGCGTCCCTGGTGACGCGCGAAGACATCGTCAGGATGGTCCCGCAGCTTCGGTCGGATGATATTCTGGGCGGCAGCTTCTGCTCCACCGACGGCTTTGTCGATCCGTACAGCGTCATGACCGGCTTCACGCTGCGAGCTGTGGATCAGGGCGCGGAGCTCATTCGCGACGCTCAGGTGACCGGGATCAAGCAGGACGCCCAAGGCATCGCGGGCGTCGAGACGACCCAGGGCGAAATCGCCGCGCGGACGGTGGTGAACTGCGCGGGCGCATGGTCGGCGGCCGTAGCGAAGATGGCGGGAGTCGAGCTTCCGGTCGAGCCTTTGCGGCGCATGCTGGCGCCGACCGAGCCGTTCGAGAAGATTTCGCATGGCGCGCCGATGGTGGTGGACATGACCACCGGCTTCCATTTCCGGCCCGAAGGACTGGGACTCCTGCTCGCCTGGAACGATCCGGAGGAGAAGCCTGGGTTTAACACAACGTTCGACCGTGGCTTCATTGAAAAGATCCTCACCCGCGCCGTGGATCGCGTGCCGGTGTTCGAGGAACTGGAAGTGAACCCATCGAAGGCATGGGCGGGACTGTATGAGATGACGCCGGACCATCATCCCGTCTTGGGGGCGTCGCCCGTCAAAGGTCTGTTCTTCGCCAATGGATTCAGCGGCCACGGCGTGATGCATTCGCCGGCAACGGGGAAGATCCTGGCGGATTTGATCCTGAAGGGCTCGACCGATTTGATCGATGCCAGGCTGCTCGACTACGCGCGCTTCGCCGAGGGCCGCTTGATCGAAGAAACGGCCGTGTTGTGATTTTTTAGGAAACCTTTTCCCGCCGATTCAACTACATCGCGTTTTCACGCGAACGCGCCCGCACGAAGATGCCCTACGTTATAGGCAAGGAGTTCATGCGCTCTATTCAACGGAGAGCGGAATCGACCAGGAAGGGCTGCCTAGGCTACGGCTCTGAGGGTCTTTGCGCGTTGGACGTCACGCCGGACGATAC
>JBBIVT010000146.1:0-8829 GCA_037439565.1 Acidobacteriota bacterium | reverse complement strand
CATGCCCGCAGGCTGGGGACAATACCGGCGCGTCAAGCCGTTCCTGACGCCCTACGCTTCGAGGCTGGCCCTGATCCTGGGGATCGGCGTGGCGGCCACCACGCTCGGCCTGACCCAGCCGTATATCTCAAAACTGCTCATCGACGACGCCCTTCTGCGGAAGGACATGCGAGCGCTGGTCTGGGTGGCGGGGCTGATGTTCGGCGTCACGGCGGCCGGATTTCTGCTCAACATTCTGTCCAGCTACCAATACGTCCGCGTTTCGGCGGCCATGCTGTTCGACATGCGTCTGGCGCTTTACCGGCATCTGCAGACGCTCTCGCCCCGGTTTTACGCCAAGTGGCGCCTGGGCGACCTGGTGTCCCGCCTGAACACCGATATCGGAGAAGTCCAGCGGGTCTCCGCCGACACGCTGCTCTCCGTGCTCAGCAACGTGGTGTTTCTGGTGGGCAGCGTGGCCATGATGATCTGGCTCAACTGGCGGCTATTCTTATTCAGCGCGGTGTTCGTGCCGGTGAGTGTCTTCACATTCCGGTACTATCAGCGCAGGCTGACGGCCTTCACCAGGGAGCTGCGCGAGCAGGGAGCCGACCTGGGCAGCCTGTTCGTGGACACGCTGCTCGGGATGCGGACGGTGGTGACGGCGAACGCGGGCGAGCGCGAGGCGGAGAAATTCCGCGCCCGCAACAACGCCTTTGTCGACACGCTGCTGCGTCTCCAGATGACGTCGTTTCTCTCGGGCGCGCTGCCGGGCTCCATTCTTACCGCCGCGACCGCCGGAGTCTTTCTATTGGGCGGCTGGATGATCATCCACGGCTCCATGACCATCGGTTCGCTGGTGGCGTTCATGGCCTACCATACGCGCCTGCTGACGCCGGTGCAAACGATGATGGGCATGGCCGCCAATCTTACTTCGGCGCGCGTATCGCTCGACCGTATCTTTGAGATTCTGGACGCCCAGCCGGAGGTTACGGAGCGGCCTGGCGCTCGCGCCCTGAACGCGGTTCGCGGCGAAATTGTGTTCGACGGCGTCACGCTGCGCCACGACCGCGCCGACGTGTTGAGCGGCGCGAGCTTCACGATTTCCGCCGGGACGTTCTGCGCGATTCTGGGGCCCAGCGGCGTGGGGAAATCCACGGTGGCCGATCTGCTGGTCCGCCTGCTCGATCCCGATGAGGGCGCGGTGCGGCTCGACGGGCACGATCTGCGCGACCTTTCCTTGCGCAGTCTGCGGGATCACGTGGCCCTGGTGGATCAAGCGCCGTTTCTGTTCCACGCCACCATTGCCGAAAACATTGCCTATGCGCGGCCTAATGCGTCACGCGCGGAGATCGAGCAGGCGGGATCCGCCGCGGGGCTCGACGAGTTGATCCGCCGCCTGCCGGAGGGCTATGAGACGAAGACGGGCGAGCGCGGACTGGCTCTTTCGGCCGGCGAGCGCCAGCGCATTGCCATCGCCCGCGCGCTGCTGCGGCACCCCAGCGTGCTGGTGCTTGACGAGCCGACTTCGGCGCTCGACCCGGAAACGGAAACGATGATTGCGCGCAACTTGAGCGAGCAACAGAAAGGGCGCACTATCGTCGTGATCACACACCGGCCGGCGATGGCCGAAATCGCCGATCAGGTCATCCATCTGCGTGAAGGGAAGGCATGGAGCGAAGCCGCATCCGCGTCGCGGTGATCGATAGCGGCGTGAATCCGTCGCATCCGCACATTGCCCGCATCGACGGAGGCTATCCAGATAACGATTATCTGGATCGCCTGGGCCACGGCACCGCCGTCATGGCCGCGATTCAGGAACAGGCTCCCGATGCCGAATATTTCGCGGTACGGGTGTTTGGCCGTGAGTTGCGCTCCAATATCGACGCGTTGATTGAGGCGATCGCCTGGGCCGCCGGCGAACGGATGGACGTGATCAACCTGAGCCTGGGGACGGCGAACGCCGCGCACGCCGAAAAGTTCGCGCCGTTTCTTGGCCGAGCGATTTTCGTCTCCGCCGCGGGCATGTTTCCGGGCGACCTGCCCGGCGTGATCCGCGCCGCGCCCGATCCCGCGCTGGCTCGCGGCGAATACCGGCTGGAAGGGACGACGTTTTTCGCGTCTCCCTATCCGCGGCCTATCGACGGCGTGCCGCCAGAGCGGAATCTGAACGGCGCGAGTTTCGCGGTGGCCAATATGACCGGCATCACCGTGCGCGCCTGCGAACATCTTCAGGAACTGTCGTACGATGCCGTGTTTCACGCGCTTCAGACCCGGCGATGATTACGCGTCGCATACTGCTGGCGCCCCGCACCGGCCGCCCACGCTGTTGTTATCATAAAGCTGCTTGAGCCGGTGGGGACCGGTTCTCGAGTTTCAGACGGGGACGAAGTTGAGGGGACCGAAACGTTCGACGCGCTGGGCCGCGGCAGCCTGCCTGGCGATTTCGATGTCAGCAATTGATGGCCAATCGTGCGCGCCCGGCGAGTTGCGCGTGATCGTCATCGACTCGCAGGAGAGCGCGATCTACGATGCCATTGTGTCTGTCCGTTCCGGACCCGCATCCCTTGGGAATAAATCGACAGCGGCCCAGGGTTCCGCGACCTTTGAAAAAGTGCCCTGCGGTATCTGGCAGATTGCCGTCTCCAAGGAGGGCTTTCAGGCCGGCGCAAAAACCGTCGAGATAACGAGCGGGGCGGACGTCAGCGTCACGGTGGCGCTGGATCTGTCCGTTCAGACGTCCAGCGTGGATGTTGTCGCTCCACCGCCGCCGCTGGAGCAGAGCGCATCGCAGAACAGCGTCCTGAGACCGGCCGAAGTGATGGAACTACCGACGAATCCCGCCACGGTGAACGACACCCTGCCGCTGGTTCCGGGGATCGTCCGGACTCCCGACGGCGAGCTGAAAATCGACGGCAGCGGGCAGGAGCGCAGCGCGATGGTGGTGAACCAGAGCGACATTACCGATCCGGCCACGGGAAAATTCGGCCAGACCATCCCGGTGGACGCCATCGAAAACGTGAACGTCCTGACGACGCCGTTTTTGGCTCAATATGGGCGTTTCACACAAAGCGTGGTCGCGGTGGAGACGCGGCGTGGAGGCGAAAAGTGGCACGCGGAATTGAATGATCCATTCCCGGATCTCCGCGTCCGCAGTTATCACCCGCGCGGCATCCGCAATGAGACGCCGCGCGGCGTGTTCGGCGGGCCGCTGATCCCCAACCGCCTGTATTTCATTTCATCGCTGCAATACATTCTGGACAAAGTCCCCAGCCGCACGCTGGGATTTCCCTTCAACGAATCGAAACAGGAATCGGTCAACTCCTTCACCCAGCTCGATTACATTCTTTCGGACCGCCAACTTCTCACCGCGACGCTGCACATCAGCCCGCAGCACACCAATTTCGTCAATCCGGATTACTTCAATCCGCAGCCCACGACGCCCAGCTACGCCCAGCACAACTATGTCGGGACGCTGGCGCATCATTTGGGGATTTTCAATGGGACGCTGGACAGTAGTGTCTCCGTGCAGCGGTTCAACGCGGACGTGGGGGCGCAGGGCGATGCAGGCATGATCCTGACGCCGCAGGGAAATCAAGGGAATTACTTCGGGGCGCAGAATCGCAGCGCCAACCGCACGGAATGGCTGGAAGCGTGGTCTCTCCCTCCGTTAAAGGGCCTGGGCACGCACCTCATCAAGATGGGATCGTCGCTGACGGGATCCGGCGATAGCGGCCGCTTCACCTATCGCCCGGTGAGCATCCTCGACGCTACCGGTCTGCTCACCGAGCGGGTCGATTTCACCAACCTGAATCCGTTCAACCGCTCGGACCTGGAAGTGACGGCCTTCGTGCAGGATCACTGGGTGCTAACGCCGTCTTTCTCGGTCGATTATGGAGCGCGGATCGAGCATCAGAGACTTGCCTCCAGCCTTCGTATCGGACCGCGGGCGGGCTTCTCCTGGAGCCCATTTTCCGATCACCGCACGGTGTTTCGGGCTGGCTCGGGCCTGTTTTACGACCATCTGCCGCTGGATATTTATACGTTCGGGCGGTATCCGCTGCGCACGCTGACCTTCTTCAACCCCGACGGAACCGTTTCCGGCGTCCCGATTCCCTACATCAACGTAATTGGAAGCGCCAGCGGGCCGCGCTCATTTTTCGTTCACGGCGAGGAAGTGGCGGGCGCGTTCTCCCCGCGCGGCGTGACGGTGAATCTTCAGGCGGAGCACAAGTTTCCCAAGCTGGTCCGGGTGCGGGCCGTGTACACCGACAACAGTTCGCTGGGCCTGGTGGTGCTGGAGACGGCCACGTTCGGCTCGACGAACGAAATCGTGCTGAATGGGAACGGCAAATCGCGCTACCGGCAGCTCGAGGTCACCTCCAGCCTCACCTGGAAGGGTGATCAGTTGAATCTGTCCTATACGCGCAGCAACGCGCAAGGCAACCTCAACACATTCGACACCTTCCTCGGCAATTACCCGATGCCGCTGGTCCGCCCCAATCTTTACTCCACGCTGCCCGCGGATCTGCCCAACCGCTTTCTTCTGTGGGGGCATGTCAACCCGCACATCTGGCAGCTCAGCATGCAGCCGATCGTAGAGTACCGCAATGGGTTTCCCTATGCGAAGCTCGATGCGATGCAGAACTACGTGGGAACGCCGTACAGCGGATCGAGCCGTTACCCGAACTTTTTTTCGGCGGACGTGCGGATTTCCCGCGACTTCAAGGTCAGCCCCAAGTATAAAGTGCGCCTCTCACTGACAACGTTTAACCTGACGAATCACTTCAACGCGCTAGCCATTCACGACAACATCGCCGACCCGAGTTATGGCATCTTCTTCGGCAATTATCACCGGCGCTATCGCGGCGACTTTGAAGTGTTGTTCTGAAACCCCATCCGGCTGAGGATGAGCACGCGCATTGGTGTTCGATCGAACTTAAAGCGGACGGTCTTCAGGTTCGCCGGGTCGATTTTCGGGAACTCGGCGAGGGGAATCTCAAAGGTCTGAAATACCGGCTCCGAGGATTTCTTATAGGCGAAATCGTTCATGAATTGCAGCTTCAACAGGAGCGCTTTGAAGGGCGGCATCAGAGGGCCGAAGCGGCTCAAGGGGAGTTCGGCGGTGGTCCCGTCGCGGCCTTCCAGTTCGATGCCGAAATCCGTGACCTCGGGTTTCTCGTTTTTGTCCTGGTCCTTCTTGTCTTTGTCCTTTTCTTCGTCGTGCTTTCCGGGCAGGGGGGCTTTTTCATCGGTCGCGGCAAGGGAGAGAATCAGCAGCGGCCGGGGTTGGAAACCATCGGGCAGCGTGACGGAAAAATCGGGCACAGGGGCGTTGGCGGCGCGATTCCAGCCGAGAAATACGCCGTTATAGGCGCGGTCTCCGTCGCGGTACGGAATGCGCGCTTCCTTCCAGATGGAAAGATGCGACGCGCCGATGCGGCCGCCCGCCAGCGTCGTGGTGGTGAGGTCGGCATCCTCGCTGAAGTTTGCCACCGTCTGGAATGACGCGTCTTCATAGCGCGACATGTAATACGTCCTGGGCAGCCACTGGCGGGCGGTTCGATAATCGCGGAACACGGCCGTGTATTCGCGGCGGCCATGGAGCGCCGCTTCCAGGTACGCGGAGATGTAGACCTTGGCGATCTGGCGCTGCGCTTCCGGATCGAGCAGCGGTTTGGTGTTCAGGAACCAGCCGAAGGGCATGCCGGAGTCGTAGCGGCCCCAGCGCGTGTTGAACTGGCCGTGGTTTGCGCCGTAAATATACAGTTCGGCCTTGAAGAAATCGCCGCTGCCCAAATATCGGACGTGATCCCACTGGCGGCTGCCGTTGAAGGACGACACGTCGGAATCGTTCGCGCCCTGCATGGTGAAATAGCTGACGTCCTTGATGATGCGGAACTCGCCCGCGGGCTTGTACTGGCCATCCACCGGCGCGATGGCCACCAGGGCCTTGATCGGGTAGTGGTAATCGAACGTGATATTGGCGTCGTCGGGATCGTAGGCGAGGGTATTGAACAGCGCCGCCGTCGCCACCGCCTCGCCGCCTCGCGAATGCCCCATCAGCGCGACGTTGTTTACGTCGATCTTCTTATAAAACAGGCTGCCCGGAGCGTCATTCCATTCGCGAAACAGCTTCAGATGCTCCAGTAGCATCCAGCCGCGGATGGCCTGCTCCTTTTCCGGTCCAACGATCCAGCCGTTCAGGAAATTCTCGTCGACCGAAGCGAGAATAAATCCGCGGCTGGCGAGCAACCGGCCCAGGTATTCGTAGCCGGGATCGGAAAATTCGGTCATGTTGTGATTGCCGTGGACGATCAAAACCAGCGGGAAAGGCCCGTCGCCCTGGGGATACCAGACGCGGCCGTTCAGGGGCAGTTTGTCGAAGCCGAAGCCCCAGTAGCGGCGGCGGAGCTTTTCCTTCCAACCCTTGAAATCCTTGACGAACAGCGACGCGTCCACGGTTCTGGTTTTGATTGGCACGGACGTGCCGTACTCCGGCCGGCGCAGATCCGAGCCCGCGCCATAAAACGTGGTGAGAACGGCATTCGGGCCTGGATCCGAAGGATTCGGCAGGGCCAGCGGCGGCGGCTCCGGCGAGGAAATATTGGCGACGCGCAGAACATCTTTGTCCGTCCCCGTGCCGGACAAAAAAATCAGCATCGCGATGTTCGCGGCAACCGCGCCTAACAACAGGACAACGGTAAGGATCCTTTTGCTGATGTGCGCCTCGCGGAAATGCCCGGCGAACAACGTGGCGACCGTCGCGCCGAGCACACATTCGGTGAGCAGTAAAAATCCGCCGAACAGTGAGCCAAGGTCCGGGCTGAACGCCAGCATGGCCAGCGCCATCGCGCCCGCGGCCATCCCGGTGGCGAATCGGGGCAGGCGGCGCAAGATGGTCATCACGAGCATGACCAGCAGCGCCACCAGCGGTACGCCGAGCGCGGCGATGAGCAAGGCGAACGTGACGTCGAAGGCGCGCCCGTAGCCCAGCTTCAGGTACGCTCCAGTGGAAATGGCGATGCCCAGCGCGACCACGATCGCGCCCCAGATGGTGCCCTTGCGCGTCTCCGGGCCGGGATGGATGTTGGCCCACGCGCGAGTCGACCAATCGCTAACGGATTGCCAGCGCCGCCGGATGTTCATCGCTTGAGTGTACTATTTGCCCCTCGAATTGGAGATGTCCGGCCGGACGACATCGCACCCCGGCACCTTGCGCCACATCGCGGTTGCAGCATCAGTTCTCCGTCGGCGTCTTGGACATATGATCGATCACCACCACATCCAGCGGAGCCTTGCGCGGCTCCAACTTCAGGCCCACCTTTTCGAGCGCGGTGATGAGCGAGTCGCCTGATGCCTCCATCAACTTCAGAGCCTCGGGCGGCAGGGTCACTCCGGCTGCGACAGCGGAGCGGATCAGCATGGCCCGATAGTCCTCCGGCGTGAACGCCAGTTCTAGGTCGTAGGCGCCCTCCGCGCCGGTCATATCCACCACCGGGCGGTCCTCGAACCGCGCCAGCGTGTCGGCCAGTTGCGCCATGGTCAATTTGCGGGCGACGAATTTGTCGTCGGCGAGGGAAAATGAGCTTCCGTTGCCCAGGTTAATGTTCACGCCTCTGGGGCCGCCTCCGCCGGTCACGTTCACTGCGGGCTTGGGAGCCTCCCCGGTTTCGGGTTGCGCGTCCTTGGGCGCGGGCGCGGCCTTCAATCCGCCCTTGGCCACGGTCAACGCATACACCGGAAAATCCTTCTTTTCCCTGTGGATTTTCAGTTGGAATCGCTCCACCAGCAGGGCCTGCATCATCTCCGGCACCTGATCCTCCTTCGCGCCGGCGGGCAGTTTCGCGGAGATGTCGAACTTCTCCGACCCGATCCAATCCGGGCCGGAGATCTGATAGATTTTCACCCGATAGGCGACGGTGAGGTAGTCCTTCAATCCCAATTGAGAGCATCGCAACTGCGAACCGTCTAAATGTACGCCGACATCGACGCGCTCCCCTCCAGGAGGGGCCGATGGCCGGATGGACGCGACCTCGAACGCCTGTCCGTAAAGGGAAATTCCTGCGAGTGTTGCCAGAATGAACTTCATGGCTGAATCGTAGCAGCGAACGGCGCCCGGACGCGCCACGAATCGGCGAGTTCACGCCCATTACCGGCGAGCGGCGCTTACTCGAACCGCAGCGCCTGGATGGGGTCCACGCGGGTGGCCCGCATTGCCGGCACGTAGCCTGCCGCCAGCGCCACAAAGGCGATCCCGGCGGTCGCCAGGACAATCGTCATCAGGTCGTTCGGCGCGATGCCGTAAAGCTGCGCCTTCACGAATCGCGTCAGACCCCAGGACGCGGCCAGGCCCAGCGCGATGCCGATGCTCACCAGCACCAGCACTTCCTTCATCACCAGCCACAGCACGTTGCCGGTGGCCGCGCCGAGCGCGATGCGGATGCCGATTTCGCGCGTCCGGCGCGCCACCGTGTACGCCATCACGCCGTACAATCCGATAGAGGCCAGCAGCGTGGCGAGCAGGCCGAACGCGCTCGACAGGCTGGCCACCAGACGCTCCGTCGCCAGCGAATTGTCCACTTGTTTTTCCAGCGTCTTCATGTCCACCACCGGCAGTGTCGCGTCCACTTGCTGAACGGCGTGGCGCGCGGCGGAGAACGTCTGTTCCGGATCGCGAGCAGTGCGGAGGTACACCCACATGCCGATGGTAAACTCCATCTGCTCGTAGGGCCGTACCATTTCGATGGGCACTTCATTCTTCACGCCCTCATATCGCATATCGCGGAAGATGCCCACCACTTCGATGTCGGTCTTGGTGCCGGGATCTCCTCCCATGCCGATGCGGTG
>JBBIVT010000145.1:0-8849 GCA_037439565.1 Acidobacteriota bacterium | reverse complement strand
CCCAGGCGGCACAGTTCATGGAACGCATCGGGCAACCTGACCGCGCCGAGGAATTTGAACGCATGAGTGTTGATGAGTACGCCGAGGGCAAGGGTCTACGCCTATCCAATCCCAATTCCATAAGGAGATTTTCTATGACAGCACCACAGACCGACACCAAGGCCGATTTGCAGGACCGGATCGACGAAGCAATCGGAATCCTCGACGACGCCTACGAACCCGAAGCCAGCCGTGAGGATTTAGCGGAAGCCGTAGGGAACGCCCTAGACGTGCTCCGGGGCGAGGGCGAAAACGATGAAGCCGACGACGATGACGACGAGGGCGACGACCTGGACTGACCACGCCCTGCCGTCAATGCTCCACGGATGATCCGCTGTTTCCCACCCGCGCCGAACTCAGTCCCATCGGCGCGGGCCACAGGGTATCCGTGTTCAACGCCTGCGGCAGGGAGATCGCCAGATACGCCGGATCGAAAGCGGAGGTGAAATTGTGGTTCGCCGTCACGTACCCCGACCTGTGTCTTACGCCAACTCGCAATCCGCGCCGACGTTCACACGATGAATGGGCACGGAGGAAGGAAAGCGATGTCACGGATCGGGCGTTGCGGTATCGGGCGAATCGGTACCCGCCGCCGGGGCCGAGGATTTGTGCGTTGTGCGGGGCCAAGAAGAATGTGGAGGTACTCGGAGCCGGTCCATCTTCGACGCCATACTCCCGCTGAGGTCGATGACCACTCCCAAGGAGACCGGCGCCGTTTCACGCGAGAAGGAAACGAGCGTCTGTGCAAGGTTGTTCTCTGTGAGGCGGAAGTCTCCCACCTGCAAGTCTGGCACGATGGCGCCGCGTTGATCAGTGACGGTAACCGGAACAAGAACCAGGTTGGCGTCGGCGCGTATCACGATCCGATTTCCAGGATCGGGCGGCATGGGCAGGCGTAGGAGCGGTTGCCCAACACAGCTTGCGGCGAGACCGATCAGCACTGCACCGGTTGTAATAGCGGTTCGCATAGATCTGTCCCTCTCCAGAGGTCCGGCACGATTCGACCTCACTTCTCTTTTCCCCTTGGTTTCTCGGCATTGTCCGCGACGACAGGCGCATACCATCGCGCGAAGGCGTCGGCAACAGCCTGTGCCCGGACAATCACGTCCCCTCCGGATCTTTCAATCGGAATTGGGACGTGTTTGCAGTCCTGCTCCGAACCCGGAAGCTGTCCGCGGGCGACTCGCTCCATGGGCTCATTGCAGCGTTTGCAGACAATCTGTCCTGCCTGGGTGTAATGTCCGGCGCGATAGCAACGCCGGCACGATGCGAATGCGACAGTTACCCAGCCGTCGTGTTCCCGCTCAATGAAAAAGTCAGCGCTCTGACCTGAGGGTAACGGCGCCGCGAATAGCACGGGCCTCTCTAGTTCGAGATTTGCCCATGGAATCACGGCATCTTCCGACGGCGCGAGCACCTTTGTCATCGGAGCCACCGGGTTGAGGAACCAGATACCCCATGCGCCGATCGAAAAAAGAACAATGAACGTCGCCCCGATGGGCCAAGTCTCGCGCCACGTCAATTTCGCTACCCGCCGCCGTCGAGCCATTGCGGACTCCTCGCTCTTCAGTGCCCTTGACGAGCGTTCTCATTGCACACGATGCGCCATCGCCTCGGGTGAGCTAAACGGATTCCGCTCAGCACATTTGCGGAATTCCACCGATTCAGCCGGATCGCTACTGCCGTAAATCAGCCAAAGCATATCTGCGGCTGTCTGATCTCCGGCAAAATCGCGGGCGCTGCCACAGATCGCCACCTTCGATTACCCTCGCAAGTTGCTGATTTCGCGCCCATAATCGATTCATCCGCTGTTTGGCAGCGGCATTGCCTTTCCCAAGTTGGGAAAACCACGAAATGAGGATGCATTGAGACTCCGACTAATGCTGTTTGCGGCCTTGCTGGTGGCATCCGCCGCAGCTCAAACGCCTGACGCACGGGTGAGCTTGGGCAATTTGATCGGCGAGGCCCTCAAGAACAACCCGGAAGTTGTCGGCGCCCAGAAGAAGTACGAGGCCGCGCGCCAGCGTCCGACGCAAGACAGTAGCCTTCCAGATCCGATGATCTCGCTCGGATACAACAGCGTGGGCAATCCGCTGCCGGGCGCCGGGCTTGGCAGCGACGTGTTGGCAAACCTCGGCGTAATGGTCTCGCAGGAAGTGCCTTTCCCCGGAAAGCTTAAGCTCAAAGGCGAGATGGCGGCCAAGGAAGCTCAGGCGGAATTCCAGCAGTACCAGTCCGTTCAACTGAACGTGATCTCACGGCTCAAGCAGGCCTACTACCGCGTTCAATACACCTATGCTGCGTGGGATTTGCTGACTCGCAACCGCACTCTGTTGGAACAGCTCCTGAGCGTCACGGAGAGCCGATACTCGGTAGGCAAGGCTGTTCAGCAGGATGTCTTCAAGGCGCAAACGCAAATCAGCATCCTCGAAACTCGCCTCGTGAAACTCGAACAGGAAAGAGCGGCGCGGGAGGCGGAGATCAATAGCCTGCTGAACCGGCCGCCCGGGAGCCCTGTGGGCCGGCCAGAGAACGTCAAGCCACCGCCGCTTACTCTTACCCTCGAAGACCTTTTCGCATCCGCAAGGCACAACTCACCGATGCTGGGCCGCGACCAGAAAATGATCGAACGATCTGAACTAGCCGTCAACATGGCCCGCAAGGAGTACTATCCCGACGTCACGCTGAACGCCGGCTACTACAACATGGGCTCCATGCCGCCCATGTACGAGGTTCGAGCCGACTTCAAGGTGCCGGTGTACTTCTGGCGCAAGCAGCGAGCTGGTGTCGCGGAGCAGGTGAATACTCTCTCTCAGGTGCGCCGGTCGTATGAGGCGACAGGCCAGGCGCTGCATTTCCGGATCAAAGAAGACTACACGATGGCGCAGGCATCGCAGCGGCTCATGGACCTCTACACCCGAAATGTAGTGCCGCAGGCGAGCCTGGCGCTCGAATCCTCGCTATCCACGTATGAAACGGGAAGTGTGGACTTCCTTTCCGTGATCTCAAACTTCACGATGGTCCTCGACTACGAGATGGGCTATTACGACGAGGCATTGAATTACGCGCTCGCCCTGAGCCGGCTGGAAGAGATGACGGCGCAGCAGTTGATCGATTGAAAGGCGCAAAGGAATGGCAATGGGAACGAAAGTCTTAAAAGGGATCGGGCTGCTTGCAGTATTGGTGGCCGCTTTTGGTGGCGGGTATGTCTATAAAGCCGTGAAAGGGGGTGGGACGGCCTCGCCGGCGAAGGCAGACCGGAAAGTCCTCTACTGGGTGGATCCCATGCACCCGGCCTACAAATCCGACAAGCCGGGGATAGCGCCGGACTGCGGAATGAAGTTGGAACCGGTGTACGCGGACGGCGGTGCTGCCGCCACACCCGCCGCGGAGCGCAAAGTGATGTACTACCGCGATCCGAAGGATCCCAACTATAAGGCGCAACAGCCAGGCATGAACCCCGATACCGGCAATGAGTTGGAACCGGTCTATGCGGATGACGCATCCACGATGCCGCCCGGGACCGTCCAGATCACGCCGGAGAAGCAACAACTGATCGGCGTGAAGTATGGCCAGGTGGAGATGAGCGGCGGATCCCGAACGATCCGTGCCGTCGGCAAGGTGTCCGTCGACGAGACCCGCGTCGAACATGTCCATACGAAGGTGGAAGGCTGGATCGACAAAGTATTCGTGGACTTCACGGGCCAGCTCGTCAAGAAGGGCGATCCGCTCTTTACGATCTACAGCCCGGACCTGTTGGCATCGCAGAGGGAATTGCTGCTGGCGGCGAAGGCGAAGAACCTGATGCAAAACAGCGCGCTGCCGGCCGCATTCGATCAGAGCGAAACGCTGCTTCAGGCGGCGCGGCGACGCCTGGAGTTATGGGACTTGAGCGAAGCACAGATCAATCAGGTCCTCAAGACCGGCGAGCCCATTAAGAACATCACGGTGTTTTCCCCGGCCACGGGCTACATCACCGAGCGTAAGGCCTTCCCGCAACTGAAGATCATGCCCGATACCGACCTCTATACGATTGTCGATCTCAGCAAGGTCTGGATCATGGCGGATGTATTCGAATACGAAGCGCCGAACATTCGCGTGGGAGGCACGGCGACTGTATCTCTCCAAGCGATTCCCGGCAAAACCTTCAACGCCCGGATCGATTTCCTCCAGCCGCAGGTCGATCCGATGACTCGCACGCTGAAGGTCCGGCTCAATATGGATAATCCGGGCTTGATGCTCAAACCCGACATGTACGCGGATATCGAATTTCGCGAGAATCTGCCTCCGAAGCTCACGGTGCCGGCGGAGGCAGTGCTCGACGCCGGCGAGCGGAAGACCGTATTCATCGACCGCGGCAATGGCTTCTTCGAGCCGCGACTGGTGAAGACCGGAGCTCATGATGGTAACCGCATCGAGATCCTCTCGGGCCTGACCGGCGGTGAGCGTATCGTCGTGTCGGGTAATTTCCTGGTCGATTCGGAAAGCCAGATGAAAGCCGCAGCCTCGGGGATGGGCGGCATGGCCGGGATGCCCGGTATGACTGCTGATAAGCCCGCGAGCCCCGCGGCGCCTGCCGCCCCGGCAAGAGCGCCAGCCGGAAAGCCTGCCGCGAACGACATGCCTGACATGCCGGGGATGGGAGCCAAGAAGAAATGATCAACGCAATCATTGAGCTCTCGGCCCGCAACAAGATGATCGTCTTCATGGCGATCGCGGCGGCAGTGCTGGGCGGGTTGTACTCGATGCGGACGGTGCCCCTGGATGCGCTGCCGGATATGAGCGACACGCAGGTCATCGTCTATTCCCGTTGGGATCGCAGCCCGGACATCATGGAAGACCAGGTCACGTACCCGCTGGTAACCGCAATGCTGGGTGCGCCCAAGGTGAAGGACGTACGCGGGTTCTCGGATTTCGGTTTCTCCTACGTCTACATCATCTTCGAAGAAGGCACGGACATCTATTGGGCGCGTTCCCGGACCCTCGAGTACTTGTCAAACGTGCTTCCGCGCCTGCCGCAGGGCGTCAAGACCGAACTCGGACCGGATGCCACCGGCATCGGCTGGGTGTTCGAGTATGCCCTCGTCGACACAACGGGTAAGCAAAGCCTGGCGGACCTCCGCAGCTACCAGGACTGGTACCTTCGGTATTATTTGAAATCCGTACCTGGCGTTGCCGAAGTCGCACCGCTCGGCGGCTTTGTGCGCCAATACCAGGTCAACGTCGATCCGAACAAACTTCAGTCCTACAATATCCCGATCAGCAAGGTAGTCGACGCGGTTCGAAGCGGAAATAACGACGTCGGGGGCCGGCTCGTAGAGTTCACCGGCGCGGAGTACATGGTCCGCGGCCGTGGGTACGCGCAATCGACCGAGGACCTCGGCAAGATCGTGCTGGCGAAGAGTGCGAATGGGGTTCCGATTAAAGTATCCGACGTGGGCGAAGTCACCCTCGGGCCCGACATACGCCGCGGCGTAGCGGACTGGAACGGGACCGGCGAGACAGTCGCTGGGATCGTAATTATGCGGCAGGGAGAGAACGCTCTCCAGGTGATCGAACGCGTCAAGCAGAAACTCCACGATATCGAGCCAGGACTGCCCGCCGGAGTGAAGGTAGTCACCGCATACGATCGTTCCGAACTGATCCTGCGGTCCATCGAGAACCTGAAGAGCACTCTGACGGAGGAGTTGATCATCGTGGCAATCGTCATCATGATCTTCCTCTGGCACATCCCGAGCGCGACCATCCCGATTATCACCGTTCCGGTGGCGGTGATCATTTCGTTCATTCCGATGAAGATGATGGGGTTGACCTCCAATATCATGTCGCTGGGCGGAATCGCAATCGCCGTGGGTGCTATGGTGGACGCCGCCATTGTGGTGGTGGAGCAGACGCATAAGAAGCTCGAAGAATGGGAACGCACGGGCCGCAAAGAAGATTATCACCGCGTTGTGATCGATGCGGTCAAAGAGGTAGGCGGCCCGAGCTTCTTTGCGCTGCTGGTCATTGCTGTGGCTTTCCTTCCGGTGCTGACTCTGGAAGCGCAGGAAGGCCGCTTGTTCAAACCGCTTGCGTATACCAAGACCTTCTCCATGGTCATTGCCGCGTTTCTGGCAATTACGCTGGATCCGGCCATGCGGCTGCTGTTCACGCACATGAAGAACTTCGAGTTCCGTCCGCGTTGGCTGGCAAAGGTCACGAACGCGGTTCTGGTGGGCACCATTCATTCCGAAGAAAACCACCCGATCAGCAAAATCCTCATCCGGCTGTATGGACCGGTGTGCCACTGGGTCTTGCGGTGGAAGTGGATCGTCATTGCGGGGGCATTGGCCCTCGTCGTCGTAACCATTCCGGTGTTCGACAAGCTGGGGTCCGAATTCATGCCGCCACTGGACGAAGGCTCGCTGCTCTACATGCCTTCGACGCTCCCCGGCATTTCCGTTACGCAAGCGCAAGCCTTGATGCAGGTACAGGACCGCATCATCAAGCAGTTCCCCGAGGTATCGACGGTGCTTGGCAAGGCGGGCCGCGCCGAAACATCGACAGACCCGGCGCCGTTCTCGATGATGGAGACGGTCATCGTACTCAAGCCGGAGACGGAGTGGCGGAAAGTCGATACGTGGTATTCATCCTGGGCCCCGAAGTGGGCCAAGGGGATCTTTCGCAGGTTCAAGCCGGATCATATTTCGACCGAGCAACTGGTGGACGAGATGAATCAGGCGCTGAAGATTCCGGGCATGTCGAACGCCTGGACGATGCCGATCAAGGCCCGCGTGGACATGCTCACCACGGGTGTCCGCACTCCCGTTGGCATCAAGATCTACGGGGCGGATATCAAGAAGATCGAGGATCTCGGCACGCAGATAGAAGCGCTGCTTCCGAAGGTCCAGGGAACACGCAGCGTCTTCTCAGAGCGCACCAGCGGCGGGTACTTCCTCGACTTCAAGTGGAATCGGGACGAACTGGCGCGCTATGGCCTCAGCATCGATAGCGCCAACGACGCGGTGATGAGCGCCATCGGCGGCGAAAACGTCACCACCACCATCGAGGGGCGCGAGCGTTATCCCGTGAACGTCCGATATCAGCGTGACTACCGCAGCGATCCCGAAAAATTGGGGCGCGTCCTGGTGCCCACGATGGACGGACAGACCCAAGTGCCCCTGGCGCAACTCGCCGAGATCCGCACGGTAAGCGGCCCGGCGATGCTGCGCGACGAGAATGGCATGCTGAATGGCTACGTCTATGTCGATGTCGCCGGCCGCGACATCGGCAGCTACGTCGAAGAAGCCAAAAAGGTCGTGCGCGAGAAGGTGACGCTTCCGGCCGGATATTCTTTCGCCTGGAGCGGGCAGTATGAGGCCATGCAACGCGTTCGCGAAAAGCTGATCGTCGTTCTTCCGCTAACGATCTTCCTGATCATCCTGTTGCTCTATGTGAACACGAAGTCGATGACCAAGACGCTGATCATCATCCTGGCTGTGCCGTTCTCCGCGGTAGGCGCCGTCTGGTTCCTGTACTTTCTGGGTTACAACATGAGCATCGGCGTGTGGGTCGGGCTGATTGCGCTCATGGGTGTCGATGCCGAAACCGCCGTCTTTATGATGCTCTACCTGGACATTGCCCACGACCAGGCGAAGGCCGAAGGAAAACTGCGCAGCCTGAAAGATCTCCAGGACGCCATCTGGCATGGCGCGGTGAAGCGAATTCGGCCCAAATTCATGACGGTGGCGACGATGTTCATGGGGTTGGTGCCAATCATGTGGTCGGTGGGAACGGGGGCCGATGTGATGAAGCGCATCGCCGCCCCGATGATCGGCGGAATCTTCACATCATTCATTCTGGAATTGGTGGTCTACCCAGCAGTTTACGAGGTATGGAAATGGAATTTCGAATTGAAAAAAGAGCTCTCGCGGTCGTGAGCGGCCTGATTTTATCGTTGGCGCCGGCGGCCTTTGCCCAGCAGGAGTTTCGTTATGACGCCTGGCACGGGCACTCACGGGTGATCCACCTTCCGCCGCGCATCAAGAAAGTCGGCGAGATGGGAGTGCTGACCGTCACGGATTCGAGTGTTGCCTTCGCGAAGGTGTACAAGGATGGGAAGAAGCCCAAGCATCCGCTGGTATGGCGCTGGGACTACCAGGATATCCAGCAGCTAAAGGTCGCCCCCAAGTCCATGACGGTCCTGACGTACAAAGACAACAAGTGGAAACTCGGAGCCGATCGCGAGTACCAGTTCGACCTCGTTTCGGACAAGACGTTTGAGGAGGCCTATCGCGTCCTCAGGGGCCGTCTGGACCAGCGATTTGTGGTGACCATTCCCGACCAGGTCTCGAGCGGCCTATGGGAGATCCCGGTTAAGCACCTCCTGCGATTCGGCGGCGATGAAGGGGTGCTTGAGGTCGGCCCGGACGAGATCGTCTACAAGTCCGCCAACAAAGCTGAGTCGCGAACGTGGCGGTACCAGGATATTGAGAACGTCAGCAGCGCCGGGCCCTTCCAACTGACGATCACCACGTTCGAGCGGGCCAAGACGCACTATGGGAATCGCAAGGGCTTCAACTTCGAGCTGAAGCAGCGGCTGGAGGAGGGACGATACAACGATCTGTGGCTGCGCCTGAACCAGTCGAAAGGCCTGCAGATCCTGAATTCGTACAAAGAGCCGGGCGGGCCGCAGTAGACTGCCTGAAATGAGGCAGCGGGGGTGGCCCATGGGAAGCTGTAAGCCATTGTCGAATATGGCCGAAGCAGTTTGGCAGTTGTTATGCATTACCTCCGGTGAAAGGAACAACGCAGCATCATGAAAAAACTAG
>JBBIVT010000144.1:6853-8933 GCA_037439565.1 Acidobacteriota bacterium | reverse complement strand
TCGCTTCTCGGAGCGCCCGCAGCCGGTGGATATCTGGGCTATTTCGGCATCACGAATAGTATCGCGGTCGAATTTGATACCTATCAAAATACGAATTACTCCGATCCGGTTGGCCCCCATATCGGGATACAAAGCAACGGGACCGGGGCGAATACGCCGGATCACGGAAATAGTACCGCGAATCTCGGCGGACCGGTGCAGGTGATGCCGACATTCGCCGACGGCAATGTGCATATCGCGACCATCTCATACGACGGCACAACGCTGAGGGTTTATCTGGACGGAGCGGCCACTCCGGTCGTCACCTCCAAAACTTTCAGCCTTTCCACGCTACTCAATCTGGACGGCGGCACGAACGCGTACGTCGGCTTCACCGCCGCCACCGGCGCGGCCATGGAGAATTCGGACATTTTAAGCTGGACCTGGGCTCCCGGGCCGCACTAAATCGCTGCCAGAGCGCATCCCCGGGCTTACGCCGCGGGGTACGCCTGCGTGGTCGGGGCGGGTTCGCGGCAGGTCATGCGAACAAACCGCCCCCTCATTCCTCCATCGGAGGGTCGGGGGAGATATGCTAGCAGATGATACTCCGCTTCACGTTTTCTTTCCTGGCGCTCAGCGCCCTTTGTTTTGCCCAGCCCGAAAAATGGTTCCCACGCGACCAGCTCATGACCACCGGGGTTTATTACTATCCGGAGGCCTGGCCGGAGCCGCAGTGGGAACGCGACATCGCCAACATTAAGAAGCTCGGCTTCGAATATATTCACGTCGGCGAGTTTGCCTGGGCCTTCATGGAGCCCTCCGAGGGCCGCTATCAGTTCGATTGGCTCGACCGCGTGATTGCCCTGGCGCAAAAGAACGGCCTCAAAGTCGTCCTCTGCACGCCCAGCGCGACGCCTCCTGCCTGGCTGTCGAAAAACCATCCCGAAATTCTGATGATCAACGCAGAAGGCATCCGCATGGAGCACGGCGGACGCGAACAGGCGGACTGGAGCTCGCCCGTCTACCGAAAGTATGTGGAGCGCATCGTCGCGCAGTTGGCGCAGCGCTATGGCAGCGATCCTTCCGTGTGGGGCTGGCAGCTCGACAATGAGCTCTCGCATTACGGCCAGGGCTATTCGTACGCGCCCGCTTCGCAGGCGAAGTTCCGCGAGTGGATACGCCAGAAGTACGGCTCGCTGGACCGGCTAAACACGGATTGGGGAAACTCGTTCTGGTCGCAGATGTACTCGAACTGGGATCAGGTGGAGATGCCGAACCCGCGCGCGCTGGTGACCAGCCCGAATCCGCACGCCATGCTCGACCTGCATCGCTGGTTCGCAGCCGAGGCCGCAGATTATTTTCGCTTCCAGACCAACACGCTGCGCCGCTACGTGAAGGATCAGTGGATTACCACCAATTACATGTCCGGCTATGACATGGTAGACCCGTCGCTTTCCGCGAAAGACTTCGACATCATGACCTTCACGATGTATCCGGTGAGCGGAGGTTTATTCCGCGGCGAACTGGGCTTCCGCATGGGCGATCCAGCTCCCATCGCCTTCACCCACGATTTTCTGCGCAACCTGGGCAGCGGCATCGAGGGGCCGATGGAGCTTCAGCCGGGGCAGGTCAACTGGGCGGGCGTGAATCCCTGGCCCCTTCCGGGCGTGATCCGCGCCTGGATCATGCGGGCCTTCGCGCAGGGCGCTCGCATTGTGTGCACTTATCGCTACCGCCAGCCTCTGGCCGGAGACGAGCTGTATCACAAGACCATCGTCGAACCGGATGGAACCACGCTCGCGCCGGGCGGCAAGGAGTTTGTCGAGGCGATGGCCAACGTCCGCACGCTCCGCGGGCTCTACAAAGAAAATGCCGTCGAGCCGGCGCAGTCGGCCGCGCGGCGTACCGGATTTTTGATCAATTTTGAAAACCGGTGGGATATCGATAATCACAAGCAGACGATCCGCTGGAACACCACCGGCCATTGGCTGAAATACTACCGGGCGTTGAAGTCGATGATGGCGCCCGTGGACGTGATTGGCGAAGACAAGGACTTCTCAAAGTACCGTTTCCTGGTCGCCCCGGCGTATCAACTGGTGGA
>JBBIVT010000144.1:2166-6753 GCA_037439565.1 Acidobacteriota bacterium | reverse complement strand
GCGGCGTACGCCGATCAATTCTATAAGGGCAGCGCCGCCGCCGTGCGTCACCCGCTGGGCAAAGGCGAGGTGATCTACATCGGCGTCGATTCGCTGGACGGCCGGCTGGAAATGGATCTGCTATGGTCGATCTACGACAAAGCCGGCGTGAAGCCCGCGCGCCTGCCGCTCGACTTCCTGGTCGACTGGCGCGATGGCTTCTGGGTGGCGACGAATTTCACCAGCGCATTCACGGCGATCCCCGCGCCGCCGGGCGCGAAAATCCTGATCGGCCAGAAGATGATTCCTCCCGGAGGCGTCGCCGTCTGGCAGTGATCCGCCGCCTGCGGCTTCCGGTCAACGAATCGAACTGGGAATCTCTACCGGCTTGCCGGACATCAGCGCGCCGGCGTTGCTCTTCTTCAGCAGGTCGTTGATTTCCGGAATCTGCTTCTCGGCGAACGCATTCACATCGGTCATGTCTTTCAGGAACTCCGCCTTCAGCTCGTTGTAATATTCGAGCTGATACTGCGTCGGCGCTTGCAGCACATGATCGATGCCGTTCAACAGTTGCCCCAGGCGATCCACCAGTCTCGGCGCCATGCTGTAGCCGGGAATATCGGAGGGCCGTGCGAGCTTCAATTCCATGGATCCGACCTGCTGCTTGCGCTCGTCCAGCAAGCCGATCAAGACCTTCGGCGCCTGCGGATCCAGCGCGCGGACGCTCTTTTCGGCCTGGTCGATCTCGGCCTTCCATACATCGATGGACCGCAGTGCATCGTTGACCGAGGAAGTCATGTCGCGCAGTTTCGTCGTGACATCCAACTGCGCGCGCAGATCCGCCTCCTTCACTCCCATCGTCGGATCAAGGCGGACTTCGAGTTCACGTGTCAGCGTCTGCCCTCCCGCCGTCAGGCGCACGGTGTATTTTCCAGGCAGAACCAGCGGACCGAGGGCTGGGAAGCGGAACCCTCCGCCATTGTCGTCCGCACCCGCGGTTCGCCGCGTGTGTGGACCCTGAAAGCGCAGATCCCAGGTGACGCGATTGAGTCCGGCATCCTGGGGAATCGGACCCAGATCGCGAATCACTTTCCCTCCGCCATCCAGAATCTCGATCTTCGCCGGACCGTGCGCCTTCAGGTAATACGTGATCGGCGCGCCATAGGCCGGATTCGGACCCGTGAACGGCTTGTTGCCGGATTGACCGACGCCGCCACCCCCACGGCCTCCTCCATCGAAGCGCAGCGCCGGACGCATGCCGAACAGATACGCGCTCTGGGACACCACCTGCGCGTTCATCTGCTGCAGCGGCGACACATCGTCAAGAATCCAGGCGCTGCGGCCATGGGTGGCCAGGATCAGATCGTTCTCGCGCGGATGTACGACGATATCCCGCACGGCGACCGGAGGCAGATTTTTCAGATGCATCCGCACCCACTGATTGCCGCCGGTGAACGACACGTGCAAGCCCAGCTCGCTGCCGACATAAAGCAACTGAGGATTCTTCGGATCCTCCTTCACCACCCAGATGTAATCGCTCTCCGGCAGATTGCCGCTGATCTTGGTAAAGGTCTTGCCGAAGTCGGTGGTCTTGTAAAGATAGGGATGAAAATCGTCGAACCAGTGATGTTCGAACGCCACGTAAGCCGTTCCGGCCGCGGTGCGCGACGGCTCAATCCAGGCGATCTCCGCGAACTTGGGAACGCCCGGCGCGTTGCCGGTGAGATTGGTCCAGTTCTTCCCGCCATCGCGCGTGATCTGCAGATTGCCGTCGTCGGTCCCCGCCCAGATCACTCCCGCCTGCACCGGAGATTCGGCGATGCGGATGATCGTGCAGTGATATTCCGCCGTGGTATTTTCCGTCCATACCGTTCCGACGCTCTTCTGCTTTTCGGGATCGTTGGTGGTCAGATCGGGGCTGATGACGCTCCACGTTTTCCCGAAATCGGTGGACTTGAACACCACGTTGCTGCCGAAATAGACCGTATCCTTGTAGTGAGGCGAGCCGACGATCGGCGCATTCCAGTTAAAGCGGTACTTCAGCTCGTTGATCGGGCCGCCGTCGTTGCGCCGCGGCTGCGGGCTGACGTCCTGCTGCTCATGCGTCCGCATATCGGTGCGGACGACGCCTCCGCCCTGGCTCTCGGAAAGGAAAATCTCCGGATCGTCCAGGCTGTTGATGACGTGGAAGCCATCGCCGCCGCTGACGTTGCGCCAGTCTGGATTGCCGATGCCGCCAATCAGAGTGCGGCTCGGGCCGCTCCACGATCCGTTGTCCTGAAAGCCGCCCGAAAGATAATAAAACGGCCAGCGATTGTCGGCGTAGACTTGATAATACTGCCCGATCGGTACGTTCAACACCGCTTCCCAAGTCGCGGCGCGGTCGTAGGAAACGGCCATGCCGCCATCTTCTCCGATCCACACGCGACTTGGATCCTTGGGATCCACCCACACGGTGTGATAATCGCCGTGAATCGAGCCTGCGATGCGCTGCCATGTGCGCCCCGCGTCAATGGTGGTCATCAGTTGCATGCCGATCGAATACACGCGATTCTCGTCGGTGGGATCGACCGTGACGTGGCTGTAGTAGAGTCCTCGCCCGACCACCGCGGGATCCTTCGACATCATTCGGAAATGGTCGCCGCGGTCGTCGGAGCGGAACAGCGTTCCTTCGTTCGACTCGCCGACGACGTAGACCACATTCGAATTGCTCGCAGCCACGCGCACGCCGACGCGTCCGAAATTCTTGGGCAGCCCTCCGGTCAACTGCGTCCAGGTGCGTCCGCCGTCGAGCGACCGGAACACGCCCGTCTTTTCGCTGCCGGACGTGAACATCCACGGACGGCGCAGGAACTTCCACATCGTCGCGTAGAGAATATTCGGATTCCGCTGGTCGATGTCCATGTCCGCGCAGCCGTGCTCGGCGTCGATGTACAGGACTTTCTTCCACGACTCGCCGCCGTCGGCGGTCATGAAGACGCCGCGCTCGTCGTTGGGGCCGGTGTTGTGACCCAGCGCGCACACATAGGCCACCTGCGTATTCAGCGGATTCAGCACGACGCGCGAAATGTGATGCGTCTCGCGCAGGCCCAGATTGCGCCACGTCTTGCCGCCGTCGAGCGTCTTGTAGACGCCGTCCCCGAAGCTGACGCTGTTGCGCGCGTTCGCCTCGCCCGAGCCTAGCCACACAACGTCGGAGTTATGAGGATCCACCGCGATGTTCCCAATGGAAATCGTCGAACCGTGGTCGAAGATCGGGCTCCACGTGGTGCCCGCGTTGACCGTCTTCCACAAACCGCCCGACGCGGTGGCGACGTACACCAGCCCGGGGTTGCCGGGCACCCCCTCGACATCGGTGACGCGTCCTCCCATGGAGGCGGGCCCGATGCTGCGGAATTCGAGCTTTTCAAACAAAGAGGCATCCTGCGCAATCAACGCGGACGCTACGAACAGCGGCGCAAACCATTTCATATTTTTCTCCAGGAAGCGAGATTGTACTATTTCTTGGGCGGGCTGATCATGATATGCGCGCCCGCGGTGCCGGGCGCCATCAGCCACGGTGCGCCCTCGCTGGCCTTGGTGGATAATCCCGTCGACTCAGGCGTCGCGAACGGCACGTAAATCACCCAGCGCAGGTACGGGTCCTGCACCTTGCCGGACGCCGCGTCGTAGCTAGCGCCGGTAAGAACATAAAGTGTCCGCGGAGCCTTGGGCATCAGGAGCTTGCCCTCTTCAATTTCCTTGAAGCGGGTCTCCGTCCGCTTGGCTCCCGTGACGCCCTGCGCCGCGAGTTCGCGGCCCCGCGCCATGAACGGCTCCAGATCCTTGTGATAGCACGCGACGTTGAAGGCGGCCTTTGTAGGATCGGTGGCCAGGCAGACCATCTCGTTTTTCCCTTCCCGGACCCAGACGCGCGCACCGTTCGCGTCGTAGCCTAGCACCGCAGCTCCGTCGCGAAATTCCGCTGGCGCCGCGAGGACAGCCGCTGAGATCTGCACCTGGGCGGGAGGGACATCCGCCGCGAACGCGACGGCGGCCAAAGCGACAAAAGGGAAGATTGGCGTAGGATTCATTAGCTCACCACGATACCACTGCCGGGTGATGAAAGAAAATGGTTCAGCGCAGGAACCACTGAATCACCGCCATGGACAGCCCGCCGACCAACGCCGCCGCCGGGATGGTCAGCACCCAGGCCCAGACGATATTCGTCGCCAGTCCCCAGCGCACAGCCTTCAGGCGTTGGATGGAGCCTACCCCGGCAATCGCGCCAGCCGTCACATGGGTCGTCGAGATCGGCAGGTGCGCGTACTCGGTGGCGAACAGAATGGTGATCGCGGCGGCTGTTTCCGCGCAAAATCCGCTGCGCGGCTTCAGTCTCGTCAAGCGGGAGCCCATCGTATGCACGATCCGCCAGCCTCCCGACAACGTGCCCAGCGCAATCGCACCGTAAGAAGCAAAGATCACCCAGGGCGGGATCTCGAATTTTTTCAAAATCCCGGAGGCAAACAGAACGCCGGTGATGATACCCGCCGTTTTCTGTGCATCGTTGCCTCCATGAGAAAAACCCAGCAGAGCCGAGGAGACCAGTTGCAGACGGCGGAAGTAGAC
>JBBIVT010000144.1:0-2066 GCA_037439565.1 Acidobacteriota bacterium | reverse complement strand
AATCCAACCCACCATGTCACCAGATCCCAACTGATGGCGCCGGCCAAACCCGCCAGAATCACGTAGGAATTCACGTATTTCAGGTCGATCATGCCGCTGCCCACCGTCTTCGCCACGCCAGTGCCCATCACGAAGGCGGCGGCGAAGTTGAACGTCGCGGCCCAAAGCACCGCCTGATGCGGCCTCAGTACCCGCGTCGCGACGATGGTGGCGATGGAATTGGCAGCGTCGTGAAAGCCGTTGATGAAATCGAACACCAGTGCGACGGTCACGATGATCGCAGCCAGTATCAGGGCCGGGTCCACACGCCGCTCCCATTTTCCGCCCGCCAGAAATATAGAGTCCGCATAGGCCAACTAGCTGTTCTTCACTTGGACGTTTTGCAGCGCATCGGCGACATCCTCGCAGTAGTCAGTGGTTTGTTCGAGGAACTCGTAAATTTCCTTCAGTTTGATGATGCGGATCGGATCGTTCTCCGTCTCGAACAGCTCTTTCACCGCCGCCCGCCCGAGCCGGTCCGCCACCTCCTCCAATCGATTGATTTCGATGCTGTGGTCGATGAAAGGCTCACCATTTGCGAGAGAGTCGAAGGCCTTCTGCAGGATCTGACAACAAGATTGCACGATGCAGCACAGCTCCAGAACGGTGCCGGGAAGCGGATCCACATGATAGTCCAGCATCCGGTGCACGGAATCCTCGATGCCGTCGATGACGTCGTCGAGATGCGAGGAAAGCGACTGGATATCTTCTGGATCGAGCGGTGTAATGAACGTCGAGTTCAGGTGCGTATAGATCTCATGCAGAACGTTGTCGGCCTGCTCCTCTAAAACGTGAATCTGATGAGCCGCAGTCGCCAAGTGGGCGTTGCCTGCCGTTGCTCCCTCCACCAGAAGCTCAGCCGCTTGGGTGATGAATTTCACCTGCTGCTGAAAGTACTGGAAAAATTTTTCGTCACGCGGCAATAGTTTCATGTCCGAACGGTTATTCTCTCATAACAAATCGATGAATCTCAGCTTTTCTCGCGATTTGTCGCGGGAGCCCACGCGCAGCCATGGGTGATATGGCCCAAACCGGAGCTTCAATGCCTCCATCTCACTCCCCAATGTCCACTAAGCTCCTTTTATACCAGTGAGATGCGACCAGAGAGGCCAATGGCGAATCGGCAGTCCGGTTGCACTGAGTCATTACGAAGCTGGGCGGTCTGCCTGCGTGCACGACCGCAAAACCGGCTCTGTAAAAGAGGTTTATCTTGCTTCGTTACTTAGAAAACGCGCAAGCGCCTTCCGACGATAAGCGCTGGGAAACCGTCGCCGCCACCATGCGTAAGCTAGGGAACCAGCGCAGCGCCCTCATTGAAGCGCTACACACCTTGCAGGAGGCGTTCGGACAGCTGGAGAAACCGGGACTTGAATTTGTCGCCGCCAGTTTGCGGCTGCCTTTGAGTCAAGTATACGGAACAGCGACGTTCTACCAGCATTTCACATTGAAGGCCCGGGGCAAGCACACCTGTGTAATCTGCAATGGATCAGCGTGCCAGTTCAAGGGTTCGGACCGGCTGCTGGATGGCGTGCGGGAGGAGTTCGGCGTGGGCGACGGCGAAACGACACCGGATGGGGAACTAACCATCCTGACGGCGCGTTGTTTCGGCACCTGCGGCCTTGCGCCCATGGCGGTGATCGATGGCGAAATGAGCGATCCGTTGACGCCGGAGGCGTTGAACCGGAGGCTCGAGGGGGTCGTGTCAAAGCCATGATGATGCGGGAACTTAAGGCGTTGAGCGCCGAACACAAGGAGCGGGAGTCCGCCCGCGAGGCATGCATCAATGTTTGTGGCGCGGCGGGCTGCCAGTCGCACAGCGACGAGTTGAAAGCCGCACTGATGCATGCCGCCTCCGCGCAAGGCTACGGTCCGGACACCTGCGCGGTAAGGAAAGTAGGGTGCCTGGGGCTCTGCGGCGCGGCTCCGCTGGTAAGCGTCGAGCCGGCCGGATTGTTGTACCAAAAGGTGCGGGTAGAGGACGCATCCGATATCGTCGCGAATCTTGAGGGACCGGGCGTAGAGCGGAT
>JBBIVT010000143.1:3703-9131 GCA_037439565.1 Acidobacteriota bacterium | reverse complement strand
TCCCCTTTTTCAAAACCAAAGCTAGTGTTGTGATCGCAAAGCTAGTACAACAAAACTAGGCAATTGTGCATCATGCTGCGATGAGGTGTCAAGGGGTTTGCTACAGATGTTCTTGAACTTCTATGCGTTTTGCCTCATAACGATGTTATGTGACTTAACAGCGTTCTTCTTGCTAGTACAATAAATATAGACGCCGCCTCTCCTCGAACGTGCGGATTTCGTCTCCGATCCGCTGCTCGATCGCACGCGGATCCTCGCCCGCCTTCATGGCTTCCAGCGCCTTCCGGTTGCCAATTAACCGCTTACAGGATTCCATATCCAGCTTTCCCGGATATAGTTTCCCCAGGGCGTAGGCGATCTCCAGCCCCAGCCGGACGCTGGAGAACTGCTCCCGGTTGATCACCACGAACCGGACTCCCTCGAGCGGCTTGTCCTTTAATGGTGGACCCGACGGCGTGAACCGCGTTGCGTACACCCGCACCCCCGGAATCGACCTCTCATTCAAAAACTTTGCCAGGTCAGACCCGCGGATCCACTCCGCGCCAATCTGCTCGAACGGAGCGTCCGTCCCCCGCCCTACCGAGTATCCTTTGGCCGCCTCCAGCATGGCGATACCAAAATACAGCGTCGCCGCGTTCAGGCTCCGCATGTTGGGTGACGGATCCACCCAGGTGAGCCCGGTGGAATCGAACCAATCCCCCCGCGACCAGTTTTTCACCTTCACGACATGCAGATCCGCGTTCAGCTTCCGCTCTCCGTTCGCCATCGTTGCCAGCTCGCCCAGCGTCAACCCGTGGCGGATCGGCATGGCATAGCAGCCGATGAAGCTGTTCAGGTCGTCGTCCAGCAGCGGGCCCTCCACGTGCACTCCGGTTACCGGATTCGGCCGGTCCAGCACATAAAACGGCAGGCCCGCCTTCGCCGCTGCATCGAGCGCGTACAGCATCGTGCAGGAATAGGTATAGAACCGCGCCCCGACGTCCTGAATATCGAACACCAGCGCATCGACGTTTTTCAGCATTTCCGGGGTAATGCGAAACCGCCCGTTGAAGTGCAGGCTCCAGACGGGCAACCCGGTCGCTGCGTCTTTGGAATCGGGAACATCCTGCCGGTCCTCGGTGCCTGTCAGTCCGTGCTCCGGCGAAAACAGCGCTGTCAGACCGACGCCCGCCTCCTTCATCGCGTCGATGTTGCGCTTCCCGTTCCGGTCCAGGCCCGTGTGATTGGTGATCAGCCCGACATGCTTGCCCTTCAGCGCCCCAAATTTTTCCTGCTCCCAGACGTCCAGGCCCGTCAGCACGGCATGATTCGGCGCGATCATCCGCCGCACTCCTGGACCAGCCATGGTTTCGTTGTAGCCCACCACGCTGACGCCTGGCGCATCCGCCCCGATCGCGGCCGCCGCGATTGTCGCCACCCGGGCTCTCAGGCCGGTCAAACTCTTTCCCACCTTCGGATGCACAATATTCGTTAACAGAATCACGTAGGAATTGGTCGCCGGATCGATCCAGATCGACGTCCCGGTAAACCCTGTGTGACCATACGAGCCGATGGGAAACAGCTCGCCCCGGTTCGACGAATACGGCGAATCGATGTCCCATCCGAGGCCGCGCAGTACCGGCTGATCCACCGGCGTTTCCGGCGACGTGAATTTCCGCACCGTCAGCGGCGAAAAAATGCGCACGCCCTGCATTGTCCCCTCGCCGAGCATCATTTCGGCAAACTTTGCCAAGTCGTCCGCCGTCGAAAAAAGCCCCGCGTGACCTGCCACGCCGCCCATCAGCCGGGCCCTCGGATCGTGCACCACGCCGCGGAACGGCATGCCGGTCGCTGCATCCAGTTCCGTCGGCGCGATCCTCTCCCGCAAGGACGCCGGTGGATTGAACTGAGAGTCGGCCATCCCCAACGGCTTGAATACTTCGTCGCGGACGAATTCGTCCAGCATTTTGCCGCTCTTGCGATGCACGATCTCACCCAACAGAATGAAATTCGTGTCACTGTAGACGAAGCGCGCGCCCGGAGGATTCTGCGGTTTATCCATCAGCGCACGATGAATGCCCGCCTCATAGCCTTCAAAAGGAGGATCCAGATCGAAATCCGGTTTGAAGCCGGAAAAATGGGTCATCAGCTCGCGAATGGTGATCTCGCTTTTGCCGCCCTGAAACTCCGGCAGATAATCGGTCACTCGATCGGCCAGCCGGAGCTTGCCGTCTTCAAAGATCTTCATCGCGCCGGACGTAGTCGCGATCACCTTGGTCAGCGACGCTAGGTCGAAGATCGTGTCCACCGTCATCGCCTCGCGTTGCGGCACCAACGCCCGGCTGCCATAGGCCTTGCGATGCAGGATCTTGCCGTCGTGCCCGACGATCAGCACCGCGCCCGGAATCAACCCGTCCTTCACCGCCTGATCGACGGCCTGATCCAGCGCTGCCGACCCCGAAAACTCCTGTGCCGCGCACAACGCCGCACCCGCAACCAATAAAAGCGCCCTCATGCCAGTCTTTTCGCGATCCCTTCCAGTAATGCCGCCAGTTCAAAATCCTTCTTCGTGATCCCGCCCGCGTCATGCGTGGTTAAGTCCACCACCACACGGTTGTACACGTTGAACCACTCCGGGTGATGATTCATCTTCTCAATCGCCATGGCGGCCGTCGCCATCATGCCGAACGCATGCACGAAATCGGCGAATTTATATTCCCGATGCAGCTTGCCGTCGTTCACCTGCCAACCGGGCAAGGCCCCCAGCCCCGCCGCGATCTCCTGACTGTCAAGTTTCTTCATTACGACCTCCCATAAATTGGAATCACTGCGCCACTCACATCGCCCGCCTGCTTCGACGCCAGCCAAACCAGCAGGCCGGCGATCGACTCCGGCGCAACCCATTTGGAAAAATCCGCATCCGGCATCGCTTTGCGGTTGGCCTCGGTGTCGATCGTCCCCGGCAGCACAACGTTCGCCGTGATATCGAGATCCTTCCCCTCTTCCGCAACGTTTTTCACCAGCGCCACCAGCGCCGCCTTCGACACCGAGTACGCCCCGAAATTCTTCATCGGCTCCACCGCCGCGCGCGAGCCCACCGCCACGATGCGCCCGTATTTTGCCGCCGCCATTGGCTTCAGAACCGCCCGCATCGCGCAGAACGCCGCGCGCAGATTCAGCGTCATCATGCCTTCCCAGGTCTGATCGCTCGTCGCGGCGACGGATTGCCCTCCGCCAAACCCTCCCATCAGATGGACCAGCGCATCGATGGGCCCGTGCGTCAGCGCCTCCGCGGCCATCGCTTCGCAGCCTGCCTGGGTCGTCAGATCCGCCGCAATCGTCGTGAACGGCTCCGCGCGAGGCCAGCTCCGCGCCACGCCGATCACGGCCGCGCCGGTGTTTTGAAACGCCTTGCACACGGCAGTCCCCAATCCTCCACTCGCTCCGGTAATCAAAACGCTCATGAAATTCATTCTCCCAAACCGGCCGGCCATGGCCTTTCGGTTATTCAATTAAACGTCCAGTCCCACCGCCCGCATCAATTCAAGCGCATTGCTGCGGGTCACGACTCCCTCGCGGAGCCGGTAATCGAAGCGGATTTCGCCGCCTTCCAGATGATCTTCGAAATGCACGTTCGCCGCGCGCCCGCCCAGCGACGCCGCCATCTCCGCCAGCGCCAGATCGTGCGTCGTCACCATGCCGATGGCCCCGCGCTCCACCATGCCCCGCACCACCGCCTCCGCGCCGATACGGCGGTCGTGCGAATTGGTGCCGCTCAGCAGTTCATCCAATAAGAACAGCACGGGCTCACCGCCGTGCGCCAGTTCCACCACATCCCTCAGCCGGCTGATCTCTGCGTAAAACCGCGAGCGATTGTCCGCCAGCGAATCGTGCGTGGTCATCGATGCGCCAATCCGCAATGGCGAAATGCGGAGGCTCGCGCAGGCTACCGGCGCTCCGGCCCAGGCCAGCACGGCGTTCAAGCCCACTGCCCGGAGCAGCGTACTCTTGCCGCTCATGTTCGAACCGCTGACGATCCATAGCCGCGTCTGCCGGCCCAGGCGAACATCGTTCGCCACCGCGGCGGCCGCGGAAATCAGAGGATGACGCAGCGCCTCCGCCTCGAACACCGGCCCCTCCGTCTCCAGATGAGGAAACGTCGCATCCGGCCGCTCGAACGCGTAGGCTGAAAGCGAGCAGAGCGCCTCGAATTCGGCCACTGCGGCGATCCACTGCCCGATACGAGGGCCGTTCGCAACCCTCCACGCTTCCACGGCCATGGCGAACTGCTGATTCCAGAGCAACAGCGCGGCGATCGGGCGGAAGAACATGTTCTCCGTCGAATCGAGCAGTTCCAGCAGCCGCGTCAATCTCTCGATCCGGCGCGAAGCGGTGGTCCCCTCCACTCGCAGTTCCCCGATCAGATGCTGCAACCTCGCCGACGTGAACGGCTCCCGTTCCAGCCGCTTCAGGAGCAGCGCCAGCATTCGTAACTCATGCGCCGGCGCCGTGACCGACTCCTTCACCTGCTCCACTCCGTCTCGCAGCAGAAAGCAGAACAGCATCTCTGCCAGAATCGAGGCCAAAAACGGCAATCCAGTGACCTGATGCCCCAGAAATCCCGCCAGCGACGTCACCGCCGCCAGCACCAGAACCGGCGCGGCAATCCTCGCCCCCTTGAAGAATCGGACAGGCCGCGCCACGCCCCAGCTCGCCAGAACCCTCGCATCCACCGCCGCGCGGATGTCCTCGCCCATCAGCGCGATCTCTTCCCGCAGATCGATGCGCGGCCGTAACTCGGCTACCGCTTCCTGGCGCGCTAAAACGGCCTCGCGTTCCCCCGGACTCAGCAGCCACTCCGCCAAAACGCGCTCCCCTGCCCCCGTTCGTGCCGTCGATAGCAGCTCGAAAATCGATCCGCGTCCGAACAAGTCCAGATCGTCGGCGTACACATGCTTCGGGTCGCGAAAGGCTTCGCCCTGGCTGCCCGTCCCGATCCAGCGGTCCTCGATCCTGCCGATCGCCCGCTCGTAATACGCCACCCCGCGCGCACCGGCCTCTCTTTCCGCCTCCAGCCGTTCCAATACCATCGACAGCACAATAAAAACGCCCACCGGCAGCACCAGCCACCACGGCGAGATCACCGCCACGCCAACGGAAATCCCAACCATCGCCACAGCTGCGATGCCCGTTGCCAGGCGAGCGTTGCCAAACCGGCGATATTGACGCTGTGCGCGCTCGAGCCGTCCGCTCCAGCCGCTCCGCCGCCCACGATACTCTTCGATTGACGACACACTTCAGTCTAAACCGGTAGACTGGTTACGCCGTGAAGAGATTTTTCCTCCTCTTTGTATCCACTGCAGCCATGGCCGCCGCCCAACAAACAGGCCTGATTCAAACCCCCGGCGTCGATCTCGCGTATGAACGATACGGCTCAGCGTCCGGCGCC
>JBBIVT010000143.1:0-3603 GCA_037439565.1 Acidobacteriota bacterium | reverse complement strand
TCCGGCGCCGCCCAATCCGCCGCGCTATCGATGGATGCGCAAATCGCCGACTTGGAAGCCGTGCGGGCCTATTTCCGCTTTCAAAAATTCATTCTCGTCGGCGATTCCTACGGCGGTTTCCTCGCCATGGCCTACGCCGCGGCGCATCCTGAGCGCGTCGAGAAGCTCGTCCTCAGTGACTCCGCGGCACCCAACATGAAAACCATGGTCCGCGTGCTCAATCAAGTGTTTCCCGACATTACCTCAGAGACCCCTGGCAGCGAAGATCCGATGCGCCATCATTTCCGAATGCTCTTCTATAGCGAGGAAAAACGAGATGCCTATCTTGCCGGCGCAAAGGATCTCGGCTACGCGCCGCAAATCGGCGCTGCGGTGAGTCAATCCGCCTTGGAACTCGACCTCTCTCCACAGCTATCGAAATTCGCCTTCCCTACCCTCGTCATCACTGGCCGCTACGACATGAATGTCGCGCCCATCAATGCCTGGAAAATCTATAAGGCAATCCCCGGCGCGAGATTCGTGGTCTTCGAAAAAAGCGGCCACCTGCCGTCCTATGAGGAACCCGACAAATACGTGCGCGTCCTCAACGCCTTCTTCCACGGAAACTGACATGCTCCCCCGCCTTCGCCATAGCCTCGACTTTTTTCCTTCGCCAGTCCCGGACAAACCCGGCCTCGTGATTCGCGATCCCTTCCTCTACTCCGACGCGACCCTCATCGTGCCCCCCGCCCTAGCGCCCTGCCTCGAATTTTTCGACGGTGAGCACTCCAGCCTCGACCTTCGCGCGTATCTCGTCCGCGCCACCGGGGATCTAGAAGTCAACCGGCTCGAGCAGCACCTCATCGACACGCTGAGCGCCGCCGGATTTCTGGAGGACGATGCCTTCCTTCAGCGCAAGGAAGCGGCGGAAAAAGCCTTCGCCGGCGCGCCGGTTCGCGAGCCCGCCCATGCCGGCTCCGGCTACCCCGACGAAAAATCGGAATTGATCCGCACCTTCAACGAGTACCTGGGCGAGGCAGGCTCCGGCTCCCCGCCGTCGCCGATCGCGATCGCCGCCCCTCACGTCAGCCCCTTCGGCGGCGTCGAGGCCTACCGAGCCGCCTACCGCTCCCTCTCGCCTGCCGACGCGGATCGAACCCTCATCGTCCTCGGCACCTCTCACTACGGCCAACCCGATCGCCTCGGCCTCACCCGAAAGCCCTTCGTCACTCCCTTCGGTGAAACCATCCCCGACACGCGCCTCATCGACGAACTCCTCGCCAAATCGGGCGACGCCGCCGCCATGGAGGACTACTGCCACTCCGTCGAGCACTCCATCGAATTTCAAATTGTTTTCCTGCAACACCTTTTTGGACCCCATATCCGCGTCGTGCCCATCCTGTGCGGCTCCTATGCCACCAGCATTTATAAAGGAGGCCTTCCGGAGTCCAATGAGCATGTCCATCGCATGCTCGGCGCGCTGGGCGAAATGGCCGCCCGCGAGGGGAGCCGCCTCCTCTGGGTGCTCGGCATCGATATGGCCCACATGGGGCGCCGCTATGGCGATCCCTTCACCGCCCTGGCCCACCGCGACGAAATGGCCGAAGTCGCCCGCCGCGACCGCCTTCGCATGGAGCGTATGGAATCGGGCGATGCCCGCGGCTTCTGGGATTTGGTGCAGGAAAACCGCGACGACCTGAAATGGTGCGGCTCCGCCCCCATCTACACGTTCCTCAAAGCCGTCCCCCAGGCTCGCGGCGAGATTCTTCATTACCAGCAATGGAATATCGACGACCAGAGCGTCGTCAGTTTCGCCGGCATGCGCTTTACGTAACTGTGGTGCGCGCAGCCTCACACTTGCCGCCCGCGTGCCGATGAGATCCATCGGGGAAACCGCCTTGATTTCGATCCGCAAATCCGTGAGTGATCTCGATCGCCTAGACCAGTTGCAAAAGCACGGCGAAATCACCAACCGGATCCTCGATTGCTACGCCCTGGCGATTCAGTCCGTTGCCCAATACGCCGTAGAGATGGATCCTCCTCTGGCAGCCGGGCATCGCGCCGCCCTCCAGGTACTGGAGCACAAGGCCCGCGCGGCCGCCTCCGAAGCCCATTTGCTCGAGGTCCAGACGTCCTTCCGCGGCGAGCTCCGCGACTATCGCGACCGGAACGCCGCCGTGCTGAAGAAAATCCATGAGGAGATGGAAAACGCCGCGGCCGCCATGATGATCTTCGCCGATACCGTCGCCGCCAGCGGTGCCAACCACGAGCACGAAGTCAATGCCGAGCTTCGCCGCTTGGAATCGGCCTCCCACTGCACCAGCGTCGAGGAAATGCGCGAAGGCATCGGCGCAGCCATCGACAGCATCGAGTCCAGCGTCCAGCAGATGCAGCGAGGCAATCAGTTGATCGTCTCCCAGTTGCAGGACGAAATCCGGATCCTGCACCAGCAAATCGACGCGGAGCGCAAGGCTCTTTATACCGATCGCGCCTCCGGAGCATGGAACCGTCAGAAGATCGATCTCCACGTTGACAATCTGCTCCGCCAGAACCAGCCCTTCTGCCTCCTGCTGGTGTGGGTGCGCAATTACAAGCGCCTCGAAAGCCAGTGTTCGCGCAGCGTACTCGATGGCGCGCTGAAAGCCCTGTTCGGCCGCCTCGCCGCCGTCGCGGGCGACGATGCCGTCATTGGACGCTGGCGCGAGGATCAGTTCGCCGCTGTTTTGGACCTGGTTCCGGGCCATGCCATCGCCATTTCGGCCGAGGCCAACCGCAAACTCTCCGGTGCATACTCGGTACAGGAAAACGGCCTCGCCCAAAAAATCGCCGTTCAGGCCGTCGCCGGCGTCGTCGATCGTCTGCGCGGCGTCGATGCAGGAAAGTTCCGCGAGAAACTCGACCAGTTGTCCACCGCCATCTCCGGCTCCTGACTTCTGCCACGCCGCGCCCGCATACTACAATGAGGAAAACGCGCGTGCGCATCACCATCTCCAAAGAGAACTACCTGAAGGCCATCGCCGAGGCGCAAGGGGAGGGCGAAACCGTTATCGCCGCCACCCTCGCCCGATGGCTGAAGGTGTCCGCGCCCGCTGTCACCATGGCCATCCGCCGCCTGAAACGTGACGGTCTTATCCACGTGTCCACCGGCGGCGAAATCACCCTCCGCAGGGAAGGCCGCGAAATCGCCGACCGCGTCCTCCAGCGCCATCACCTTATCGAACGCATGCTCGCCGAGATTTTCGGCATGGAGTGGTACAAGGTCCACGAGGAGGCCGAGCAACTGGAACATGCCGTCTCCGCCGACTTCGAGCGCCGCCTCGTCGAAAAACTCGGGCAAAACCTCCCCTGCCCGCACGGCAACCAGGCCGGCGTCGACAGGCCGCAGGATCGACGCCATCGCGGCTGGAAGCCTCTCGACGAACTGAAAACCGGATCGACCGCCAAGGTGATGAGCGTCTTCGAGCGCGACCGCCCGCTGCTGGAATATCTCGATGGCCTCGGCATCCGCCCCTCCGCCGAGCTCGAAATGCTCACCCGCAACTACGACGACACGTTGAGCCTGAAGGTCGCGGGCAAGCCCGTCCAACTCGGCGCGGCCGCCGCATCCAAAGTCTGGGTCTGCTA
>JBBIVT010000142.1:4740-9144 GCA_037439565.1 Acidobacteriota bacterium | reverse complement strand
AGCATCTCCAGCTTGCGCCTCAGAGCCGACCGGTTCAGCAGGTCGAACAGCGCCTCCACCGCCGGAAGCTTGGCGAATGTGTGGCGCACCACCAGGTCGTACCGCTCAACGGCTAGCGGAATGAATTGAAGGCCGAAGGCGCGAGCCGCCGAGCGCGTGGCCACGCAGCAATCGGCCTCGCCCTCCTGAACCGCCTGCGCCGCGGGCAGATGGCCGGCTGTGATTCTTTCATATCCGGCGATTCTCGCCGGAGCGATTCCGGCGGCCCGCAGGCCCTGGTCCAGAACGTCGCGGCTGCCCGCGCCTTTTTCGCGATTGACGATGCGGAAATTCACCAGATCCGCCACGCCACGAATGGGGCTCCCCGGGCGCGTCACCAACCCTTGTTCCCAAATCGCGAACGTCACCACCTTCACGCTGCCCTGCGGAAAGAGCTGGTGGATGGCGGCCAGGTTATATTCGCCGGACGTTGTGTCTCGCAGATGCGTCCCCGCCACGTGAATCTTCCCCTGCTTCAGCCATTCGAGCGCCTGCCGGCTGGTGGCCGGCGCGGCGATGAAATCGAGCTGCGGCGCCAGCAGCGAAATACCCGGGTCGCATCCCGCGATCAGCAGCCGCTTGGGATCTTCTTCCTCGCCGGGAAGCATCCGAACCTTCGTTGTGTCCACCGCGACGGCGTCGGCAGGAGGCAGCATCATGCTCCTCGGCGCGGCCGACACGCCCACCATCCGGTTGCCCACGCGGCAGAGCTGCACGGGTTGCCCTTCGTGCGCGGGAGATAGAAAATCGACGGCGACCGCCGCAGTCTCAGCCGTCGTAGCGTCGAGGCTGAACAGATCCTCCACGCGAACTTCCAGAATCCTGGCGAGCTGCAGCGCCACCGCGGTATTCGGCACGTAATCGCCCGCTTCGATCGCGTAAATCGTCTGCCGGGTCACGCCGGCCAGCTTGGCCAGTGCAGCGGCGGAAATGCCGCGGCGGTCACGAACCTCACGAAGATGAGTGCGCGCGTCCATTCATTTCCTCACCACGGCCGGAAGGCCCTCATGGTTTACATTGTAAGGTAAAAAAGACATAACGAATCGCAGGCCTCGTATGAGCCTTTGAACGAAACCTTACCAATGTTCAAGATCTTGGCCCGCCCCGGCACCATCTTGTGTTGAAAACAAAGGGGTTGCCGCAGGAATCCACATGGCCTCCCACGTGCCCTCTCAGAAGTACGGGAGACATAAAATGAGTATGAAAATCCTGACTGTATTGATCGGCTCCGCAGTGATCGCAAGCGCAGCCCCCACGGGGACCACGGCGAACCTGCAGGCGGCATTTAGCGGCGAAAGCAACGCGCGCACACGATACCTTGCGTTCGCGGAAAAGGCGGACAGCGAAGGTTACGCCGGCGTCGCCAGCCTGTTCCGGGCCGCGGCGAAAGCCGAGCAGTTTCATGCCGCCAACCACGCGAAAGTAATCGAGCAACTGGGCGGCATTCCCGAAGCCAACATCGCGCCTCCTGCCGTCAACTCGACCCGCGAGAATCTCGAAGTCGCGTTGAAGGGCGAACGCTATGAACATGACGAAATGTACCCGGGGTTCATCCAGCAGGCCGAGGCCGATGGCGTCGCCAATGCCACGCGGACGTTCCAGCTCGCCTTGTCGGCCGAGGGCGAGCATGCCCGCCTTTATGCCGATGCCCTGGCAAACCTTGAGAAGCTGACCGCCCGCCGCGTTTTCTACGTATGCCCGGTCTGCGGCTTCACCACGCTGAATGAGGAATCCGATCCCTGCCCGGTCTGTGGCACGCCGAAGGAACGTTTCGAGCAGGTAAGTTAAGGCCGCGTCATGTTAACCCTCCCGCCCATCCCGAACTGGCAGGCAATCCATCCGTTGCTGGTCCATTTTCCCATCGCGCTGCTTCTGGTTGCGCCTCTCTTCGTCATGGCGGGAGCAATCCTTCGGGAGCCCACCCGCGCGTTCTCCTTCATGTTGGCCGCCCTGGTGCTGATGGTGTTGGGCACCGTCAGCACATTCATCACAGCCTCCAGCGGAAAGGCGGCGGGACTGGAGAACCTGCCATCGGCAAGACGTGTGCTGGAGCTTCACCAGGAGCTGGCGGAGACGGCGGAGTTGGCGTTTGCCGCGCTCACGCTGATCTTCGCTTGTATTGTCTTTGTACCGCGCTGGCTGAATGCGGAGCCCACTCCGGCCACCTCCACCTGGTTGCCGTTGCTCTTTCTGCTGTTCTATGCCACCGGGATTCTCACCCTGGCGAACGCGGCTCACCAGGGTGGACGCCTGGTCCATGAGTTCGGTATCCGTGCGAATCTTCAGACCGGTGCGGCCGCGACCAATTCGGACAAATCGGCTAGACCGGCTGGTCGCGATCCATTCGGATTTGGTGCTTTGTGAGCTTATAGGACAAGTCGCTGCGCGAAAGATGGAGCCGCCTGGCGGCTTCCGCCTGTATGCCGCCGCTGGATTCGAGCGCTCGCTGGATTAAGGCTTTCTCCAGACCTTCCAGAAACTCCCGGAGGTTAACCGGCTCCGGGATGGAGTCGACGCAGGAGAGATCGCCATCGCCGGAGGCGGAGCCCTTTCCGGCAACTGCAAGCGGAAAGTCGTCCGGCCCGATCTCCTGGGATAGGGAGAGAATCATGGCCCGTTCGATCAGATTCCGCAGTTCACGGATGTTGCCAGGAAACTCGTAGAGCGCAAGTTTTCGGATGGCTTCCCGGCTGATGCGCCTCGGCGGTGTTTTCAGTTCCCGGGAGATCTCGCGGCAAAATAAATCGCACAGCCCCGGGAGATCCTCCTTGCGGCGGCGCAACGGAGGAAGCGCTATGGGCACCACCGCAAGCCTGTAATACAGATCCTGCCGGAATGTTCCAGTCCTCGCGCGCTCCTCCAGGTTCCGGTGGGTGGCGACCAAAACCCGGACATCCACCTCGCGCGGCTTCGTCGATCCCACGCGGAGAATCTGACTGTCGGTCAGCACCCGGAGCAGCTTTGCTTGGGTCGCCGGAGACATCTCGCCGGCCTCGTCCAGAAAAAGAGTGCCTTCATGGGCCGCTTCAAACAAGCCCTGCCTCATCCGGTCTGCGCCGGTGAACGCCCCTTTTTCGTGCCCGAAAAGCTCGCTTTCGAGCAGCGTCTCCGTGAAGGCCGCACAGTTTACGGGGATGAACGGCTTCTGCGCCCTCGGGCTGCTCTTATGAATCGCCCGGGCAACCAACTCCTTGCCTGTTCCCGTCTCGCCCGTGATCAGGACGGTCGCATTGGTGGGAGCGACACGTGCGATCATCTCACGGACAGCCATGATGCCGGGGCTGGTTCCAAAAATCTGACCCGAGCCTTCCAGCCGGTCTACCGTCAACTTTAGCAGGCCATTATCCCGCCGCAGTTGCGTATGTTCGCAAGCCCTGCGGACGGTTGCCCGGACGACGTCGGGCTGAAACGGCTTGGTGATGAAGTCGAACGCGCCCTGCCGCATGCTTTCCACGGCGAGTTCGACCGTCGCGAACGCCGTCAGGAAAACCACCGAGAGAGAGGGATCCAGATCCTGGGCGAAGGCAAGAACGTCGAGGCCCTCGCCATCGGGCATCCTTTGATCGGTGATCACTGCGTCAAACGGACTCGCGGAAAGGCAGGCCCGCGCTTCCGCGACGCCCGGCGCCTCCGTGACCGTCTGCTGATCCTGAGCGAGATTCGACGCGAGAATCTTTCGCATGCTCCGTTCGTCGTCGACAATCAGGATTCTGCTCAAGCGCGCTCCGCTCCCTCAGTATAGGCTGGAAGCGTAATGGAGAAACGCACGGACTGGGCTTCATTCCGGGACAGCACGAGCTCTCCCCCGTGTCCGCGCGCAATGTTGCGCGCAATCGCCAGTCCCAGGCCCGTGCCGGCGGGCTTGGTCGTGAAGAACGGCTCAAAGACCCGCTCCACCGTTTCGCGCGGAATCGGCCCATGGGCATTCTCCACGTCAACCGTGATCAACCCGTTGTCCTGTTTTCCATACAGAGCCACCGAAGCGCCGGGCGGAGAAGCCTCAATGGCGTTCATGACGAGATTTAACAAGGCCTGCTGAATCTGGCCGCTATCGATTTTCGCGCACAATCTGCCGGGAGCATCCGTACGGATCGTCACGGCCTTCTTGGTTGCGTGCGGCCGGCAGAGATCCCCAATATAAGCCAGAAACTCCGCGATGTCTCCTGGGTGTCTGGCGGGCGGACTGGGCCGGGCATAAGCCAGAAAATCGCCGGTTAGTTTCTCCAGGCGCGACGCCTCCTTGGCGACGATATCGAACATCTCGTGGCGCTCGTCCTGACTCAGCGAGGGATTGCCGGCGGTGGTCAGGGCGCTTGAAATCATCGCTACCGGGTTGCGGATCTCGTGCGCGATCGCGCTCGAAAA
>JBBIVT010000142.1:0-4640 GCA_037439565.1 Acidobacteriota bacterium | reverse complement strand
CGAGAGTCGAAACGCGGCTTGCAGGATGGGGGCGACCAGCAGGGCGAAGTACTGCGTGTCTTGCCGGTAGGACAGCGACGCCAGCGCAAACGCGACGGCCATGTTGAGCACAATCATGAGCCAGGTCAGGAAGGTGATTCCCACGGGGCTCAAGGATTTTGCATGTTGGACCCAAATCAGCTCAACCGCGTTCAGCAGGAATCCAGTCGACAGGACCACGATCAGAGCGGGAGGCGGCTCACCGAAGTACGAGGAGAACAGAGAATGGATGAGCAGCAAAACCGAGAGGACAAAGAGATTCAGGAGGGCAAAACTCGTCTCCTGGCGCTGGAAGGACCGTAAGTCCGGCGCCAGGAGCGAGGATTCGCGGATCAGCTTTCTGAGCACCTTCGCCAACAGCATACAGCAATCCAAGCGGCCCGGTGCAAGGGCGCCGGAAAGCGAGGCGCGCGAAAGTGGACTCACCCCGGAAGACATGCCGCGGTCAACCGGTGACTTCGATCTTGCGTTCAAGACGCTCTAGCTTATCCTTCGTTTCTCCGTAGCTGACAAAGTCCCGGATCACTTCTTCCAGGTTTACCGACAGCTCGTAGTTCATTTTCACGTAGTCCTTGAACTCCGGGAAGTGAACCCTGGCCTGATTCTTATTCAGGTGCTCTATGGTCGCTTCGGTATTCGCCGCCAGCTCCTTCAATAGCGGTTCAATCCGCTGAATTGCGGTTTGCTGCCACGGTTCGCCGCTCGCTTCGGCATCCTTCAGCTTCGTCAGCAGTTTGCCGGTGTTGTTAATATGGCCTTTGACCATGTCGATCTTTCCGGCATGACTTTCCCACGTCAGCCGCGAACGCACGAACGTGTCGAGGTCCTCGGAATCGTGCCTTAATTCCATAGCCTCCGTCTTCACGTCGTTAAGCAACTTGGTGATTTCCGCGGAATCCATGGGCTCGCTTGCCCGAACCGCGGTGGGGATGAGAAGATAACCGGCCACCAAAAGGGCCGGCGTCAGGACACCCGCCAGTGTGCGATGAAGTTTCATAACCTGCTCCTTGGATGGCCAGTTCGTGAGGCGCCATCCACGAGACTCCTGGCAATCCGGACGCCACCACGCGAACCGCGCCAATTTACTCAATTTCCGAAGAATCCTGGCGATCTCCGTTTAAAAATTTTGACTGTATGGCTGTCTGCGTCCGAGTTCTTGAACGGGCGCGGCCGCCCAGACCGTTGATTTGCCTCACTTACGGAATTGGCGATCGAGGTGCAAGGTTTATGTCGGGTGCAACGGAGACAATGAGAGTACAAGATGTGATGACGAAGCAAGTCGCAACGTGCCGCGCGGATACGAGTCTGGCGGAGGCGAGCGCTCTCTTGTGGGAGAACGACTGCGGCGCTCTGCCGGTGATCGGCGCGAACGGAGAAATCGCAGGGATTGTGACGGACCGCGATATCTGTATCGCTTTGGGCACCAGAAACGCCCGATCGTCGGAACTCCGAGTGATCGATGTCGTTCAGAACCACGTGTTATATTGCAGCCTTTCAGATGACGTTCACACGGCGCTTCAGCGAATGGGCGAGGGCCAGGTTCGCCGGCTGCCGGTAGTCAACGATGAATTTCGAGTCGAAGGGATCCTGTCGATGGACGATGTTGTCCTGAAAGCGCGACCGGACGATCACATAGGAGCGGCAGTCTCCTATGCCGACGCGGTTACGACGCTTCAGTCGATCTATCGGCACAGTGCTCCAAGTGGCAGCAAGGCCGCGGCCTAGGAATCTCGGGGGAGACGGCTTGGAATCCCGGCGCCATAACATCGGAGGAAATCGCCGCGGAGCGCCTGGATTTTGAAAGCCGCCATGCCGTTCGCGATGTGAGCGGCGTAAACATCGCGAACGGTGCCGGTGTGGCCGGCATCATTTTGTCGGAGGAATTGGGGGCGGATTCGAATGAGCGGAAGGAGCCATTTCCGCACATGGAATCCGCCTCTTTTTTTATCAACCTTGCGAGCGTATTCCGGCCTATTGCCAGTAGTTCCGGTCCAGGCTCCGGTATTGCACCGCTTCGGCCAGGTGCTTCGCGCTGACCCGCGCGGCATGATCCAGATCCGCCACCGTGCGCGCGACTTTCAGGATGCGGTCGTGCGCCCGCGCCGACAGGCCCATCTTGCGGACCGCCAGTTCCAGCGTCCGTTCTCCCGCGTCGTCGAGCGCGCACAATTTGCGCAGTTCCTGCACCGGGATCTGCGCATTGGTGAAGCCTCGCGCCTGTTGGACGGCTCTCGTTTCGGCCACCCGGGCGCGCATCCCGGCCGAGCTTTCGCCCACATTCTTGCCGCGCAGCTCCTGATAGGGCACCGCAGGCACCTCGATGTGCAGATCGATGCGGTCCAGCAGCGGCCCGCTGATTTTCCCTAAATACCGCTGGATGATTCCGCCGGTGCAGCGGCACTCCCGGGACGGGTCGCCGAAGAATCCGCACGGGCAGGGGTTCATCGCGGCCACCAGCATAAAACTCGCGGGGAACGTGAGGGTCATGTTGGCGCGGGCGATGGTGACCGTTCCTTCTTCGAGGGGTTGCCGCAGTTGCTCCAGCACGTTTCGTGGAAATTCGGGCAATTCGTCCAGGAAGAGGACGCCGTGGTGCGCCAGACTCACCTCGCCCGGACGCGGCGTGCCCGACCCTCCGCCGATCAATCCCGCATCCGATACCGAATGATGCGGCGACCGGAAGGGCCTCTCCGCCAGCAGCCCCACTCCCTTGGGCAGCGATCCGGCGACGCTGTGTACCTGGGTCGTTTCCAGCGCTTCGGCGAAGCACAGCGGCGGCAAAATGCCCGCAATCCGCTTGGCCAGCATCGTCTTCCCCGACCCCGGCGGACCCATCAGCAGCACGTTGTGATTACCCGCTGCAGCCACCTCAATCGCGCGCTTCGCCGTCACCTGGCCCCGCACGTCGCGAAAATCGAGCCCGCCGTCGAGGCGCGCCGCAGCCGACTGCGCCTCGCCCAGGTGGGGTTGAAACGACTCGGGCTTGCGCACGAACGCGACCACCTCGCTCAAATGCCGCATCCCGAACACGCGCACGCCTTCGGCCACCGCCGCCTCCGCAGCGTTGTCCGCTGGAACCAGCAGATTCCGGATGCCCTGCCTGCGCGCACACGCGGCGATGGAGAGCGCGCCGCGCACTGGCCGGATGGCGCCGTCCAAAGACAGTTCGCCCACAAAAAGGTGCTCCTCCACCGGCCCCACCACGTTCATCGCGCCCAGAATCCCCAGGGCCATGGGCAGATCGAACCCCGCGCCCTCCTTCCGGATGTTGGCCGGCGCTAAGTTGATGGTGACGCTCTTGTTCGGGTAGCCGAAGCCGGAGTTCATCAGCGCGCTCTTGATCCGCTCCCGGCTTTCGCGGACCGCCGTATCCGGCATGCCGACGGTGATGAAGTCGCGGTTCATGCCCGGATACATGTCGACCTCGACGTCGATCAGGTGCGCGTCAATGCCAAAGATCGCCGCCGAGCGGGTGCGGAACAGAGCCATCCATATCCCTAGTGGGCGCAGGGTCGGATTATTCGCCCCTGATTTTCCGGAAAGTTCCGTGATGGATCAACCGTGTGCCGTGCAAGGACGCGGACGATCAGTGTTTCCTGCGGGTGATCTTGGGCGCGATGAACTCCTGAAACAGATTGCCTAACGCGTCGAAGCCGAGGCTCAGGGTAGCGTTGCGCAGGATTGTTCCATTTGTATCTCGATCCGCGGCCGGATAGTAGTAGTTCGTGACAAAGCCAACGCCGTAGCGCTCAACCAAGCTGGAGTAGCAGAACTGGTCCTTTTTATTATCCCCGCGGCAGACGAACGTGCGGCTGATGGCGTAGAGCGCCCGGGAGCCGGCGGAGCCCGTTCCTTTGTGAAAGTAACGTGGGTCCTGCTTGAAAACCGTGGGCATCACGGTTCTTTCGAGCAGCAGGCTGGTGCCGTAATCCGCGAAACTGGCCCCGTAACGTTTCGCGTAGCCCTGCGCGCCCTGGCCGAATCCCTTATGGGTATTTTCCGCCTGCCAGACGCCGGCGATGATGCCGTTAATGACGAACGCCGACGGATCGAACCACGTCCGGGCGGTAAGTTCCAGCTTCTGCCGGACGTTCAACGGCGCGGCGTCCCAATCATAGGAGGTAAAGAAATTCGGCAGCAGTCCGAGCAGGCGCTGCTGTTCCTCCGCCTTGACCTGCGCCTCGGCCAATTCGGTCTGGGTTTGCGTGACCTCGACTTCAGTGCTGAGGGTATCGATGGCGAGAGCCAGGGGCGGCAGGTTCAGAGTCTCGCCTTCGTGAAGATCGGCGTCGATAGTCTTCGATGCGAAGCCTTTCGCCGTGAATGAGAGCCGATAGGCTCCGGCCGCGACGTCCGCCAGGGAGAATTCGCCGCCCTCCCCGGTTTCCGTTTGGCGGATGCCAGGCGAAAGCTCCACTTTGACGTGGGCAATCGACCCGCCGCTGGAATCGACCACGGTTCCGCTGATCGTGCCCGTTTGGGCAAACGCCAGAGGCGCAAGGAGGGCAGCGGCACACCAGTTCACTCCCATTGGATGCCCCGGGCCGGCTCGCGAGGTACAAAATTTCGGTGGAACTCCCGTGAGAGATGCCCATGTTCTC
>JBBIVT010000141.1:0-9181 GCA_037439565.1 Acidobacteriota bacterium | reverse complement strand
GGATAGCGATAGCGCCGGTCGGAGGGGTCGAACAGTTCACGCAGGCAATCGGAACAGACGGCGATGTCGGGAGAAATAGGCGTGCTGGCGGAGGGCTGCGTCTCGCTTTCGACGATGACGAAGGCCGCATCCTTTAGCACCGGCAGTTCGTCGACGGCGATGGAATCGATCATCGCCAGCGGCGGAGGCGAGTGACGCAGTTCGTCGACAAACGCATGCGCGGCGTCCTCCGAGCCTTGAATCTCGATGAAGACACCGCTGCTGTTGTTGCCGACGAACCCTGTGAGCGCATGTCGCGCCGCCAGCGAATAGACGAACGGGCGAAAGCCGACGCCTTGCACGATCCCCTTGACGAAGACGCGGCGGCGGATCATTCTGTTCGCCCACAGAGACGCTCAATGATGGCGACCAGATGTCCGGCGCAGGCGCGCAGTTCTTTCACCGGAACGAATTCCCCCGGGGTATGCGCGACCGTCATATCACCCGCGCCGAAGACGATCACTTCACCCGCCAGGCCGCGCAAATGCGCCGCTTCGGTGCCGAATGGAACGCCGGTGGAGCGCGTGTTCGTCAGCGACTCCACCATTTTGGCGAGGTCATCCGACGGCGACGGCTCGAATGGCGGGTCGAGGCGCTTCACGTCGAACGCGGCGTCGATGCCGCGAAGTCCGGCGAGCGCTTCCCGGATCAACTGGGCGGCCCAATCGGCGGGATGGCCGGGCACGGGCCTCCACTCCACCGTGATGCGGCATTCTCCGGGGACGATGTTTTTCGCCGTGCCTCCGTGAATCAGGCCGGCGTTCAGCGTCGTGAAGGGCGGGTCGAAGTCTCGGTTCTTGCGAGCCCTCAGCTTTTTTGCCACTCCCTCCAGAGCCAGGATCACGCGCGCAGCGTCGACGATCGCCGAGTGCCCATACGCCGGATAGGCGCTGTGCGCCTCTTTCCCGCGCACGACGATCTCTCCCAGCGCGTAGCCTTTCCCGGCGCGCACTGGACGCAAGGCGGTGGGCTCGCCAATGATGATGCGGCGCGCGCGAAAGGCCTTCTTCTTCGCGAGGAACTTCGCGCCTACGCAGCCCACCTCTTCGTCGGAGGTCAACACGATCGCGAGCGTTTTCTCCAGCGCATGAATGTCAACGCGGGAGAGGGCTGACAAGATACACGCCAGAAATCCTTTGACGTCGCAACTGCCGCGTCCGTACAATTTGCCGCCGCGGATGGCTGGCCGCAGCGCTTCCGCCTCGCATGGGACGGTATCGGTATGGCAGACCAGCGCCAACTCTGCCACGCCCGGCTTCGTTGCGGCGACGAGGTTGACTTTCTCCACCCCGGCCGCATCGCGATAGCGGTAGCGCTTTTTTGTCCAAGCGGGGAGATGCCGTTCCACATAGGCGATGACTGGCGCGTTGCTCATCGGCGAGGCGGACGGAATCGCCACCAGGTCCAGCAGGAACTCTTCCGGATTCATCCCCATAAATTCCTCTGCATCTTCTCGAACTCGGCGACGATCTCTTCCTGCAACGGGTGCCTGCCGCCGCGAATCATCATGTTGCCCGCGACGCACACCTCGCGCAGGGCGGTTTTTTCGAGCGAAAACACGACTTGCGTCAGCAGCGATTCGCGGCTGGCGCCGGCGATCGATAGATCATTCCGATCGACCGTAAAAAAGTCCGCCGCCCGGCCGGGCGCCAGCGCTCCGCAAGGCAGCATCAGGCTCTTGGCCCCCGATTCCGTGGCGGCTTCGATCAGGCGCGGCGTCTCGATCACAGCTCGCTCAAGTTTGTTCATTCGCAGGTGATACTCCAGCTCGCGGGCGTCTTCGAGAAGGTCGATCTGCGTATTGCTGTCGGACCCCAAGCAGATTCGCGCGCCCGCGGCCAGCAGGCCGTCAGCCGGCACCGCCCCGTCCCCCAAATTTCGCTCTGACGTAGGGCAGGCACACACAGCCGAGCGGCCGAGCATGCCCGCCTCTTCCTCCGAAATGTGGATCGCGTGGATGGCGGTGAAACGCTCGCCCAGGATACCGTGGTCATGCAGCAGCTCAACGGGACGGCGGCCATACTCGCCGAGGCAGGCCTCCACTTCCGCCGGCTGCTCGGAGACGTGCATGTGCAAGGGTATGTCGCGGGCCTCCGCGTATTCCGCGATTTCGCGCACGGACGCGATCGGCACCGCGCGGACGCTGTGCGGCGCCACGCCAACGTCCGCGCCCTCGGCGATCAGCGTGTCTGTGCCGGAGAGAAATCGTCCGATGTCCGGGGTCAGGAACCGGGCCTGGCCCGGATTCGGCTCCGATTTCCAGCCCGCGCGCATATACGCCGTCCGCAACAGGCGGATGCGCAGGCCCGCCTCCCGCGCGGCACGCAGCATCGCCCGCGCGACGTTCAGATCCTGATGAACGTAATGAAACTCGCCCACGGCGGTGATACCCGAAAACATCATTTCCAGGAACGCCATCCGCGCGGAGTGGTAAAAATCATCCGGCGTCATCGCGTTGGCGGCATGATACATGCTCTCGCGCCAGGTCCAGAATGTATCGCGGCCGGCCGGTGTGCGATGCTCCGTGCGTCCTCGAATTACGCGCTGAAAAGCATGCGAATGGACGTTGACGAGTCCAGGCAGCATGGCGCGCGCCGGCAGGCGCTCGGCGATTGCCAGGTCCCCCGGATCTTTCGACAGTCGCAGGATCATGCCAGCGCTATCCGCGACCAGCGCCAGGCCGGATTCAAAACCCGCGTCCGTCAAAATCAGATCCGGCAACCAAGCCCGTAAATCGGAGCCCGTCATATATACAATCAGAATAGTGTTTCGACTCTCTTTCGCGCTGCTTGCCGCCTCCCTTTGCGCCTTCTCCCAAAGGACGGTGGTGATCGCCTATGGAGACATGCGCTTCACGGACCCGGCGGAGACCGAGGCTACCAATCCGAAGGTGCGCCAATGGCTGGTGCGGAAAATTGCCTCGGAAAAACCCACCGCGATCGTGGTCAGCGGCGATGTTCCCTACGTCGGCGAGCGCGCCGCCGATTACGCCGAGTTTCACACCGAGACCGAGGTGTGGCGCGCCGCGAACATCCCCGTGTATCCGGCGATCGGGAATCATGAAATGCGCGGAGACCCCGCCAAATGCTTGGAAAACTGGTGGACGGAGTTCCCCCGGCTTCGCGGCAAGCGCTGGTACGCCTCGGAAATCGGCGAGAAGATTGTCGTGTTGAGCCTGGATACCTCGTTGCCGCTGACGCTGGGCAGCGAGCAGATCAAGTGGGTGGACCAGCAGCTCATCGATCTGAAAAAGCCCGTCCGCTTTGTGATTTTCAACCTGCATCATCCGCCGGTGGCCGATATCGAGACGGGCGAGGGCGCGAGCCACAATCCGCGCCCCAACGAAATCGCCCTGGCCGAGTATCTGACTACCGCGCCGCAAGGCAAGCGGGTCCGCTTTATCGTCAACGCCGGGCATATCCACAATTACGAGCGGTTCTTTCGCGATGGCGTGGTGTATCTGGTTTCCGGCGGAGGAGGTGCGGCCCCGGTGAAGGTCACGCGCGACGCCTACGATCTGTACAAAGGCACGGAATATCCAAACTATCATTTCCTGAAGTTTGTTCTGCACGGCAGAACGCTGAGCGCAGAGATGATCCGCGTGACCGATCCGCTAGCGGAAAGGCCCTCCTGGGAAGTGAAGGACCGTTTTCAAATCACCGGGTCGAAGTAAGTTTTACCAATCGCGTTTCGGCGCAAATTTGAGCCAAGGCGCGCATTCCTTGCCTGAGGGAACAGAAAAGTCCCCTTAAAGTGTAAGCCAAGTTATGGCCTTCCGCGTGCAAATCATCCTCAGGGCAGGCCCAGTTTGCCTGCTGTCCCTAGGAGGACTCATGTTCAAGCGTATTTCGCTCACGGTTTTTGCGATGGCGGCTCTATCCGCCGCGCCCGGCTTTGCCCAAACCATTAAGCCGGTTCCCGTGAATCCCACCAATCCAACATCCGGCAAAGAGATGTACAAAGAGTATTGCGCCGTCTGTCATGGTGTCGACGGCAAAGGCACTGGCCCGGCGGCCCCTGCACTGAAGAAAGTACCCACGGATCTGACTCAGCTCGCGATCCGCAATAAAGGCAAGTTTCCCAGCGACCGGGTTGCGCACTCCATCGAGGGCGACGTTCTGGTGCTCTCGCACGGATCGGCCGACATGCCGATTTGGGGGCCGCTATTCCGTTCCCTGGGCAGCAACGCCGATATCGTGAGAATGCGCGTTGGGAATCTGACCGAATACGTAAAGTCGATGCAAGCGAAGTAATACAAAACCCGGTATTTCAGTCCAATTGAGTCCGTGTGAAAATTTCAGCATCGCCGTGACCCACGGAGCGGTATGGGAATTTCACACGGACGAGCGGCGGAGGTAGACAGGCTGTCGCCCAAGCTTGACGCACGGGCTTGAAATCGTGCACTCATACCTTGCGGTTCCCCCGTTCCCTTGGCTTCTCTCTCTGCTAAAATCCAGAACGATGAGCAACCCCGCCGTTTTTCCGCCTTCGGACCAGTTCGTCCGTGGAGCCCAGGTGCAAGGAATGGAAGGTTACCTGGATCTCTATCGCCGGGCAGAACAGGATCCGGAAGCGTTCTGGGCCGAAGTCGCCTCGCAGGAGATTCACTGGTTCGAGAAGTGGACCAAAGTGCTCGACTGGGAACAGCAACCATTTGTGAAGTGGTTTGTGGGCGCGAAGACCAACGTCTCGTACAACTGCCTGGACCGCCATTGCCAGACGCATCGCAAGAATAAGGTCGCCATTCTGTGGGAAGGCGAGCCCGGCGATCAGCGATTCATCACTTATCAGGAACTGCTGCGGCTTGTCTCGCGTTTCGCCAACGTACTGAAGGCGCGAGGCTTCAAGGAAGGCGACCGTGCCGTCATCTATATGCCGATGGTGCCGGAACTCCCCGTGGCGATGCTGGCCTGCGCGCGGCTCGGTATCGTGCACTCCGTTGTGTTCGGAGGATTCTCCGGCGAGGCCCTGAAGGCCCGCATCCAGGATCTTGGCGCGACGCTGGTCATCACCGCCGATGGCGGTTTCCGCCGCGGGAAAGAGGTGAAGCTGAAGCCCGCCGTTGATGAGGCGCTCGTGGAGTGTCCCGATGTCCGCGACGTCATCGTCTATCGCCGGACGGGCTCGGATACGGCGATGCAGTACGGCCGCGACCATTGGTGGCACGTTCTTGACGAGGGCGTCAGTGAACATTGCCCCGCCGTTCATCTCGATAGCGAGCATCCTTTATATGTGCTCTACACCTCCGGCACCACCGGCAAGCCGAAAGGCATCCTGCACACCACCGGAGGCTACATCACGCAGACCACGGCGACCATGAAGTGGGTGTTCGACTTGCACGATAGCGATACCTACTGGTGCTCGGCCGATATCGGTTGGGTGACGGGCCATAGCTACATCGTTTACGGACCTCTATCGGCCGGCGCGACCACGGTGATGTACGAAGGCGCGCTCGACTATCCGGCGTTCGACCGTTGGTGGCGCATGGTGGAAAAATACCGCGTCAACATTTTTTACACTTCGCCGACGGCCATCCGCGCGTTGCTGCGTCAGGGCGAACATTGGCCCGACGGCCACGATCTGTCGAGTCTGCGCCTGCTCGGCAGTGTGGGCGAGCCCATCAATCCTGCGGCCTGGGAGTGGTTCCACCGCGTGATCGGCAAAGGCCGCTGCCCCATCGTCGATACATGGTGGCAAACGGAAACAGGGTCCATCATGATCGCGCCCATGCCCGGCGCGGTGCCATTGAAGCCCGGCTCGGGCACCCTGCCGATGCCAGGAATCATCGCCGATATCGTCGATCTGAAGGGCAATCCGGTCGGCGTGAATCACGAAGGTTATCTGATCATCCGCAAGCCCTGGCCCAGCATGATCCGGAACATCTGGGGTGATCCGGAGCGCTTTAAGGATCAATACTGGGGCAAGCTACCGGGGATTTATTTCACCGGCGATGCCGCCCGCCGCGACGAAGACGGCTATTATTGGGTTCTGGGCCGCGTGGACGACGTCATGAACGTCAGCGGGCACCGTCTGAGCACGATGGAAGTGGAATCCGCGCTGGTGCATCATCCGGCCGTGGCGGAGGCGGCGGTGGTCGGCAAGCCTCACGAGATTACCGGACAAGCTGTCTGCTGTTTCGTGACGCTCAAGAAGGGCGATTGGGATCACGACGCATTAGGTAAGGAACTGCGCCAATGGGTGGCGCATGAGATCGGCGCTTTTGCCCGCCCGGAGGAAATCCGCTTTTCCGATGCGCTGCCAAAGACGCGCAGCGGAAAAATCATGCGCCGCCTCTTGCGGGAAATCGTCACGTCGAATACCGTAAGCGGCGACGTGACGACGCTCGAAGACCTCAGCGTGGTGACCAACCTCGCCTCTCAACACGACGACGAGTAGTACTAAGGCGAGCCCCTTAAAAAATTCCTGTGACGAGATAAAAATTCTATATTTTCAGGAACTCCGGCTCTCCCTCATACAGTAGAATCGGACGCCTGGTTGGGCTCGTGATCCAACGGTCCCTCTCCTGGAGCCCTTTTCGGGGACAGGGACGGTACGCGCTTTCCCGCCTCATCTCCTCATTATCGGTGCGCCGCGCGCTGCCACCGGTCGTCCTCCTCCGGACGGCGCGCGGAGCTAAAGGAGTCCATATGACACGTTCTATTCTTCGGTTTACCGTCGTTCTCACGGGAGTAGTGTGGGTGTCCGTCGCGCAGGAAGACGGAAATGGCCCTCTCACTCTCAATCCTTCCGCAATCAGTTTCCAGGCAAACGCCGGTGGACCTGCTCCACCTTCCCAGACGCTCACGGTGCGGGCTACTTCCTCCACGCGATACGCCGTCAGCGCCTCTGTGCGTGGAGAGGGCACGAACTGGTTAGCTGTGTCCCCTTCCGGAACCCTATCCGGAAACCAAACCCTCACCATCTCTGTGCAGCCCTCCGGTTTGGGAGCCGGCTCATATCAAGGGGCGATATCGCTTCGCACGTCGCGTGTGACGCAAACCGTGGCCGTAAAGCTCACCGTCGCGCCAGCGACTTCGACGATCACGCTCGGCGCGACGTCCCTCACTTTTAATGCCATCGCGGGAGCGGCCGCGCCTCCCGCTCAGACGCTCTCGGTCACCGCGCCCACCGCCACGAACTTTACGGCGAATGCGAGCGGTTCCAGTGGCGGTTCCACCTGGCTCAAGATCTCGCCCTCGGGATCACTCACCACGAATCAGACGTTGACGGTCTCCGTCAACCCTGGCAGCCTGGCAGCGGGGACATACAACGGTGCTATTACGGTGCAATCGGGAAGCGTGACGCGGTCGGCATCCGTCGTTCTGGTCATCAGCCCGCCATCGGGAGGAGCGCTCACCCTCGCCCCCGCATCGCTCACGTTCTATGGGACGTTAAACAGCGCGAACCCCTCTTCCCAATCCCTATCGGTGACCGCGGCATCCGCCACCTCATTTACGGCCGCCGCAGTGGTCCCGTCCACGTCGCCCCATTGGCTGGCGATCTCGCCTTCCGGATCGCTCACCACGAACGCGACTCTCACGGTGACGGCGAGCCTGACCGGCTTAGCCGCAGGTACCTATACCGGGTCCGTTTCCATCACCGCTAACGGCTCCACGCGCGCAGTGCCCGTCAGCTTCGTTGTCAGCTCATCCGGTACGGGAGGCGGCACTACGTATCACCTCGTCGGCTGGAACGATCTGGGGATGCATTGCGACGACGGACAGGACTACAGCATCTTCGGCGTCCTGCCGCCGTATAACACCATTCATGCCCACCTCATGGACAGCAGCGGAGCGCTGGTGGTCAATCCTTCGGGATACACCGTTACTTATGAAGCCATTACCGATCCTCTGACCAACACCATCAACACGACCTCCGCGGCGAAGACAAATTTCTGGCAGTATGCGGCCGCGCTGGGCTTCGGCCCTGTGGCGCCGGATGTAGGCGTGAAGGGATTCGCCATGCCCGGCCCGTCCAATACCCCACAAGCCATGAGCTTCAGCGCCGCCGATAACACCTGGTTGGCCCAGGCCATTCCGATGACCAATTACGCGGACGCGGCGAATGCCCCGTATCCGGTGAATTACTATCCGATGATGCGGTTGGTGGCCAAGAGCCAGTCCGGCGCGGTGCTGGCCACCACGGACATCGTTCTTCCCATTTCGGATGAACTGAGTTGCGCGGTTTGCCATGCCTCAAAAACCGGTAGCGCCGCGGCGCTTCCAGCCGCTGGGTGGGTGAACCAGACGAACCCGTCCAAGGACATGAAGTTAAATATCCTGCGCAAGCACGACGATCGCTTTGCGGCAACGCCTCTATTCCAGGCAGCCGCGTCGTCACTGGGCTTTAGCTCCGCCGGACTCGAGGCACAGTCCGCCATCAAGCCGTTCATGTGCGCGTCTTGCCACGCTTCAAACGCTTTGTCGGCGGCCGGCTATCCCGGCGTCCCGGCGCTCACCACCTCGATCCATGGCCTGCACTCGACCGTCACCGATCCCGCCACCGGCCAAACGATGGAGAGCGGCGCCACTCGCGACACCTGTTACCGTTGCCATCCGGGACCCAACACGCAGTGTTTGCGCGGCGCCATGGGAAACCTCACCACCAGCACGGGTGCCAACGCGATTGAGTGCCAGAGTTGCCACGGGCCGATGAGTTCAGTGGCATCGCCGGCCCGCCAGGGCTGGCTCAATGAACCGGCCTGCCAAAGCTGCCACACCGGAACGGCGACCGCCAATAACGGCCAAATCGCATACACCTCGGTGTTTACCAGCGGTACGACCGTACGTGTCGCCGTAGACCAGACTTTCGCCACCAGCGCCAATACGCCGGCGGCGGGGCTTTCGCTGTACCGCTTCTCAAGCGGCCACGGTGGTCTGCAATGCGAGGGATGCCACGGCTCTACACACGCAGAATTTCCGACCTCCAACGCCAACGACAACGTCCAGAGCATCAGTTTCCAGGGCCATGTCGGAATGATCGCGGAGTGCGGCTCGTGTCACTCGACGGTGCCCTCTACCGTGAATGGAGGGCCTCACGGTCTGCATCCCATCGGTCCGTCCTGGGTCAACTCCCATCAGGATGTCGCCGACGGCAACCAGGCCTCCTGCCAGCCTTGCCACGGAACCGACTATCGCGGAAC
>JBBIVT010000140.1:2929-9648 GCA_037439565.1 Acidobacteriota bacterium | reverse complement strand
TTGCCGAGCGTCGCATCCTGCGTATTCACCTGCACGGCGCTCGCTTCCACGGCGATGGTCGTGGCCGTCGCCCCCACTTTTTCGAACGTCACATTCACGGTCGTCGCGGTGCTCACCAGCAGCTCGATGTTATTGACAACCACATCCGAAAATCCGGGATGCTTCGCGGTCAGCCTGTACTTGCCCGGCGTTACGGATGGGTAGTTGTACCGGCCTCCGCCGTCTGCTTGGGTGGTCTGCTCTGCTCCCGTCGCGCTGTTGGTCAAGGTTAAGGAAGCGGCGGGTATCACCGCTCCCGTGGGATCGGAAACGACGCCGCTGAGCGAGGACCCCGATTGTCCAAACGCCAGAACCGTCATCACAAAAAACACTACGGCTGCTACCAGAGTTCGCATAAACTTCCCCCCAAAATTTAGAAACAAGGACTGTTAAGATTGCCCCAACGTTGCCGCTACCGGCGGTTTACACGGACTCGGTGTGATCTACATTTGATAACAGATTTGTTAATGTCCGTCAACGAAAAATTGTAACCAGGGCCGGTAAAATTGTAACCCTGCTCTCTTCATCCGCGTCTATATACACCCGTCACGCGCTTTTGCCACAATAGGATCAAGACTCTAAAGATCAAAACATGACCGGATCCGAAACCCGCCAGAAATTCCTCGATTATTTTTCGGCCAGGGGGCATCGCGTAATGCGAAGCTCCTCGCTGGTTCCTGCCAACGACCCGACGCTGTTGTTCACCAACGCCGGGATGAACCAGTTCAAGGATGTTTTCCTGGGCCAGGACAAGCGCGACTATGCGCGCGCCGCCACGTCGCAGAAGTGCGTCCGCGCAGGCGGCAAGCACAACGATCTGGAAAACGTCGGCTACACCCGCCGCCACCACACCTTTTTTGAAATGCTGGGCAATTTTTCCTTTGGCGATTATTTCAAGCGCGAAGCCATCGACTTCGCCTGGGAGCTGATCACCAAGGACTACGGCCTGCCCAAGGACAAACTGTACGTCACTGTCTTCCGCGAGGACGACGATGCGGAGAATCTGTGGCAGGAAGTCACCGGCATCCCGAAATCCCGCATCTTCCGCCTCGACGAAAAGGACAATTTCTGGCAGATGGGCGATACCGGGCCGTGCGGCCCCTGCTCGGAGATCCATTACGACCTGGGCGTCGAAGCCGCCGAACCGGGTCGCGAGAAAGAAGAGTTTCCCGACGATGCCGGCGGCCGGTTCGTCGAAATCTGGAACCTCGTCTTCATGCAGTTCGACCGCGATTCCTCGGGCAAAATGACGCCTCTACCCAAGCCGTCCATCGACACAGGAATGGGACTGGAACGCATCGCGGCGGTGATGCAGGGCGTAATGTCGAATTACGATACGGACCTGATCAAGCCCATTATGTACCGCGCCGCGGAGCTGTTCGGTAAGGCGCCGGGCGAGGATTCCCGCGTGGACACCGTCCTGCGCATCAACGCCGACCACGCCCGCGCGACCGCGTTCCTCATTAACGACGGCGTCGTGCCGTCCAACGAAGGCCGCGGTTATGTATTGCGCAAAATCATGCGCCGTGCGATGCGAAACGCCCGCATGATCGGGGTCTCCGACCCTTATTTGTACCGCTTGACAGGATTTGTGGCCGAGCATATGCGCGACGCCTATCCGGAAATGATAGAGAGCATCTCCCGCGTCGCGCGCGTCGTCAAGGACGAGGAGCATCGCTATGCGACCACGTTCCAGGTGGCGGAAAAGGTGTTTCACGACGAGGCCAAGTCCGTGGCGGAGGGCGTTCTGCCCGGCGCGGCGGCGTTCAAGCTGTACGATACCTACGGTCTCGCGCTCGACGAGCAGGAGGAGATGGCGCGCGAATTCGGCCTGCGCATCGATCGCGGCGGGTTCGAGGCGGAGATGGAAAAACAGCGCACCCGCGCCCGCGCGTCATGGAAGGGCGCCGAAAAAGCCGCGGTCAATCCTGTTTACCAGGCTCTTCCGCGCACCGAATTTGTGGGGCGCGAAACGCTGGAGGCCCCGGCGACCGTCACCGCTCTCCTTGACGGCGAAATCGCCCTCGATAAGACCCCGTTTTACGCCGAAGCGGGCGGACAGGTGGGCGATACGGGCGTTCTCCTGTCGAAGGAATCGGGCGAACCGGTCGCCATCGTGGAAACCACGCGCTCCCCCGCGCCGGGCAGAAGCATCCACAAGGTGAGGATCGTCGGCCCGGTGAAGGAGGGCGAAACCGTCCTGGCCCGCGTCGATCCCCAGGCGCGCCACTCCACCATGCGCAACCACACCAGCACGCACCTGCTGCAAGCCGCGCTGCGTAAGGTGCTCGGCGCCCACATCAAGCAGGCGGGCAGCGTCGTCGAGCCTTCGCGCCTGCGCTTCGACTTCACGCATTACACCGCCGTGGACGCCGATGAGCTGGCCGAGGTCGAACGCCTCATGAACGAACAGATTCTGGCCAACAACCAGGTCGTCACCCATGTGATGGATCTGGACCAGGCGCTCGCCACTGGCGCGATGGCTCTGTTCGGGGAAAAATACGGCGACAAGGTCCGCGTCGTTTCCATCACCGATTTCAGCAAGGAGCTGTGCGGCGGCACGCACGTCGCCCGCACCGGCGATATCGGCGTCTGCAAGATCGTGTACGAAGGCTCCATTTCCGCGGGCGTGCGCCGCATCGAGGCCATCACCGGCGAAGGCGCTTTGAAGCGGTTCCAGGACGCCCAGACGGAGCTGGTCCGCGTGGCGAGCATCATCCATGCGCCCGAATCCGAGCTGGTCGAGCAGGTGGAGAAACTGCTCGCCAAGGAAAAGCAGCTCGAACACCAGTTGGCGCAGTTGAAAAACAAAGCCGCGCAGGCCGAGGCTGCGTCCCTCGACACCCAGGCCCAGGAGATCAAGGGCGTGAAGGTTCTCGCCGCGCGCGTTGACGGATTTGACCGCGCGCAACTCCGCACGCTGGTAGATTCCTTGCGGAATAAATGGAAGACCGCCGTGGTCGTCCTCGCCACCGTCGAAGACGGCAATGTAGCCATCGTCAGCGGCGTCACCAAGGACATCACCGCGAAGGTTCACGCCGGGAAACTCGCCGGCTCCGTCGCGCAGGCCGTCGGCGGCAAGGGCGGCGGACGGCCCGACATGGCCGAGGCGGGCGGGAAAGATGCCGCCGCGCTCCCAGCGGCGCTGGAGCAGGTCTACCGCTCCGTTGAGGCGATGTTGTAATGGAGCACTTCGACGTCGTGATCGCCGGCGCGGGACCCACGGGCCTCGCCTGCGGCATCGAGCTGAAGCGGCGCGGCATCCCGGCGGTTCTCGTCGATAAAGGCTGCGTCTGCAATTCGCTCTACAACTATCCGGTGAATATGGTGTTTTTCACCACGCCGGAGCTGCTCGAAATCGGCGACATTCCCATGACCAGCCTCAACGATAAGCCGGTGCGCACCGAAGCGCTGAAATACTACCGCAAGGTGGCCGGGCACTATCAGCTCGACATCCGCCAATACACCCGGGTCAGCCACGTTTCCGGCGGCGACGGAGCGTTCGTCACGCACGCCACCGATCGCCACGGAAATAACGTTGAGTACGGGTCGAAGAAAGTCATTTTTTCCACCGGCTATTATGACGTTCCCAACATGCTGAACGTCCCCGGCGAGGATCTCCCCAAGGTGATCCACTACTACAAGGAAGCGCACCCCTACTACAATCACGACGTACTCGTCGTCGGCGCGAAAAATTCGGCGGCCATCGCCGCGCTGGAGTTGCTGTGGACCGGCGCGCGCGTCACGCTGGTGCATCGCGGCGAGGGAATCCATCAAAACGTCAAATACTGGATCAAGCCGAACATTGAGAATCGCATCAAGGGCGGGGAAATCGCGGCATATTTCCGCTCCAGGGTAGCCAGGATTGACGAAGAGAGCGTCACCATCCAGACGCCCGGCGGGGAAAAGACGCTGAAGAACGATTTTGTGTTCGCGATGACCGGCTATCGTCCGGACTTAACGTTTCTGGAAGCCCACGGCATCAAGCTCGATCCGGACACCAAGCGCCCCTATACCAATCCCGAAACGCTCGAAAGTGATCGCAAAGGCATCTATCTGGCCGGAGTGCTGGTGGCGGGCATGCACACCAATGAGATTTTCATTGAAAACGGGCGATTCCACGGCAAAGTGATCGCCGAGGCTTTGAAGGAACTGCTGCCGGCCTCCTAATCTCCCCCTGCGAAGGGACTGCCACGGTGTCCCGGCTCACGAACGGTCCCCGGTTAGCGCTGAGCACCGCCCCTTGGGTTTTCTACCGCTCTTTGAGCAATGCTTCGATTTTTGGCCGCAGTCCGATGAAATCCTGCAATTCGGCGGTGCCCTTGGCGTCGCTCTGCTCGCGGATCATTCCCCTGCGGTCGATCAGCACCACCTGCGGATACACCCAGCGCTCCATCACCGAAAGCCCCAGGAAGCTGAGGGCGTTGTCGACGGCGCTGTGCCCGATGGGAAAATTCTGCGCGTATTTGGTCTTGAACTCGCGCACCACCGCCTCGTTGGAGGATTCGGGATTAATGGCGATACCGATCGTCTGCAAGCCTTCCGCGCCGAACGCCTGCTGCAGATTGCCGAACGCCTGCGCCGTATGCTGGCAGTGCTGGCACCAGGTGGCGAAAAATCCCAACAGCACTACTTTCCCGCGATAGGAGGACAGCAGGGACTGTTTTCCGCCCGGCTCGACAATGGTGAATTCTGGCGACTTCCGCGGCGTCGGCGGCGAAGCCAGGGCGATCGCCGCCAGAAGAACAAACGCACTGATCCGGCGCATCTTACTGCCCCGCTTTTCTCAGCATCGTCTTCGGCGCGGGGCCAAGCAGGGCCATGATCTTCGCGCGAAGCGTATCTTCCTTCTGCAATTCTTCCGTGCCCTTGGCGGCGCTCTGCTCCACGATCATGCCCTTGCGGTCGATCAACACCACCTGTGGTACGAACCAGGGTGTTTTGTCGTCGTACTGGAGATAATTTTTCACGTCATCGCGGTTTGCGTATCCCACCGGGAAACCGACGTGGAAGTTCTCTACGAAGCTGTTCACCAGCAGGTTCGCATTATCGTTAAACGCCACGCCGAGCGCCTGAAACCCCTTGGGTCCCAGCTCGGCCTGTAGCTTCGTCAGCACGCCGCTTTCGGCCTGACAATGCGGGCACGTCGTGAGCATGAAGGACAGCACGACCACTTTTCCGCGATAACTCGAAAGAAGGCTCTGCTTGCCCGATCCTTCCGTGATGGTGAATTCAGGCGCCTTTCGCGGCGCCGGCGTCTGCCCCGGAACGGAGAGCGCGGCAAGAAAAAAAGCCAACAGAAGCGATGGAATCCGCATGAAACGATCTTACCTCAGACCTTCGATGAACGTCACGGCCGTTCCGGAAATCTGCAATTCGAACTTGCCCGAATCGCCCGTACCCGTTAGACGATTCTCGTCGCGCGTTGTCACCTTCATTTCCTTCCACTTTCCCTTCATCACGCGCTGATAGAGCGAGAAAAAGAGCCGGGCGCGATCGGGCGTCGACCAGTCTGAGGCGTACGCCAGCACGGTGTATTTGTCGCGCTTATGTTCGTACAGCCGGAACGAACCGCCGCGCCAGCCGCTGGCCGCCTCCCGGCCCTCTTTTTCCCCTACATACTGCCGCAGGAGCATGGAGTGGTCCAGTTCGCCTACGCTGCCGTCGTTGAGAAGGCGGAACTGCCGGGCGATGCTCTTGTCGAGCGCCGGTATCTCCGGATCCTCGGGCTTGATGTCTTCGATATACGCATCCGGATGTAGGATCTGTTGCGTGCTGCGGGGAGGGTGGCTGAAAACATCGTCGAAGGCGACTCGTCCCAACCGGTGGTACACCGCATCCTGGAACTTCATGCCTTCGTCGTAGGGAAACACCAGGGATTCGCGCAAATAAAGAGGCTCCTTCGCGAACACCGGAAACTCAGGATCGTCGGAGTTGGTGTTGTCGGTCAACTTCTGGATCATCTCCTGCGATACCTCGGCCTTGCCTCCGTTGCGTCTGGAAATATAGGCCCACGTGAGCCAGGTGGCCTGTCCCTCCATCACCGCCTCGCGCGCAGTGGAGGCATCGTCGTCGGGCGAGTCCTTGCGCAGATACTTCCCCAGCGGATGGTGCTGATCGGCGAGCGCATGCGCCAGTTCATGCACCAGCGCGACCCTTTGCTCGGAGGCCTCCGAGGTCGAATCCACCACAAACAGGCGCTTCTTTGAATAGTCGTAAAACGCCGCGGCCTGCTCGCTCACCAGGTCCACCGTTTCCTTGGCCAGGTCGAAATCCTGGGGGATGAAGCCGAACATCTTGAGCGTCAATTCCTCGGCGCGCAGTTCCTTGTGATTGGAGGAGCCTTTCATGCGGGCTTCCACCTGGTGGCGGAACTCGTCCTTGGTGATGATTTTCGCCGGCACTTTCCGCTGGATCTTCCACCCGGTGATGTCGGAAAGAACCGCCGTCATCTGGTCCACTTCGTGGAACAGTTCGGCGGGTTTCTGCTGCGCGGGAAGAAGTGAGGCCAACAGGGCCAGCAGGACGAGACGGGCGGCCATTCCTCTTCACAGTAACATTCCGGTTACGGATACGCTAAACTAAAAACTCATGGCAGAAGATAAGCTCTACAAGGCCGAATACATGGGTAGCGGCACGTTCATCATTTCCAAACCCAAGCGCAAGGCCGCCAAGCGGCG
>JBBIVT010000140.1:0-2829 GCA_037439565.1 Acidobacteriota bacterium | reverse complement strand
CCTTCATCCAAGGAAGCCTCGTCGATCTCCGTGAAGTCGTAGGTGGAGAGCATCCGGTAATCGCCCGGCGGCAGCCCGGTGAAGCGGTATTTCCCCTCCGTATCGGCGATCGTCGTCTGATATCCCCGCAGCGACCTCCGTCCATCTTCGGAAACGGGCCACAGAAAGACAGGAGCGCCGGGAACCCCCTTGCCGTCCTTGGTGACGGTGCCGCCAATCTGCGCCGCTTTGTCGCCGACGACGATCTGAATGCGCGCTTGGCCGCGCATTTCGATGAAGACATCGAACCACTCCACCGCTTTCTCCATCGGCCGCTCCCGCCGGACCTGAAACGGATTCGCGATGGAGTCGATGTACTGATTCGGCCCCGCCTTGGCGCTCAATTCCCAGTGCCCGGCGGCGAGCGTCGCGCGAGGCGTCGAAATCTGCTTCTCCGCGCCCGAATCGTACAGATCCTGACGGCGGCCCGTGACGGTGACCGGCGTGTTCAGTACGCTCCCCGGCCCCTTGCTGCGAACCTCGAACGTCACCGTGGGCGCGGGCTGCAGCGCCACCGTGGCCGATGGATTGGTCCGGTCGACGAACAGCTCAATGAAACCCGATTCCTTCCCGTTCGTGGTCTCCGCCGAAATCTCGTAAGCCGCCGGCGCCAGCCCCATGAAACTGTACTGTTCGCGGCAGGGCGCCTGCGTCACGCGGTGCAGCGTCTCCGATGTCAGCGTCACGTTCGCCGTGCCCTCGGTGCACTGCAGGATGCCGCTGATGTTGAACAGCCGCCCGAACTCGGCGCGCACGTCGGCGTCCGGAGTGTCGTCGTCCAGGCGCACGTCGTAGGCGCGCGCCTCTCTCACCTCGCGCGATCCCGGCGCAAACGTCGGCAGGACGCCGCTCCCGTCGTCGAGCGTGTGCGTGGCGCTGCGCACCCAGTATTTCCCCGCATCCAGGCCGTGAACCCGGTATACGCCGCGATCGTCGGAGACGCCCTCGCCCGCCACGCGCAGCGGCAGGCGCGCCCGATAGGCCACCACCGGCACTCCCTGAATGCCCACGTTATTTTCGTCCAGCACCCGGCCGGTGATGGCGCCCTTGCGATGCATCCGCAACTGCGCGAACAGGTCTGAATCCTTCGTGACCAGAATCGGCGTCCCTTGCCCGTTGGGCCGCCTCTGGCCGTACGCTCCCGGGAAGTACCCGTCGCGCGTCGAGATCAGGAAATAATAGCCGGCGGGGATGTTGAAGAACACGAACTGCCCCACCGGGCCTGTCCGCTGCTGCATCTGCGCCAGGCCGATGTTGTCCGCGCGAGGCACCGGCACCAGGCGCACCGACGTGCGCGACAGCGCATAGCCGGACGCCGCCTCCTGCACCGTCCCCTGCACCACCCCTGCCAGGCAGGAGGATGCCAGGAGCGCGGAAACAGCCGCCAGTATCGTCATCGTCATCATTGACGATACGAAATCCCGAAGCGTGGAGGGAGATCGCTGCCTTCTGGAAGTTCGCTCTATCGGAGCGGGCGGGGCGTGGTGGCGGGATCGGGCAGATTTGTGCAGCGGGGGAATTTGGATGCGAGCGGTTCCCTCATGGCTCCGGTACGCGCCCAAAGTAAGGCCTTCTCCCTCCGCCATCTCCGGGGGAACTGCTTAAACCCCTGAATCCGCGCGCAATATTTCCCAAGGACTAATGTGACGCGGCGAAATTTTTCGCTCAAACAACAAGGACGCGCGCCGATGAACTCAAAAGGCGCTATGACGCGGTTCATCAATCATACCGGCCGGACCTTTCTTGTGATCTGGGTCTCGATTGGCGCGTTGCTCGCGATCGCTCAGGTTTCCGGATCGCTGCGGACCAGCGCGGCACAGAGCCTTCTGGGCAGTTTGGTCATTTCCATTGGCCTGTCCCGCGCCGTCTCATATTTGCGAACGGCCGCCTGGCATGACCTGATGAGCGCGGTGCAGGAAAGCGAGCGCAGCGGCGCCCTGGCTCCGAATTTCCCGGAGAACTCCAGTCTGCCGGAGGTCAACCGGCTTTCGGCGGCGCTCAACGGCGCTGCGCGGTCCATTCTGGCCTCGCACCGTGACCTGGACCGCGCCTATCTGCAATTCGTCGAGACGATGGCTCAGGCCTTGGACGCGCGGGATCCGTACACGGCCGGCCATAGCCTTCGCGTGGCGGCGTATTCGCACGCGCTGGCTTTGGCCATGGGACTCACCGCCGAGGAAGCCGAGATGGTCCGCATCGCGGCCCAACTGCACGACATCGGCAAAATCGGCATCCCCGACGCCGTGCTCCAGAAGCCCGGCGCGCTGACGGCCGATGAGTACGGGCTGATCAAGCTTCATCCGCAGATCGGCCGCAGGATTCTCGAACGGGTCGGCCGGTTCGACCGCCTGCTGGAGGTGGTGGAACTGCATCACGAAAATCATGACGGCACCGGCTATCCCTACGGATTATCCGGCGCTCACGTCCCTTTGGCCGCCCGGATCGTGCATGTCGCCGATTCCTTCGACGCCATGACCACCACCCGATCCTATCGTGCCGCGCTGCCGGTCCGTTCCGCGGCCCACGAGATCGAGCGCAACTCCGGCCGCATGTTCGATCCAGTGGCCGCCAAAACCTTCCTCCGGCTCCTGGCCGAGGGCCGGATCGAAACCGGCGGTCTGCGCCCGGCCGGCGAAACGCTGCAAATCGAAACCAGAGTGCGATTGGCCGTTTCGTAAACCGCCGGAATCGAGCACCTCGCATTGCGGGCCGGGCGTCGACACCTGACGCACCCACGCCGGGGAAGCACAGCCCCGGCCCGCTGGAGTGGTCCACGAAAACTCAGAAAAT
>JBBIVT010000139.1:0-10028 GCA_037439565.1 Acidobacteriota bacterium | reverse complement strand
CGATACCGGCTGCTGGGTGAACTGGGCCGCGGGGGATGCGGCGTGGTTTATCGCGCCCTCGATCCGTCCATTGGCCGCATGGTCGCCATTAAGACCATCCTGGCAAGAGACGAAGCCGCTTCGGGTCGCGAATCGCGCGAGCGTTTCCGGCGGGAGGCGCGGTCGGCGGGCAATCTGTCGCATCCCAACATCGTCACGATCCACGATTTCAGCGACTCCGGCGATCCGATGTACATCGCCATGGAGTTCGTCGATGGGCGCACGCTGGCCGAGGAGATGTCGAGCGGCCCTCTGCCGCTCGAATTCATCCTTGGCGTAGTACGGGCGGCCGCGGATGCGCTTGATTACGCTCACGGCCACAATATTGTTCACCGTGATATCAAGCCCGCGAATTTCCTGCTCGATAAGAGCGGGCGCCTCAAGGTTACGGACTTCGGGATCGCCAAGATTCTCGATAGCGACGAGGGTTTGACCAGCACGGGAATGTTGGTCGGCACCGCACAGTATATGTCGCCGGAACAGGTTTCCGAGGGGCCGATCACGGGCCGCTCCGATCAGTTCTCACTGGCGGTGATTGCGTACGAGATGCTGACGGGGGTGAAGCCGTTCCAGGGAAACTCCTGGGCGACGGTGATCCACGCGATCATCATGGCAGAGCCGCCGCCCATTGGACAATATCGCGAGAAGCTAGGCGATTCGGTCGACGGTGTCCTGCGCAGGGCGTTGTCCAAGGGTCCCCAATCGCGGTACGCCAGTTGCACGGAATTCTATACCAGCCTGGAGCGGGCGATTTCGGGAGTCTTCACGGAGCGCACAGCGATTCTCCCGAGGTTGCTGAGCGGGCTCCCGCCGGAGCCGACCGTCGAGCAACGGAAAGGGCAGACCCATAAACAAGCAGTCCAGGCCGATCCGGCTTCTCCCGGCGAGGCCCCGCCGGCGGCCGCGCCGAAGCTGGCGCTGAAGCCCATTCTGATTGGCGCGATGGGTGGGCTGGCGATCGTCGCGGGCTTGTGGTTCGGCTTGCGGCCAAAGAGCGCGCGGCCGGCGGGACTGGAGGCGGTTGCCCCTCAGACCCAGGCACCAGAGTCACGCGAGCCCGCTTCGGCGCCGCCCGCGGCGGACAAAGCAGAGACAAGACCAGCGCCGCGGGTGGCCGCGCCCGTGGTTCAGCAGCCTCCGAAACAAACCGAAACCGCCGCCCGCGTCCCGGTGACGATCCCGCAACAGAGTCATGCCGAGACGGAAGCTCCGAAGCCTGTTGAAACCGCACCAGCGAAACCCCCGGAGCAGGTCGCCCCTGTTCAAAAGGTCCAGCCGCCGGCGCTCCCCGCGCCGCCGCCCGTGAAGGCTCAGGAGGATGCGGCAAAGCGGTTGGGGGAGGAGCAACAAAAGCGTTCCGCCGACGAACAAACCAAGCGGCTGGCGGACGAACAAGCGAAACGGGCCGCCGACGAGCAGGCCAGGAGGTTGGCTGACGAGCAGGCGAAGAATGCCCGAACGGCCGATGCGGCGGCGATCTCGCGGGCGCTCAGGGATTACCAGGGGGCGTACGAACGGAAGGATGTAGGGGCGCTCCAGGCGATCTGGCCGTCGATCCCCAAACAGGTCCTGGACGGAGTTCGGACCAGTTTCCGTGAGGCCTCCGAGGTAAGCATGGAACTTCGCCCCGCAAGCGAACCCAGGATCTCCGGAGCGGCCGCTACGGTGATCTGCGATCGGAATTTGCGTCAAGTGATTTTGAAGCGGGTTCTGCAGGCTTCCAGCAAAGTGCGGATTGCGCTGGTCCGCGCGGGCACAGGTTGGACGATTCAATCCGTCGAAGCAGTCAGTCAATAGATACTTTGAGAAAGGTGACTCACTGAAATGGCCGTACCAGCTTCTTTTGTCTCGCGAATCATGGGCGCCCTGACATTGTCGGCTACGGCGGCGCTGGTGTGCATGGCGCAGCCCATTACTCTTGTGCCCGGCACGATCGTCACGGGCCAGTGCCAGGGGCACGGATCAGAACCGGGTTGTGTCATCCCCAACCTGTTTGGTCCCCAAGGCCTGACGCTGGCGAATAACCCTCAGTTCCCGCATTACGCGCATTTCGTGGGGTCGGCCCAGGAGACCCTCAACCAGGGAGTGGGGACGGCGATCGCGACTCAGTTGACGGCGCTGCCCATTATTTCTCCTTCCTCCGGCTTCACCTTTTCCTACGACAGCGCCTCCGGCGTTTTCGTGCGCTCCACCGCCAGCTTCGGCCCGGTCTATTCGGAGCGCGCGGATACAATTGGCCGAGGGAAGATCTCGTTCGGCCTCGGTTACCAGCGCTTTCGCTTCGACAGCCTGGACGGGATCAATCTTCACAAGATCCCGGCGGTATTTACCCATGTGCCCGGGACGGGGCCGGGGGGAGCGGTCGAGCCATTTGAGGTGGACGTGATCCAAACGTCGAATAATCTCAACCTCAACATGGACCAAACGATCCTCTACGGGACAGTAGGCGTCACCAGCCGTCTTGACGTATCCGTTGCGATTCCCCTGGTATCCGTACGCTTCGGAGCGACGTCCGACGCCAACATCATCCAGGTGTCAGGACCATTCTTCGTCGCAACACCCGGGGGCACTCCGATTCCCAATCCGCACCATTTCCCGAATGGAGGACTCACCAACTCCTATTCCAGCACGGGCACGGCCTTTGGCATCGGAGATGTCACGTTTCGAGTCAAGCAAAACGTGTTTCAGTCGGGCGGGCTCAGCATCGCGGCGGCGGTGGATGTGCGCGCCCCAACGGGCAACGCTCGCGATTTCCTTGGTTCCGGCGCCGCGGGGATCAAGCCTTTCGTGGCGATTTCGGGAGGGAAGCGGCTGTCGCCGCACCTCAATATGGGCTATGAATGGAACGGCAGTTCTATTCTCGCGGGGAACATCACGGGAACCACCGTCGGCGAAACGAATCAGGTCGCGACGATTCAGACCGGTCCGGCGACGGCCAGCCGGCTCCCCAGCCAGTTTTTCTATTCGATGGGCGCAGACTATGGATTGACCAAGCGACTCACGCTGAATTTCGATTACCTGGGCCAGGTTCTCATTCACGCGCCACGGGTCTTTGAGACGTCACTGACGACGAAAGACGTTCCCGGCGGCACCGGAGCGCTGACGCTGCCAACCATAAGCGCAGGCAGAGATACGATCGGATTAAACAACGCCGCGTTGGGTTTTAAGTACAACCTGATCGACCGGCTTTTGTTCACCGCGAATGTCCTGGTCCCCATGGATAACAGAGGTCTCAGACAGACCGTGACCCCGCTGATCGGCGTTTCGTACGCATTCTGACGCCATTTCCCGCCAGAAACGGGTCCGGCTGCGGAATCGCGGCGCGGCGTGCCGGACGATTTTCGTCCATCGCTACCGGTGTTTCCCGTCGCCGCAATTCGAAACGCGATGGGCCGTTTCCGCCGGACTCTTTGGGCGACAATAGGGAAAAGCGAACGCGTTTTTTCCTATTAGGACATGAAGAAACAAAAACGAACGGCAACCAAGCCTGCGCAGTTGGAGCCAGAGGCGGCCCAACGGTCCATACCGTGGTGGTATTGGGCAATCGGATTTGGGTCTCTGTTTCTGGTATTCGAAGCCTACGGGCCAGCACTGCACGGCCCGTTCGTTCTTGACGATCTTTATCTGCCTTACGCCGACGCGAATGCATTGTCGTTGAGCCTCTTCCAGTGGGTCTATACCGTGCGCCCCTTGCTGATGTTCAGCTTTTGGACGGACTATCAGATGGGCGGAAGCGATCCGCATATTTATCACATCACGAACGTTCTGCTGCATTTCTGCGTTTCGATCGTCGTGATGTTGATCGCCGCCAGGCTGCTTGAGTGGGTTGAGGTTTCAGGACGCCTGCGGCAAGCACTGGCGGTATTTGCGGGCGCTCTGTTTCTTCTACATCCGCTGCAGACGGAAGCGGTTGCCTACGTCGCCAGCCGATCGGATGTTTTAAGCGTGCTGTTCTACTACTCGGCATTCGCCGTTTTTCTCTACTCGAATCGCGAAACGATGTCTCTGCTTCGCGCCCTCGCGGTGTTGGCGCTGTTCGGCGCGGCAGTCGCCACCAAGGAACACACACTCACGCTTCCGATCCTGATTCTGCTCACTGACGTTTACTGGCATCGCGGAGGCTTGCGAAAAAACGCCGCGCTCTATGCGCTTCTGGCGGTTGCCTGTGTCTTCGGGGCGATGTTCGTCGCGTGGGTGCTGCGGAACGCCAACACGGCCGGGTTCAGCATGAAGGATCTTTCGCCCGCCGACTATTTCTATACGCAGTGCCGCGTCGTGCTGATCTACGTCCGGATGTTTCTTCTGCCGCTCGGGCAGAACGTGGATCCCGATATTCCCGTTTCCCATGGACCACTCGACCACGGCGCCATTTTAGGATTGGCCGTGTGGTTCGCTGTTGCCGCGGGAGCATGGATTTACCGCAAGCGATGGCCGCTGGCGTCATTCGGGTTGCTCACGTTTCTGCTGCTGATCGCGCCGACCTCTTCCGTGGTTCCGATTCGAGACGTCATGGCCGAGCGTCGTGTTTATCTGCCATTTCTCGGCCTGATTCTGATGACGCTGGAGATTCTGCGCCGCCTCGAATTCCGGCGAGCGACCGTCGTAGGAGCGGCGGCGCTGGCCGCTTGCACCGTGCTCACGTATCAAAGGAGCGACGCCTGGTCCAGTTCTTTGAACCTGTGGCGGGATTCCGTCGCGAAGTCTCCGCGCAAGATGCGGCCGCTCTTCCATCTCGCCTTCGCGCAATATCAGGCCGGTGACTGCAGCGCCGCGGCTCAGAACTTCGAAAGCGCTTCCCGCCTGGACGCGCCCGATTATCGTTTATTCGTCGATTGGGCGAACGCGCTCGACTGCGCAGGCCGGGAGAATGACGCGGCGACGGAATACGCCGCGGCGATTCAGCTCTATCCCCAATTGGCTGAAGCGTATATCGGTCTCAGCGCCGTTTATGGAAAGCAGCACAAACTTGCCGAAGCCCTCCAAGCGCTGCAAACGGCCCAAGCGATCGATCCCCGGGTTGTGCAGATCTACAACAATCGAGGCGGAGTTTACGAGTTATTGGGCAACGCTGCTGCCGCGATTGCGGAATATCAGCAAGCGCTCCGGCTGGAACCGTCGAATCACACTGCTCGCGAGGCGCTTCGGCGATTAGGCCGGTAGCGCTCGCGAAAAGGCAGCCGGGCCCTCCGCAGACGCCAGCGCCAGGCTGTCAGGCCCGCACGTACTTATTGAACCAGTCGATCGTGCGCTGCCAGGCCAGATCGGCTGCAGGCTTATTGTAGCGTTCCGGCGTCGCATCGCAATTGAAACCGTGAACCGCGCCAGGGTAGATGTAGCCCTCGTGCGGGATGTTCGCGTCCTTCAAGGCTTTGTCGTAGGCCGGCCAGGTCGCGGCGAGCCGCGTGTCAAGTTCTCCGTGATGGACCAGAATCGCCGCTTTGATTTTTGGGATGTCATCCGCGGCAGGAGGGCCGCCGTAGAATGGAACAGCGGCCGCGAGATCGGCTCCCAGCCGCACGGCCAACGTGTTGGACATGCTGCCTCCATAGCAGAAACCGGTTGCGCCTATCTTGCCCGAGCAGTCGGCGCGAGATTTCAACCACTTCGCGGAGGCCACAAAATCCTCCGCCATCTTCTTGCCATCGACCTTACCGAACAACTGACCGCCTTTATAGTCGTCGCCAGGAAAGCCGCCCACCGAAGTGAGTCCATCCGGGGCAAACGCCATAAAGTTCGCGAGCGCCAGCCGCCGCGCGATGTCCTCAATATGAGGATTCAAACCCCGATTTTCGTGGATCACAACGATGCCGGGCAATTTCGCCGCCGTCGCGGATCTTGTGTCGGCACTGACCGGCCGGACGAGGTATCCACGGATGCTTCCGTTCCCTTGCGGCGACGGTACAGTTTCGTACGATGCCTTGATCCGATCATCAGTTCTGGAAACCTGCTGGCCCAGCGCGTAGTTGGGCATCAGCGCCTCAAGGAGCGCTGCCGCGGTCAGACCGCCGATCGCGAATCGCTGCAGGCCATCCATAAAATCCCTGCGGCTGATTTCGCCGTGAATAAAGAGGTTATAGAGTGCGATCGCTTCGCTCGGCAGTTTGGGTCTGGGCTTCATCGGTTGACTCCCTTCGAGAAAATATCTTTTCCGGATCTTCAGGAGCGAAGACGCAACGGCCGTTTCCGCTCATCGATTACCGGACGGGTTGCTGCGCAACAATCCCCCGCTCCTCCAGGACACGCAGAATCGACGCCACGCTGTCCTCCAGGCTATCCTTTGAGGAGTCAATCGTGACCTCCGGCGCCAGAGGAGGCTCGTATGGGTCGGAGATCCCTGTAAAATTCGGAATCTCTCCCGCGAGGGCTTTCCGGTACAATCCCTTGACGTCGCGTTCCGCCAGAACTTCCACCGGGCAACGCATGTAAATTTCGATAAAGTTCGGAATCCGGGACCGCAAGTCTTCGCGGCACGCGCGATAGGGCGAAATCGCCGCCGCGATGGCGATCACCCCATTGCGGGAAAGCAGTTCGCAAACGAAACCAATGCGGCGAATATTTTCCTCGCGGTCGTCCTTGCTGAACCCTAAGCCCCGGCACAATTGGGTTCGGACGACATCGCCGTCGATCACCTCCACGCGGGCGCCCATGGCGCGCAGCCGGGTGGCGAGCAGGCTTGAGAGCGTGCTCTTTCCGCTTCCTGACATCCCCGTGAACCACAGTGTACAGCCCGTCTCCATTCGGCGCTCCAATCTCACCCGGAATCTCAATGGTCCGCCGGCGTGATGCCCCTTCCTGCCAGCTTCTCCGTAACCGCTCTTGCCGCCTCTTCCGGACTCGCGAAAAGCGATGCATCAAGATCCACGAATTGGGAGGGGTCCATCAGCGCCTGGGCGCGCTCTCGCTCCACTTCGTACAGAAAATCGGCGGCGCAAATCGTCACGAGTCCCGCAGCGGTCATGTTCAGAGCAAGCTCCAGCATCACGCTTCCGTCCGTCTGGGCGGCGATCACGTGCGTCAGATATCCGCGCTGAAACAGTTCACTCTCGACGGCGTAGGCCAGATGAGCGCCACCGTTCAGCCACACCAGAACCGCCGCGTGCCCGATGCGCCTTTGACGATCCGCCGCCGGAATACGGTTCAATTCGGCGGCTTGCACCTCGGCGACCGCCGGATCGGCGGCCCTCGGGTCGCGCCCGGTGACCATGCCGGCCGCCACGGTGGCGTTCGAGACTGGATCCACCATGACAAAGCTGCCGGTGATGCGGTTCCGGCGGTACTGATCGACGAACAAGGGCGAGTGGGTGTCGATGACCACGGTTCCGATTTCGTTGAGGCTCAGCTCCGAGGCCGGTTGTCTCTCCAGCGTATTCACGTTCACCCGGTAGCGGATGAAACGAACCTGCGCCTTCACGGACTGAGTGGTGTGCTTGATGATGTACTGCCTGCGAAGGTCGAGGGGCTGATTCCCCATCCAGACCAGACGGGCGTCGATGCAGCGAGTCACGTGCGGCGGATGAGAGGGCGGCACCAGCATGTTGCCGCGGCTTACGTCTACTTCATCGTCGAGGCACACGGTCACGGACATGGGGGGAAACGCCCGCGCAACTTCTCCATCGTAGGTGGCGATGGATTTCACTCGCGACGTGCGGCCGGACGGCAGCACCATCACGGGGTCTCCGGGCTTGAGGACTCCCGAGGCCATTTGGCCGGCGTAGCCGCGGAACTCCTGATTTGGCCGCAGCACTAATTGGACAGGGAAGCGCATCTCGGAAAAATTCCGGTCGCTGGCAATATGCACGGTTTCCAGATGATGCAGCAGGCTGGCGCCATCGAACCACGGCATGTTTTCGCTCTTGGTAACGATGTTGTCGCCAAGCAGCGCGCTCACCGGGATGAAATACAAGTCCGGTATTTGCAGTTGCGCGGCAAAACTGCTGAATTCCGAGCAAATCCGATCGAATACTTCTTCGCTGTAATCGACGAGATCCATCTTGTTGACGGCGACCACAACGTGGTGAATCCCCAGCAGCGATGCAATGAAGGCATGGCGGCGGGATTGCGAAAGGACGCCGTTGCGCGCGTCAATCAGCACGATGGCAAGGTTCGCTGTCGAGGCGCCGGTGGCCATGTTCCGCGTGTACTGCTCGTGGCCCGGCGTATCGGCAATGATGAACTTGCGCTTCGGCGTGGAGAAGTACCGGTAGGCGACGTCGATGGTGATGCCCTGTTCGCGCTCGGCGCGCAGGCCGTCGGTAAGCAGCGCGAAGTCCATGGCGCCCGCGGTTTCGTTCACCGTGGCTTTGGTGATGGCGCTGAGCTGGTCCTCGTACACTCCCTTGGAGTCGTAGAGCAGGCGGCCGATGAGCGTGGATTTTCCGTCGTCGACGCTGCCGCAGGTGAGGAAGCGGAGCAGTTCCTTTTCTTCCTCCCGGCGCAGGAACTGGTCGATTCCGCTTAAGATTTCGGTGGGTTGCGACACGCTAGAAGTACCCTTCCCGCTTCTTGATCTCCATGGAACCTTCCTGGTCGAAATCGATGACGCGATTTTCGCGCTCGGAGCGGCGGAACAACATCATTTCCTCGATAATTTTCGGCAGCGTATCGGCATCCGAGCGGATCGCCCCGGTGCACGGGCTGCATCCAAGGGAGCGCATCCGGCACATGACCAGTTCCTTGCGCTCTCCCGGCAGCAGCGGGATATCCCGCTCCACGGGAATCAGCGAGGATCTCCGCACCACCATCTCCCGCTCCTTGGCGAAATAGAGCGGCACGATGGGGATGTTCTCGAGGTGAATATATTGCCAGACATCCAGCTCGGTCCAGTTGGACAGAGGGAAAACACGGATACTCTCGCCGGGGTTCAACCGCGAGTTATACAAGTTCCAAATTTCGGGCCGCTGGTTCTTCGGATCCCACTGGCCATGGGGGTCCCGGAAGGAGTACACCCGCTCCTTGGCGCGGGACTTCTCCTCGTCGCGGCGCGCGCCCCCGATCGCCGCATCGAACTCACCCTCTGCCAGAGCATCCAGCAGCGCGCGGGTCTTCAGAAATCCGCAGCATTTCTGGGTTCCCAGATCCCACGGATTCGCGCCAGCCTCGATCGCCGCCCGATTCGTATGCACGATGAGCTTGGCTCCGATCTCGGCGCAGAACCGGTCGCGAAACTCGATCATCTCGCGGAATTTGTAGGTGGTGTCCACGTGCAGCAACGGAAACGGGATGCGCCCCGGATAAAACGCCTTTTGCGCCAGCCGGACCATCACCGAGGAATCCTTGCCAATGGAGTAGAGCATCACCGGGCGCTGGAACTCCGCAACCACTTCGCGCAGGATGTGGATGCTCTCGGCCTCCAGCATCCGCAGGTGAGTGAGTGTCAAGCTTTCCGTCATACGGTTGTCTGTCGCTTTCCCGTCCACATCTCCCTCATTTCTTCAAGAAAACGATACGGCAGGCGGACGTTGCCGTCCATACCGCTTCCCAGGCCGATGCCGGGCTTGTTGTCTCCATGGTAATCCGTGCCGCCGGTGGGGATGAGCCCAAAGCGGCGCGCGATCCCCGCGAACTCCTCGCAATCGGCGGGAGAATGCTCGCTGTGGTAAACCTCGATTCCTTCGAGGCCGGCGTCGAGAAGATGCTCCACCAGCCGCTCCAAGTCCGCACCGCGCTGCGGCAGCCGCACCGGATGAGCAAGGGACGCCAAGCCTCCGCTTTCCTTGATGCGCCGGATCCCTTCGTCGAGCGTCGGCTCGTCCCGCTCGACCCCGGCTTGAGCCTCGTCGGCGAGATACACATCGAAGGCTTCCTGAAGATTCGATACGTAGCCCTTATCGAGGAGCACGCGCGCGAAATGGGGCCGGCCCACCTGATTGCGCCCGTAGACTTCCGCGTCCTTCAGCGTGATCGAAACACCCAACTGCTGAAGTTTCGCCACCAGGTCCACATTGCGCTTGCGGCGGCTGGCCTGCTGGGTTTCGAGATAGCGGCGGAAG
>JBBIVT010000138.1:0-10172 GCA_037439565.1 Acidobacteriota bacterium | reverse complement strand
TACGTCTTCGGCACGCCGGACATCGGCCGCCGGTCGTGGAACGATGATGACCGCAAGCTCAGCGCGGAAATGTCCTCTTACTGGGTAAATTTCGCCGCCACCGGCGACCCGAACGGGCCGGGCCTTCCCACTTGGCCGCAATACATTGAAAGAAAGGATCTTGCCATCGATTTTGGCGATACGGTCGAGACCGTTCCGGTCCCCAACAAGGCGGCCCTGGACTTCTTTTCCAGCCTCCTCACCGGGGCGAAATGACCCGGCCGCCGTGTCCGTCTGACCTTGACATTTGACCGTAACGTGGAGTATAGTGAAGCTTCGTTAATTTAACGGTACTGCGAATGGTACTCTCCGGCCGCGGATGCGCAGTGTGCGACGCTGGTCGAATCAGTCAGGAGATCGATGAAGCAGCACTATTTCGTAGTCGTCCTCGCGCATTCCTTGCATGGACGACTGCGTAGAATCCATATTCCTCACCAGGCCCTTTACTTGGTTCTGGCGTTGTCTCTGTTCGGCACGTTTTCCCTGTTCGGCATGGTTTCGAGTTACCTCCGGATGACCTGGAAGGTATCCAATTACAACCATCTGCGGTCTGAGGTGGATACGCTCCGCACGAAGTATCAGGATCTGCAGCGAGACAACGATCAGAAGCAGGAGCAATTGGCTTCCCTTCAGTTGATGGCCAGCGAGGTCAGCGTGGCGCTCGGGTTGAAGCGCAAACTGGAAGGCGCTGACGATATCGCAGACGAAGGTCCACTGGTTCCCTCCTTCCGCGAGTCGATCGAAGAATACAACTTCCTGAAATCGGCCAGTTTCTCCCGTCTTCATCATGAATATCCGCGCATGTGGCAGAAAAACATCGTTCCGACGATGTGGCCGCTCAACGGCGTTCTGCTCAGCCGCTTTGGAGAGCGCACGGATCCGTTCTCGGGCGAAGGCGCGATCCATCCCGGCGTCGACATTTCCGCGCCCACCGGAACTCCGGTGCATGCGGCGGCCGACGGAATTGTCGTTCGCGCCGAATATTACTTCGGCTACGGCAAGCTGGTGGTCATCGATCATGGCAACGGCATGACCACGCGCTATGGACACCTTTCCCGCTTCAACGCGGTTCCGGGCCAGGAAGTGCGCCGCGGCGACGTGATCGCTTTCTCGGGCGCCACCGGACGCGTCACCGCTCCGCACCTTCATTACGAAGTGCGAATGGGCGGCGCGGCGGTGAATCCGCATCCGTACCTGACGCGTTCGGCTACCGTGCCGTCGGGCAAATCGGATCTGCCGTTTTAGGCAGTTCTTCCAAAACTGTTCGTACCAAACCAGCGGCCGAGTTGATACACTGTAGGGCAACCATGCGCATGCTGCCCCGTTTATTGCTCGCCGCCGTTGGGATTGCGATGCTCAGCGCCGCCTATTACCGGATCAATTCTCCTGTAGTGATGGCCGATGCGGCCAAGGCCTTCCTGGCTTCCCTTCCCGCCGACCAGAAGGCGCGCGTCAGCTTCGGGTTCGAAGATCAAGAGCGCTTCAACTGGCACTTCATTCCCCGGGAACGAAAGGGAGTCGCGTTCCGCGAGATGAGTCCCGGCCCTCGGCAGCTTGCCCACGCTCTGCTCGCCGCTGGATTGAGCCAACAAGGAGTGATCAAGGCCGACACCGTGATGAGCCTCGATCAGGTGTTGAAGGAAATCGAAGTTAACCCCACCAATGAGCGCGATCCGGAAAAGTATTACTTCAGCATCTTCGGCGAGCCGTCCGATAAAGGCACCTGGGGCTATCGCGTCGAAGGCCATCATCTTTCGTTGAACTTCACGATCGTCAACGGGCATGTCGCGTCGACGCCGAGCTTCTTCGGGGCGAATCCGGCCGAGGTGCGCGGCACATCGCGCAACGGGCTGCGGACGCTGGCCCGGGAGGAAGACCTGGGCAGGGATCTGATCAAGGCGCTTACCGCCGACCAGCGGAATGTGGCGATTGTCGACAAGAAAGCGTATCCGGACATCCTCACGGCGGCATCGCGGAAGGCGGCTCTGAAGGGCCAGCCGAGCGGTCTCGCCTTTGCCAAGCTGACGCCGAAGCAGCGCGAATTGCTCGACGCGCTGGTCACGGAGTATGCCAACGACTTCCCCGCCCCCATTGCCGACGCCCGAATGGAGGAGTACCGCAAGAGCCAAAGCGGCCTGTACTTCGCCTGGGCGGGCGGCATCGAGCGGGGCGATCCGCACTACTATCGAATCCAGACGCCTGCTTTTCTGATTGAATACGACGACACGCAGAACAACGCGAATCATATTCACTCGGTGTGGCGCGACTACGAAGGCGACTTCGGCGTGGACCTGCTCGGAGAGCACTATAAAACCAGCCATAAGCAGTAAGACCGTGGAGAGGTTCGCCGGACCGGCGCTGTTGTTCGCCATCAGTGTGCTGTTTCACTGGAAGCTGGTGTTGACGAATCAGTACACATGGCTGGAATCGGGAGACATCGGCAGTCTGATTCTGCCGTGGTTCCAGTTTCAGGCGGGCGAATGGCATCAATGGCGATTTCCGTTGTGGGATCCCTATAGCTGGGCGGGACAGCCATTGCTCGGACAGGCGCAACCCGGCGCAGCGTATCCCCTGAACTGGCTGCTGTTCTGGATGCCTCTCGATCACGGGTGGCTTCGTCAGGACGTTTTGCACTGGTTCTACGTCCTGGTGCATTATCTGGCCGGATTGACTGCCTACGCGCTGGCTCGGGACCTTGGCCGGTCGCGTATGGCGTCTGTTCTCGCGGGCGTCGTCTATTCCCTGGGCGGCTATGTGGCTTCGATCGATTCGCCGCAGATGCTGCACGGCGCGATCTGGTCTCCTCTGGTGCTGCTCTTTCTCTTCCGCGCCGAACGAGGCGAGCGGCCGCTGGCCAATTCCCTGCTCTCCGGATTCTTCCTGGGCGTCGCCTGGCTGGTGGGGCATCACCAGATGCAAATTTTTTTATCGCTTGCCGTGACAGGCGTTTGGATCCTTCTGATCCTGCGGCAAGGAGCAAAATTTGCGCGTTTCGCGCTGGCCGCATTTCTGATGACCGCCGCAACGAGCGCATTTCAGACTCTCCCGGCGGCCGAATACGGGCGGCAAGCCGTGCGATGGGTCGGCGCGGATCAGCCGCAGGGCTTGAACGAAACCGTCCCCTATCCGGTGCATGAACAATACGCGCTGAAGCCCATGGGCCTGGCTGGAATTTTTGTCGCCGGAGTGGAGCAGGGCCTGTACCATCCATTTGCCGGCGTGGCTGCGTTGACGCTGGGGATCCTGGGCGCGCTCGCCTGCTGGCGCGAGCGATACGTCCGCTGGCTGGCGACGCTGGCGCTGTGCGGCGTGATCTTCGCGCTGGGAGGCAACAGCGTGTTTCACGGGATGTTTTATGCCCTGGCGCCACTGGTAGAAAAAGCGCGAGTGCCGGAGGCGGCCACTTCGATTTTCGCGCTCGGTCTGGCGCCGCTTGTGGCGTTCGGCCTCGATTCGCTCAAAATCGCGCAAAGCGCGGCCCTGGCGCGGCGCGCCACCCAACTGCTGGCGGGATTCGGCGCAGCGCTCGCCTTCGGCGTCCTGTTTCTTTACGCCGCGAAAGGGGCGGCTGGCACCGGCGATGGCCGCATGCTCATCACCGCGCTGTGCGCGTTTCTGGCGGCGGGGCTTTTCTCCGCCTGGCGCGCGCGGGCGATCTCGGACCGGTTCGGAGCGGCCGCCGCAATCGCGCTGGTGCTGTTCGAGCTCGGCAACGTCACCGACTATCATCTGGCGACGGCCGATCGCGCGACGCATCCATACCTTTATCAGCTCGCGGCGCATTACGATCTGGCCGCGTTCGTCAAAGGCCAGGGCGAACCCGCCAGAGTCGTCTACGACAGCAAGGCGATTCCCTACAACATCGGCGACTGGTACGGCCTGGAAGCGTTGAACGCCTACGCCGCCAGTGTGCCCGCCAGCTTGTGGCAGCACAGTGTTTTTTCCCGCCGCGTCGAGGATGTTTTGGGCGTCCGCTATTATCTGGGGACCGCGCCCGAGCGGCCCGATCTGCGCGAAGTGTTTCAAGGCGCGAGCGGCGTCAAAATATTTGAGAATCCGCGGGCCTTTCCGCGCGTCTGGAGCGTCCACAGCAGCGCGGAGGCGCAAGACCGGAAGCAGGCACGCGCAATGCTCGCAGATCCGGCCTTCGACGCCCGGAACGTCGTGTTCCTCGTAGGCGGGAAAGCTCCTCCCATGCAAGTATGCAGCGGCGACGAGGTCTGGATGCCACGGCATCGGCCAAATTCCTTGACGATTCGCGCGGCGATGAACTGCCGCGGGATGGTGATTCTCACCGATAGCTGGTATCCGGGATGGGAGGCAGCCGTCGATGGCCGTCCCGCTCGCATCGAGCAAGCCTACGGCGCGTTTCGGGGCGTAATGCTCGACGCAGGGGACCACACCATCGAGATGCGGTATCGGCCGTGGAGCGTCTTCCTCGGCGCGGCGATCAGCGCGGCCGCGGCGTGCGTGGCGATGCTTTGCGCACTCCTATGAAGGTCCGGCACACTTACTTCCCAACCTTCGACACGTTTCGGGGGCTCGCGATCTTCTTCGTGATGGTAAAGCACACGCCGGGGTACGAATCTTTTCTCGGGCCTCTGCGCCTGCTGGGTGTGCTGGGCGTGCATGTCTTCTTCGCCCTGAGCGGATTCCTCATCACGCACCGCTTGCTCGAGGAGTACGAGCAGACAGGCAGGATCGATCTGCGCCAGTTCTACAAGCGGCGCGCCAGAAGAATCATCCCTCCAGCGGCCATCTATTTGGCGGTGCTGGCGCTGCTAGGACCGGTTCTGCACACGCTCCCGGTGAGCAAGGGCGAGATTGTCGCCGCGCTGCTGTTTTACCGCAATCTTTACGTCGAGAGCAGCCCCAATGGCTGGTATACCGGCCACTTCTGGAGTCTCAGCATCGAAGAACAGTTTTACCTGGCCTGGCCTCTGTTGCTGTTCGTTCTGGGACCAGGAACACGGCGGGCCCGGACGGGGGCGGCTGCGATCATTGCCGCGACCATCGCCTGGCGAATTTACGTGAAGTCGGTGAATCCGTCGGCCAACGTCTACAGGCCGGACCTGCTCGCCGATCACCTGCTGTGGGGCTGCCTCATCGCGCTTCACTGGAAGACGATTCAGGAGCGATTCCCGGCGCGCGCACAGCAGATAATCGGTCTCTGCGGCATCGCCGCGGCGACGCTCCTACTTTATTGGCAACCTCCGTTCTGGCAGGCGCTATTCGCATTTTCCGTGGCCGTGGGAGCGATCTTCGCCGCGGCGACCGCGCGGCGATGGAGCGAAATGCTCCCGCCGCTGAAGATCCTGGGCATCGCCAGCTACGATTGCTACGTGTGGCAATCGCTGTTCCTCCCGCTCCCCTTCGCGGCGATGGCACTGCCTTGGGCGCAACGAGTCCCATGGGGATTTTTCTGCATTGCCGCGGCGACGGCAGCAAGCTTCTGGCTCACGTTTCCTCGCAGAAAGCGTTTCGCCGCCTGATCCGCGCGTTGGTGCTAGGATGATGGCATGGCGCTGTCGCGCCGCTGGTTCCTGGCGTCTCTCCCGGCGGCTTGTTTGGCTCAATCCGGCAAGGGGCGCACCCTTCCCTCGGCGATTTTTCACTATCCCGATCCGGCGACGGAATTTCCGATCGCCCGGCTCACCGATCCGGCATGTTCAAGCTTCCTTTCGGGACCCCGCGCGATCTCCAGACATGGATTCCTCGTCTGCGCATCCAACGCCTCGGGACGGTTTGAAGCCTACCGGATCGACCTGAAGAGCGGCCAGCAGAAGCAGCTTACCGACGCCGGGGATCTCGATCCGCACTCGGTCATCCTGACACCCGACGACCGGGGAATTGTCTACCGGCATGGATCGAGCCTTGCGCTGACGAATCTTTCCTCGCTTCGAGTGCGGGAAATCTACCGAATTCCGGAGGAGTTCGCGCCCGGAAAGGGCCTGGGACTTTCCGATGACGGCATCTACGCGACCCTGATTGAAAAGAGAGATTCTGCCCATCGCCTGCGCCTTGTGAATATGTCCAAGGGCACAGCCGAAACGCTCGCCGAGGTGGAGGACGAAATCAGCGACCCGGTGCCGCGCCCGAGACGCGCCTCGGTGCTGTACCGGCGCGCGGGCGCCTGGTGGCTCGCCAATCATGACGGGAAACAAAATTACCGCCTTCGGCTGGCCGAGGGCGGCTTGGGTCCCGCGCTTTGGGGGCCCGACGGCCGCTCCCTTTTGTATCTGAACTATCCCGCCGATCCGCGCAAACTACACTCCCTACGAGAGTTCGAGCCCGACTCCAACGGGGATTCGCTGGTCGCCGAGACCAGCCAGTTTGTGGGGTTCGGACGCAACGCCGACGCCCGCGTTTTCGCCGGCGCCAGCGGCAGCAAAGCCTCTCCCTACGTGCTTCTTTTAGTGAGGACGGTGAAGCGTGAATTGACGCTTTGCGAACACAAATCGAGCGATCCTTCCCTGGTCGCGCCGGTGTTTTCGCCCAACAGCCAACGGGTGCTGTTTGGCAGTGACCGACACGGCAAACCGGCGATTTATTCGCTGGCGGTGGACAAGCTGGTGGCCGAAACTGAGGCGATTTAGCAAAGCGCACAGGTCAGCTTTGAAACGACTCAAGCAATCTCCCATTTTACATAGCAATTCTTCTAGAAGTTGCTGAGTCTAAAGGATTCAGATTAGCAGTGAAGGATTGACAAACGTGTGAACTTTGCATATACTCCTCGCGAGGGTCTGAATGAAAAATCTACGTAGGATTTGCGCAATGTTTGCGCTCGCGGCAATGTTTGTCGCGACCGCCTATTCCCAAGCCGTGAACGGCACCATACTGGGGACTGTCACAGACGCTACCGGCGCGGTCGTTCCGAACGCCAAAGTGACGATCACCGAAACGAACACGAATATTTCCCGCTCAGGCCAGACGAACGAGAGCGGCAACTACGTCTTTCCGGATGTTCCTCCCGGGACGTATGCCGTAAGCATGGAGCAAACGGGCTTCAAGCGCGAGCGCCGAAGTGGGGTGGTGGTGGAAGTGAATTCCACGGCCCGCGTAGATGCATCCCTGCAGCCGGGCAGCGTGAGTGAATCGGTCGAGGTAACGGGAACGCCTCCGGCCATGCAAACCGATCGCGCCGACATCGAGACGCACATCGACAACACAGAGACGGCGAACCTGCCGACGGGCACGCAGCGAAATTATCAGAGCCTGCTGAATCTGGTGCCGGGCACGACGCGCGCCACGTTCCAGCATTCTCAGTTTTTCAACGCAACCAGTTCCCTGCAGACCGAAGTGAACGGTCAGATGCGCATGGGAAATAACTATCAAATCGAGGGAATCGACAACAACGAGCGCACCGGCCTGCTGCAAATCCTTGTGCCGCCGATCGAGGCGATTCAAACCGTGGATGTCTCCACGAACAATTTCGAAGCGGAGCTGGGGCGCGCATCGGGCGCAGTGACGAACGTGCAGTTAAAAAGCGGCAACAACGACATTCACGGCGCTCTTTACGAATTCCTGCAAAACGGCGACCTGAACGCGAGGAATTTCTTCGACAAATCCGTCAGCGCGAAGAGCTACAACTATTACGGCGGCAATATCGGCGGCCCGATCAAAAAGAACAAGCTATTCTACTTCGCGGATCTGTTGCGCATCACGGATCATGAATCCGGCGCCACCCTGCTGACAATCCCAACGCCCACCCAGATTAGCGGCAACCTGGGTGCTTCGACAACCACGATCTATGATCCGGCCACGGGAAACCCCGACGGCACGGGCCGCGTTCCATTCGCCGGCAACGTGATCCCCGTCAACCGCATTAACCCAATCTCGGCCAAGCTGATGGCTTTCCTGCCCGCACCCAATCAGGCCAGCACCTCCGGCAGCAACAACTATTTTTCGCTGCTGCCGTTTCATAAGGATACGTGGTCTTACGACGGCAAGGTGGACTATAACATCAGCGATCAGGACCGAATCTCGGTGCGCATGAGTTACGCGCGACCGGAGATCTTCCAGGCTCCGGTTTTCGGCGCGGTGGCTGGTGGGCCGGCGGCCGGGAACTTTGAGGGAACCGGTATTCAAAATACTTACAGCTCCGGCATCAATTACGATCGCGTTTTTTCGCCGACCCTAGTAATGGAACTGCGCGCCGGATTGGCCTACTACCACAATGAAGCCCTGCCCACCAGCTACGGCCAGAATTCGTCCACCGCACTTGGCATCCCTGGCGTCAACATCGGCCAGTTTTACAGCGGCATTGTGGGCGTCAACATCGGATCGTTCTATTCGAGCAACCTGATCGGGTACTCCGCCAGCATGCCCTGGATTCGCGCCGAAGCGAACATCGACGTTGCCAATACGTGGACGAAAATCCTGGGGAACCACACGATCAAGTTCGGCGGCGATTTGCGGCGCGTCCGGGATGATCTTTTGCAGGATCAAACCTTCAGCCCTCGCGGCCAATATACCTTCGCAGCGGGCCAGACCGCGCTGAATGGCGGCGGAGCAACGAGCTACTACAATAATTTCGCCAGCTTCCTGTTAGATCTTCCAAATCAGGCTGGCCGCGACCTTGGCCAGTATTTCCCGGCTTACCGGCAGTGGGAGCTGTTCGGGTTCGTACAGGATAAGTGGACCGTGAGCTCGAGGCTGACCCTCGACATCGGGTTGCGATGGGAATTTTATAAGCCGGCCACGCCGCACTTCCCGGGAGGCTTCTCCAACTACGATGCGCAAACCAATACCCTTACCATCGCGGGCGTGGGTGGGAATCCGCTCGACCTGGGTATGGTGTCCCGGTATAAAAATTTCGCGCCACGCTTCGGACTGGCGTACCGCGTCGACGACAAGACCGTGGTGCGAGCGGGCTTCGGCATCAGCTACACGCCCTTCGCCGACAATACTTATGCGTACAACTACCCGATTCGTGCCAACAACGAATTCGATCCTACGGTCAGCACCTATGGAGCCGCAACCGTCGGAATCGGCGGACCGGTGGCCACTTGGCAACAGGGCTTCCCCGCTCCCATCAACCCGGTGATTCCCGCCAACGGAATTCTGAATGTGTCGAGCCTCGGCAATCTGGCCAACGCCAGTTACGCGCAAATTAACACGAAGTTCAAGAATCCGTACACAGAGTCGTATAATATCGCCGTACAGAGGGAACTGCCCCTGAAGCTTACCCTGGATGTGGCGTATGCCGGCAATCACACGGTCGATTCGGTTGTGGCGTACAATCTAAACGCCGCGACCACGGCAGGCGGAGGCAACGCGAGCCTTCCTCAATATGCCACGTTTAAACGGACCGCAGCCTCGACGCTGTACTGGCAAGGCTTCTCCAACATGTTCAACTCCATGCAAGTGAAGTTGAACCGCCGCTTCTCGACTGGCCTCACCCTGACGACCTCTTACACCTGGGCCAAGGGCATGGGATATCAAGGAGGCGACGACGGCGGCCTGTTCAACTACGTGAACCCGCGCCGCAGCTACGCGCGCAACGATTTCGACCGTACCCAGACGTTCGTCCAGAGCTACGTCTACGACCTGCCGTTTGGACCTGGCCAGAAGTGGCTGAAATCCGGACTGGTGGGCAATGCCTTTGGCGGATGGCGCGTCAGCGGGATTCTCACCTTGATGACCGGCACGCCGCTAACCATCGGCGGCGGTTCGGCGTTGAACACGCCGGGCAGCTCCCAAACGGCCAATCAGGTGCAGCCGTTGCAAATCCTGCACGGCATCAACATCGGAAACCCATGGTTCTCGCCGACTTCCTTTGTCCCTGTGACGACTCCGGGCGTATTCGGCAATACCGGACGCAACTATTTCAGCGGCCCGGGATTCTTCGACCTGGACTTCTCGCTGTTTAAGTTAGTCCGCTTCCGCGAGCGCTTTAACCTGGAGATTCGCGCCGAGACCTTCGGGCTCACCAATACGCCGCAGTTCAGCAACCCGAACACGGCCGCGAACAACTACAACCCGGATCCGTCGAAGAATACGTTCGGCGTAATCACGGGAGCGGGCGGTGGACGAAACGTCCAGCTCGGCTTGAAACTGAATTTCTAAGTCGGAGATTCTAACGTTTCTGCCGGCGAGCGCCGATGGCATGCTTATGGGTAGGATAAAAGGCA
>JBBIVT010000137.1:0-10208 GCA_037439565.1 Acidobacteriota bacterium | reverse complement strand
GGATTGAACACGAACTCGTTGGCCGCGCTGACGCGGATCGCCTCGGTCTGATGCACGGCGACGACGCGCGCGCCGATGGTGCGCCCGGACGCTTCCATTTCAATCCACGCGCCGGGATGCAGATTCAAGATCTTCGAGGCGTCCTCGGCGATGCTCACCGCGGGCTCGGTTGTGCCGGGTTTCCACCATGCGCCTTCCAGAACCTTGGTCTGCTCCGGGATTTCGTTCTCCCACATCACGGAGCGTGAATACGTGAACCGCCGGGCCATGCCCTGGAACTTCATGTCGGCCAGGCGCGTGCCGTTGATGGTGACCAGGCGCGCACTGACGCTGGGCACGAACTCCGGCGTGCCTTCCACGCCCTGCTGCCGGGCAAGCAATTCTTTCAGCGGCTCGACTTGCGCCTGCGTTACGCCGACCAGAAACACGTTCGGCATGCCCGGAGGAGCGGTCTTGATGATCTGGCCGACGAGCGAATCCTGGATGAGATAGATGCTCAGCGTGAACATCACGCCGAGGCCGAGCGCGACGAGAATCGCCTGCGCCTGATTCCCCTGGCGGTGCAGATTCGCCAGGCCCTGGCGGACGAGCGAGGGAATTCTCCACGGCGAACGCTTCAGAAATTCGCGGATACCGCGCAACAACAGCCAAGCAACGCCCGTGAGCGCGATCAGGCTCGCGACCAGGCCTCCGGCGAAGTATCCGCCGACCTTGGGCGATTCCGCCAGCCACGAGGCGACTCCGCCGATGCCGAGCAGAATGACACCGCCCACCGCCAGCGCCTCCCTGCCCTCGCCGAGCCTTTGCCGCCAAGGCAGCCTCGCCTCCGGCATATCGCGGCGTAGGATCAGGCCCGGACGGATCTTACGGATGGCGAGAAGCGGCGGCAGCGTGAACAGCAGCGTGGTCATCAGGCCCACCGCGATGCCTTGCGCCGCGGCCTCGATATGCCAGCCCATCACGCCGCCGACGGAGAAGAACTTCGTGATCAGCCGGGGCAAAATCTCCTCCACCACGCGGCCCACGGCGACTCCGGCGATGCCTCCCAGCAGGCCCAGCATCAGCGTCTGCAACGCGTAAATGCGGATGATTTCCTTCGAGGTCGCGCCGATGGATTTCATCACCGCGATATTGTCGAGCTTCTGCTGCAAGTGCGCGTGCATCGCCATGCCAACGCCGATGGCACCGACGATCAGAGCGATCAGGCTTACCAAGCTGAGAAACACGGTCGCGCGGTCCAGGCCGCTGGTGATGATGGGATGCGACTGGCGAAAATCCGCCACCAGCGATTCGGGCAGAGCCGCCTTGATCGCCTTGCGGACCTGCTCCACTCCGGGCGCGCCGGGGTTCAGCTTGAATAACAGGCGCTCCGCCGCGCGGCTGCCCAACTGCATCAGGCCGGTGCGGGCCAGACCGTCCTGTGACATCATCAGGCGCAGGCCGATGTTCATGCTGCCGGACATGCGATCCGGCTCCGAGACAACCGCCGCGGCGATTTTATAATCCTGCCCGCCGACGCGGATCAGGTCGCCGGTCTTGAGGTTCAGGCGGATCATGAGATCCTCGCCCACGGCCACCGTATCGGCGCTCAGCGCCGAGCGGAGAGGCATCTCCGGCGCGAGCTTCACTTCGCCGTAGTAAGGGTACTTCGCCGGATCGACGGCCTTGATCGAAACGAGCAGCGGCGTCGCGCCAGGATCGGCCGAGGAGGCCATGGAGAACGTTTCCGTGATCAGGGTGCGGTCGACGTTGGGAATCGCATTGAGGGCGGCGAATTGCGCATCGGTGGGCATGGCGAACTGGCGCGCGGTGAGGTCGGCGGCCATCACCGTGCGCGCTTCCTTGGTCAGCATGCTCTTGAAGCTCTGGCTGAACCCGCGCACGCCGGAGAGCGCGCCCACGCCGGCGGCAACGGCCAGAATCACAAACAGGAATTTCGTCAGCGAAGATCGCGTCTCGCGCCAGGCGATGCGGGCAGCGGTCTTGAGCGAGAGTTTCATTCCGGGCTCCTTGCGCCCGGAGCCTGCCCTCGGGCCCCCTGAATTTCGTCGTTCACCACCAACCCGTCCTTTAACGTGACGATCCGGTCCGCGCGGTCTGCCAGCGCCGGATCATGGGTGACGAGCACCAGCGTTGTGCCCTCGCGCTCGTTCAGCTTGATCAGAAGATCCAGCACCAGCGCACCGTTGACGCTGTCGAGATTTCCGGTCGGCTCGTCGGCCATCAGTATCGGGGGCTTCATCATGAACGCGCGCGCCAGCGCCACGCGCTGCTGCTCGCCTCCGGATAACTGGACAGGGTAATGATCCATGCGGTCCGCCAGGCCGACGCTCGCGAGCAGTTCGCGCGCGCGCTCCAGGCCGGAGGCCACATCGCGCCCCGCCAGCTCATGCGGCAGCAGGACGTTCTCCTCCGCCGTCAGCGTTGGGATCAACTGGTAGGACTGAAATACGAAGCCGATCTTTTCGCCGCGCACCAGCGCCAGCTTGTCTTCCGTCAAACCGGTGATGTCCACGCCCGCAATGATCACCTTCCCCGACGTCGGCGTGTCGAGTCCGGCGAGCAATCCCAGCATGGTGCTCTTTCCGCTGCCCGAAGCGCCCATGATCGCGACAAACTGGCCTTGCGGAACCTCAAAATCGACGCCCTTCAGGATTTCCACCGTGTGCGTGCCTGTATTGATGGACTTGGTGAGGGAATGGGTGGACAGAATTGTCATCTGTATACATCTTAGAATGGCATCAGATGCGCCCCGCCTTAATTTTTGTTCTCCTGCTCGCTCTCGGCGGATGTTCCAAACATGACGAGCCCGCCGCGCGCGAGACGGCCGCGCCCGCTCCGCCTCCCCCCGCCGCGCCGGTTGTACACGATAACCGTCACGTGCTGCTGGTGTTCGGCGATAGCCTGAGCGCGGGATTCGGGCTCGAACCGGGCCTGAGTTTCCCCGATTTTTTGCAGAAGAAGCTGGACGCCGAAAAGCTGCCCTGGCATGTGATCAATCAGGGCATCAGCGGCGATACGACGGAGGGCGGCGTGGCTCGCCTCGATTCGGGGCTCGCGGTGAAGCCGGACGTGGTGGTGTTGGAACTCGGCGGAAACGACGGCCTGCGCGGGCTGCCGCTTGAAACCACCCGGGCGAATCTCAACACGATGATCGAGGCGTTTCAAAAAGCCAGCGCGAAGGTGGTGTTGGCCGGGATGACGCTGCCGCCCAACTACGGCCCGGATTACATCCACCAGTTCGAAAAAATCTATCGCGATTTGTCGAAAGAGCACAAAACCGGCCTGATCCCGTTCCTGCTGGCCGACATCGTCACGCCCGATATGCGGTACATCCAGAAGGACGGTATCCACCCGACGGCACAGGGTTGCGAAATCGTGTCAGGCACGGTGCTCCGCGCGGTGAAGCCGCTGCTGAAGTAAGGCGGCGCAACCGCGACGACGCGTGCCACGCTGCTAGAATGAGGCCTCATGCTCAATCCCAAGCCGGAAGCCGTTCAGGCTCGCGATCTTCGCACGTACCGCCATTTCGACCTGCTGCTCGCCATCTTCCTGGTTGTGCTGCTGATTTCCAACCTCGTGGGTCAAAAACTGTGCGCCATCGGGCCGTTCGTGATCAGCGGAGCGCAGCTTCTTTTTCCGATCACGTACATTTTCGGCGACGTGTTCACTGAAGTCTACGGCTACGGCGCGTCTCGGCGGGCCATCTGGCTGGGGTTTCTGGCCAACGGTCTGCTGGCCGTGATGGGATTGATTACCGTATGGCTGCCGCCCGCGCCCGGCTGGACGCATCAGGACGCCTTCGCCACCGTGTTTTACCAGATCCCGCGGCTGATCGTGGCAAGCCTCGTCGCGTTCTGGTGCGGCGAGTTCACCAACTCCTACACGCTAGCAAAAATGAAGCTCTGGACCGGCGGAAAAGCGTTGTGGACGCGCACCGTCGGCTCGACCGTCACCGGCCAGTTCGTCGACACGGTGATCCTGGTCATCATCGGATTCGCCGGAACGGCGCCGCCCCTGACTTTGGTGAAACTGGCCGGCTCGGCCTACATCGGCAAGGTGCTGTATGAAGTGGTCGCGACGCCGTTGACGTATCTGGTGGTGGGGTTCCTGAAGCGCGCCGAAGGATTGGACGCGTTTGATTATCACAGCGACTTCAATCCTTTCCACGTAAGCACAAAGTAAACTCAAACGCCGCTCAACACGCAAACATCCGGCAGATTGCGGTAATCTTCGGCATAATCCAGGCCGTAGCCCACCACGAACTCATCTGGGATTTCAAAACCGCGATAATGCACCTCCACCGGCCTCTGGCGGCGAGTGGGTTTATCGAGCAGCGTGGCGATCCGCAGGGACTTGGGCTTTCGCTGCTTCAGCAGTTGCACCAGGTAACTGAGCGTCACGCCGCTATCAACGATGTCCTCTACCACGATGACGTCGTAACCTTCCACGCTGACGTCCAGATCCTTGGTCACCTTCACTTCGCCGGAGCTGGTCTTGCCCCTTCCGTAGCTGGAAATCCCCATGAACTCAAGGCGCACGGGCGTTTTCACCGCGCGCGCCAGATCGGCCAGGAAGAAACAGGCTCCTTTCAAAATCGCGATCAGGTAAATGGGGCCGGTGGGCAGATCCTGATCGATCTGCGCGCCGAGTTCCCGGATGCGGGACTGAATCTGGTCAGAGCCGATCAGCACGCGGAGGGTTGACATAACCGTCGATTGTACCTGTCTTTTGTATTTAAAGGCGAGTGCTGCCCGGACCGATGTGGATGTGCGGCGCGGTCGCCTTTCCGGCCATCGCGGCGCGGAAGGCGTAATAAGGAATCGCCCGCTGGCTCAGATACTGGCGCAGCCAGATTCCTTCAGGCGAATCGGGCCGCACGGCCACGTCGACGCGTCCGGTGTGGTCCAATCCCAAAGCCTTGTGAACGGCGGTCATCCCTTGCGCGCTGATCGGAAACGGCTCGGCGAACTTCTGCTGGAACGCGAGCGTGAGCTCCTGCAACCCCTTTGACCCGATGAAGCGCGTGCCGCCGGTTTTCTCCTCCGGCGGACGTGTCTCGGCGCGTGCCATAGTGGCGATTTCCCGCAACAGGCCCGCGAGTTTCTCGGCGCGATCCAGCGTCTCCTGGCGGCTGGCGCGTTCCGCTTCCAGTGCCGAACGGTCCGCTGCGGGAGCAGCGCCGCTGGCGATCAACTCATTCATTTTATTCAGCTTGACCTGTATGCGATCCAACCGCCGGCGAGCCGCCTCCACCATCGCCGAGCTTTGCTGCTCCGTTAGGTCTTCCACACGGATCTGAGCCAAAAACGTGCGCGAAAGAAAGTCCGCGTCCACGGCGTCGTCCAGATTCTGGCGTGCCTCGGAGGCTTTGACGGGGGGAAGGGATCCGCTCCTCACCATGCCGTCGATGCGCTCGACTTCCCGCCGCGCATTCGCGACGCCGGGCGAATCCTGGGCCGCTAGGGTTCCCCAAAAAGCCAAACAAAGGAGCAATCGCAGCATTGGATTTCGCCTCAATTGTAGTACGATACGGGGAGGAGAACATTCCTGGGTTTCGCCAAGAAGACAGAGCAGATCACCCCCGAGCAGCTCTGGCACGCCGCCGCGGAGGCGGCTGCGTCAAAGCAGGCCAAGGACATCGTGGTTCTCGATCTTCGCGACGTCACCTCCTTTGCCGACTTCTTCCTGATCGCCAGCGGTGCCAATTCCCGGCAGATTCAAGCCATTGCCGACGAAATCGAGCTGCAGCTTCAGAACCTGGGGGAGCGGCCGAACAGCATAGAAGGCTATCAGAATGCCGAATGGGTGCTGGTGGACTACGGCGACTACCTGATCCATGTTTTCAGCGAGAAAGCCCGGGAGTATTACGACCTGGAACGCCTCTGGCGCGATGCCAAACGGGTGAAGCTATAATTCGATTGCCTTAGAACCCATTTGTATCGTATTGTAATGACTGAGGTCACACACCCCATGAAGAAACTACTTGCTCTTGCTGCCTTAACGGCGTTCGGTTCCTTGTCGGCGTTTGCCGGCGAATGGAGCGGCGTCATTGCCGATTCTAAATGCAAACATACGGACGGGTCAGAAAAGTCGATCGCATGCACCAAGAATTGCGTGAAGGGCGGCGCCGAAGCGGTGTTCGTTACCTCCGACGACAAGGTGCTTCACATCGACAAGGCTTCGATGGAGAAAGTGCAGCCGCATCTGGGACACAAGGTGAAGATCACCGGCTCGGTGAACGGCGACACGGTTACCATCGATACCATCTCGATGTAACTAGCGTTTCACCGGCTCGAATTCCATCATCAGCCGCCCGGCGGCGCCCTTATACTGAATACGGACGTCCTTGGCTTTCACCTTGCCGCTGATGGGGAAGTAGAGCAGGCCCTCGACAGGAGTCTTTGTCTCCTTGTCGGGGAGTATTTTCGCGGTCAGGGCAGCCAGTGCGGGCGATGCCTTCGCATTGTCATCAATCTGGGTGCCCTTGATCACATCCCGTTGTACGGTTCCCGGACTGGAACCGAGCCCCCCGCCGATCCCTCCCGCGTAAAAGCCCCCTTTGCTGCCATCGGCCGTGCCCCGCTTGACGATCAACTCGCCTTTGCCCGCGATTTCCGAAGGCGCGAGCGCCGTGGCACGCTGCCCGTCCTTGCCGAGCATTGTGAAATCGTCCGGACTAACACGCAGCGGCCCGTCGCCCTTGGGCGTAACCTTGACGCGAGCCACGACGTAGCCTTCGCCGATGTCTGCGCCTACGGCGGCAGTGACCTCGTCGTGATTCAGAATCAGGGTCGCTTCCAGTTCGACATCGTCATTGCCGGCTTGGCCGGGGAGATTCTTGCGCTCGCCGGCGAAGCAGATCACCGAAGCGAGAATCGAAAGGATGGCGATTTTCTTCATAAACTCAAGTCTCCTGCGCGTTGGCGGATTTCCAGGCAGCCGCGGCCCGTGGGCAGCACTTTCCCTGGATTTAGACGGCAGCCGGGGTCGAACAGTTTCTTGAAGCGCGCGATCATGTCGAGCGTATCGGGGGTGAACTGGTGGCCCATCATCTCCATTTTCTCCATCCCGACGCCATGTTCTCCGGTGATGGAGCCTCCAGCGTCGATGCAGAACTGAAGAATCTCGTCGCTGGCCTTTTTGACGCGTTCCAGTTCGCCGGGGATATGCTGATCGAACAGAATGAGCGGGTGCAGATTGCCGTCGCCTGCATGGAAAATGTTGCTGATCTTGAATCCGTAACGCTCGCCGACCTCGTGGATGAACTTCAGCGTCGGCGCGATTTTGGTGCGCGGCACCACGCCGTCCTGCACGTAATACGACGGGCTGACGCGGCCGACGGCGCCGAACGCGTTCTTCCGGCCCTTCCAAAGCAGGTCGCGCTCCTTGGCGTTACGGGCGACGCGGAACTCGCGGGCGCGGCACTGGCGGCAGACTTCGCGAATCTGTTCGGTCTGCTCCTCGACAGCTTCGCGGAGGCCCTCGAGTTCGATCAGCAGGACCGCGGCTGCATCCATGGGATAGCCGGCGTGCGTGGCTTCCTCGATCATGCGCAGCATGACGCCATCCAACATCTCCACCGCGGCGGGCGTAATCGCGCGGGCCGTGATTTGTTCCACGGTTTCACCGGCGTCCTCCGTCCGGTCGTAGATCGCCAGGATCGTCTTGACCATCTCGGGTTTGCGCATCAGCCTCACGGTCACCTTGGTGATCAGCGCCATGGTGCCTTCGGAGCCGACCAGCAGGCCGGTGATATCGTAGCCTTCGCCTTCCGTCGAGGTTTCGATGACGCTGCCGTCCGGCAGCACTGCTTCGACGCCCAGCACGTGATTCGTGGTGACGCCATAAGCGAGCGTGTGCGGGCCGCCGGCGTTCTCATTCACGTTGCCGCCGATCGTGCACGCGCGCTGACTGGAGGGATCGGGGGCATAGAAAAAGCCGTCGGCTTCGACGGCCTGGGTAATATCGAGATTCACGACGCCCGGCTGGACGACGGCGCGCTCACTGGCGAGGTCGATTTCGAGGATGCGGTTCATCCGCGAAAACGCAACGACGATGCCTCCGCCACGCGCAATGGCGCCCCCGGAAAGCCCCGTGCCCGCGCCGCGGCCGACAATAACCAAATGATTTTGCGCCGCCAGTTTAACGATGGCCACAACATCGGCCGTGGAGCGTGGGAAAACCACAAAATCCGGCCGTGCTTTGTCCACACCGCCGTCGTACTCGTACAAGACGAGATCCTCGGGCGAAAAAAGCACGCCGCGTGGGCCGAGCAGGTGTTCGAGGCTTGGGAGGACGGACAAGCTACGAGTTTATCCCAACTGGACTGCCTCCCCCGCCGGGGTTTCTTACCGGCCGCGGGCGATCAAATCCGCCAGCTTGTCCTTGGCCTGGTAGAGGCTCAGCGCCGCGATACCAAGCGCGGCCAACAGCCAGGTGGCGGGCGCGGGAGTGGCCGGGAGCGCTGCGGGCACCGTCAACGTCCCGCCCCAGGAACGCAGATTTCCGGAGTTGCAGCCGCCCACCTCGCCGGTGGCCTGCAATACGATCGTGTGCACGCCGGCAGTTAGGGATCCGGTTGTGACCGATCCCGTCTGACCAGCCGAAAGAAACGCCGTGGTACCCACAAGCGTGCCATCGACGGTGAACGCACCCTGGATGCTGGAGCACAGGCCGGTGCCGGCAGTAAAAGATACGCTCGCAGGCCCGGCGGATGGTGGAGTAAATGTGGTTGAGAACGTAGGCGAGCACACCTCGCCTGTGCTGGTGCAAGTGACCACCACCGGGATATTCTGCGTCTGCGCCTGGGCGGACGCGGATCCAAAAAGCGCACCCAACATTGCCACACTCAATACCGTTCCGGACCCCGCGAGTAAGCGGCAAACAGTCTTCATCCTGACCCCTCTCAACGATTTTTAGAGGCCCGAGGCCTTCCCTAAAGGACGATAACAGGCTGCCCGGAAATGCGGTAGAGCACGAATGTGCGCCCCGATAGGAATCAAATGAGCCGCTGCCGAAGCGCCTTCGACACGGCTTCCGACCGCGAGTGCACATGCAGCTTTTCGTAAATCGTCCGGATATAGTTGCGGACGGTGTTGGCCGTGATGCCCAGGCGTGTTCCGATGCGGTTGTAGCTGTAGCCTTCGGCCAGCAGTTCCAGCACCTGGTGTTCCCGGCCGGTGAGCCCGCCGCCGGGATTGCGCGTGGGAGCGTACTCGCGAAATAACTTCACGACTTTGCTGGCGATTTCCGGCGTCATGGGAGCGCCACCGCGATAGGCTTCCGAAATCGCCTCGAGCAGCTTTGGGGGCGCGGTTTTTTTGAGCAAATATCCGCAGGCGCCATTGCAAATCGAATCGAACACTCGTTCCGTGTCGTCAAGAACCGTCAGCATCACGATGTGGACGCCGGGATACCGTTCCAGGAGCAGCGGAACGCCCTCGGAGCCAGGCATCCCCGCGAGATGGATGTCCAGCAGGATCACGTCCTGCGGCGAACCCGCGAGGAGAGCGTCCTCAACAGAGCGGAAGCGGCCGGAGCAGGCGAATCCGGGCGTTTCCTCAATGAGCGCGGCCAAGCCTTCGCGCGTGACGCGATCGTCTTCCACGATCATAACCCGGATCCCATCGGACACAACTCACAGAATAGCGGAGCGGGGGTTCCCCGGACAGAGCACAATTATGCTACCTGCGATGGGACAGGGGAAAGCGCAGGAGCACGCGCACCCCTTGGCGGCCATCGAGCACCAGGCTGCCTCCCAACGCCTGGGCGCGGCGGCGCATGTTTTCCAATCCGTTTCCTTCCTTGGCGGCGGCTTCGTCGAAGCCGCGCCCATCGTCGGCGACGGAAATCATCAGCTGGGTGCCGGACGCTTCGGCGTGAATGGATACCAGCGAGCATTGTGCGTGCCGGGCGGCATTGGCGATCGCTTCCTTGAGGATCAGGAACAAATGGCGGCGCTGGCCCGCGTCCAGGGACAGATACTCAAGGCCCGGCTGCGCATCCAGGCGCCAGTCGATACCCTGGGATTCCAAAACGTCAGAGGCAAACTGGCGGAGGCGGCGCAGAAGGCTGCGCATGTCGTCTTTCCGCGGGTCGATGGACCAGACCAGATCGCTCATGCCGTCGACCATGCCCCGCGCCGCGGACGCGATCTCACCAAGGCGCTCACGGGACTCCTCCGGATTGCGGTCGAGGTGCAGGCG
>JBBIVT010000136.1:0-10313 GCA_037439565.1 Acidobacteriota bacterium | reverse complement strand
TGCGCCGTGGGCGGCGGCGAGAGCAGTCTGGCGAACTGCGCCACCGCCTGCGAACTGGGCGCGATATCGCCCTCCACCATCTCCCAGGCGTTGCCCGCCATTTGATACACGCCGGCGTAGGCCGCGTATGACTTCACCGGCTTCAGAGCCTTGCCCGCGACGTTGGCCAGCGAGGCGTCCTCGGCGTCGCCCCATGGATACTTCGCGCCGTTGGCCCCGCGAGCAGCGCGCTCCCACTCCAAAGCCGACGGCAATCGCTTCCCCTTCCAGGCCGCGAACTGGCGGGCCTGCGCGATGGTCACGCGCACCACCGGAAGATCCGGCGCGCCCATCGGCGCGGGACAGCCGGCGGTCCGGCAAAACTCGGCGAAATCGGCGTTGGAGACCTCCGTCTCATCGATGTAAAACGCGGGCAAAGGCACGGGAGAATTCGATTCGCCCGATAGGAAGCTGCCGGCCGGAATATACACCATCCCCGCGATGGCCGGAGGCGCCTGCGGCACGGACACGGCAGGTTGCGTCACGACCACCGCCGGCGCGGGCTTCGGACGCATCGCCCACCAGATCCCTCCGCCAAGGAGGGCGACAACCAGCGCACCGATCCCGATCCACGGTCCGATGGGCCGCGCCGGCTGGGGCGTTTCGGCGGTGGCGGACGGCGGTGGCGCTTCAACGGGGAGCGTCCGCGTCCTTGCCTGCTGGGTCTGCACCGGTTGCGTTTGCGTGGAGGCTCCGCCGGCGATCATCATTTTCAATTGCTCGACGATCGGTCCGAATCCCGCCGGGCGATCCTCCGGCAGTTTTTCCACGCATTTCAGCACCAGCGCGCGCGCTTCCGGAGGAACGCCCGCGTTCACCATCGCCGAAGGATCCAGAGGCTGATTCAGGATCTGGTACATCACCGTTTCCATCGTCTCGCCGTTGACGCCGCGGACCCCGGTGAGCAGTTCGTACAGCAACAGGCCGAAGGCGTACACGTCCACCTGTTCGGTGGGCTTCTTGCCCATGATCTGTTCCGGAGCCATGTAATACGGCGTCCCCATGGTCATGCCGGTGCGGGTGAGGGACAAATTGGCGGACTTGGCGATGCCGAAGTCCATCAGCTTCACCTTGCCGTTGGCGTCGATGTGGACATTTTCCGGTTTGATGTCGCGATGCACGATGCCCTGCCCGTTGACGTGCTCCAGGGCCTGCGCGATCTGCTGGGCGATCTTCAGGCGGTCCATCAGGCTGCCGGTGCGGCCGCCGCGGATGGCGTCGCGCAGATCCTGGCCCTTCAGAAACTCCATCACGATGAAGGGACGTCCGTCGTGCTCGCCGAAATCGAAAATGCCGACGATATTTTCGTGCTGCAGGTTCCCGGCGAGCTTGGCCTCCTGCAGGAATCGGGCCTTGGCCTCCTCGTCCTGGCAGGCTTCCGGTGTCAGCAGTTTCACCACCACCGGCCGGCCGATCACCGTGTCGCGGCCGCGGTAGACGTGGGACATTCCTCCGCCGAGAAATTCGAGAAGCTCGTATTTGCCGATCAGCGCCGGAATTTGCATGTTAAATAACGTGCGCCAGCGACAACACGGCGTAAACCCCGGCCATCAGCGCTACCACCGCGAGGCAGGCCAGGATCATCAGGCCGGCCTGCGATTGCAGGACGCCGGGCAAATGCCGGACAAACGCCGGCATTCCTTCCAGATGCGCCGAAAGCGGCTCTGGTGTATGGGTCACGGTGGTGATGGTGGGAATCACAGAAGAATCCTCACGCGGAGGTTTCGGTTTTGGCCCAGCCGGGATCGCGGCTTTTTGCGGCCGGCGGCGGTCCGCGGCCGGACGCGCCGGATCCAGGATGCGCTCCAGTTCCTCCACCACGGCGGCCAGCGAATCCGGCCTCTGTGCCGCCTGCTTCGCCGTGCAGCGCTCCACCAGATTCGCGATCCGCGGTGGAAATTGCACCAGCGGCGCCAGATCGATGGGCTGGCTCAAAATCTGGTTAAAGATCTTCTCAACGGAGCCGCCGGCGATCGGCTTCAACCCGGTGAGCACCTCGAACAGCAGAACTCCAAAGGCATAGATATCGGTTTGCGGCGTCACGGGTTGCCCCATCACCTGCTCCGGAGCCATGTAATACGGCGTTCCCAGTGTGAACCCCGCGCGGGTCAGCGCGACCCCTTCTGATTTCGCGATGCCGAAATCCATCAGCTTTACCTTGCCCGTGGGGTCAATGTTGATGTTCTCCGGCTTGATATCGCGATGAATAATCTTGCGGGTGTGGATGTAATCGATGGCCCGCCCGACGTGAATCAGAAGGTCGACGCGGCTCGGGAAATCGCCCAGATGGCCCTGCTTGATGGCGTCGCGCAGGCTCTCGCCCTCCAGGAACTCCATCACGATGAACGGCCGGCCCTCATCCTCGCCGAAATCGAACACGTTGATGATATTTTCGTGGCTGATGTTCGACGCCGTGCGGGCCTCCAGCAGAAATCGGGCCTTGGTCTCTGCATCCTTGACGCCGGTTTCGGTGAGAATCTTCACCGCTACCCGCCGTCCGAGGACGCTATCCTTGGCTCGATACACGTGGGACATGCCTCCGCCCAGGAACTCCTCGAGTTCGTATTTGCCGACGCGCGTATTGGGAGGCTGACCCGCCATGGCGGCATCAATTAGTGTAATCGATCCTATCGCGACACTGGCACGACGCACTTCAGGTGCGACAGGAAGTCCTTGCTGAACACCACCGGGCCGTTCGCCGACACGGTGACGTCGTAGGTCAACGGGCGGCCCAGACTTTTCACCGGTTGCTGATCGAGACCCGTCGTCGGCGACCAGCTAAACGCGTTCCCCGTGTTTTTATTCGCGTAATTGAAGAAGTGGAAGACGCTCCAAGGTCCGTCATAACTCCCCATGCCGATCGTCGCGCCTCCGGCCAGACGCAGGGAGAGGCTGAAATTCCGCGTCCCTCCCCCGGGCCAGGTGAAGGAATGCTGCGCGCCGCCCTTCAGTTTCGAGGTTTCGCCGTTCACCGTCACCTGGAACTCCTCCACCTGATCCGTCTGCTTCGGCGTCAGCGTGTACTGGTAATTCATATCGGTTCCCGCATCGCCATACAACGCGCGCGAGAACTTCATCAGGTTGCCGATAAATTGCGCAAATCCGGGATTCAACGGCGTGCTGCCCGACGCCGAGCATTCCCCGTTGGCGCAGGCCATTACGCTCTTCAGGCTGCTTTCGTAATACACCCACAACTTGCCCGATTTGGGCTGCAGCAGCGCGCCCAGTTCGTCGAGCTTCGCTTCGTCCTTAGACTGCGGATCGAACGGAAATTTATGGAGCGTCGCCTCATTGAATGCCGCGCAGAAGCCCTGGCCCGCGCCCTTCAGATCGCTCGACACCATGCCGTCCAGGTACTTGATCGGCTGCAGCAGCAGCTCCAGCGACCGTTGATCCATCTGCGCCTCGGTATCCGGCGGAAACGCCGCGCCGAGCTGCCTCGCCGTCAGCGTGGCGTTTTGCCCGCTATCGCGCAGCGCATGAGAGGCGTCGTCCTTGTTCGCCTGCGGATCCGCTGCGCGATCCACCGCCGCCTGCAGCGCCTGCAACCCTGAGTTGTACGGACGGTTCGCGTCCACGATGTACATCTGCGTGCTGGGGCACGGCACCACCGCCTGCGGCGCTTTGAATTTATCCGCCACGCCCGGCACGTCCACGCAGGTGTTCTGCGACGTCCACCAGAACAGCGCCAGCAGCGGCGCGCTGCTGCCCGTGAGCAGGTTCAGCTTATTCGACGCGTCCTTCAATCCGGCATAGCGATTCACGTTGCTCTTGCGCAGAATATTGCGCCACTGCGCGATGTAATCGGCGGAGTAGCGGTCCATCAGGCCTTTTTCCATCGTCGCCTTGTCCGGCATCTGGCCAACGTATGGGCCCAGCACCCATTCCTCACCGGCGAAATTTTGCTTGCGGATGGCGTCCTGCACCAGCTTCGCGCCGTCCTTGGTGAAAGCGCCGCGAACCAATTCCGAGCTGGTCACCGCCGCCGCCGAACCGGGAAATTTCTGGTTGAAGCTCACGGGCGGATACTGTTTATCGGCCATCGCCAGCAGCCCCTGGTACACGCGCTCCAGGCCGGAGAACTGCGAGAGATACATCCGCGACCGTCGCACCGCGCCATCGTCCGCGATCGCCGGATACGGATTCCCGTTGTGCAGATCGGAGGCGTAAAAATCGAACTGCGCCTTGGCCAGTTGCAGCCGGTCGTTGCCGATCTCGCCGTCGCGTCCGTTCACCCACCGGGCGTCGAGGCGCGATCCCAAAAACGACTGCAGCCCCGCGTCGGAGGACCGTTTCCACTCCGCCGTCGTCAATAGATATGCCTTCAACGTGTCATAGGCGGCACCGTAATCGTCGCTTGGCCCGGGCGCAGCCGGAGTCCGCTGCAGGAACCCCAGCATCTGGCCCTGCGTGGAGGCGAACAGCAGTTGCCGGAACTTAGCGTAGTAAATCTTCCGCGCGTCCGGAAGAATTTCGCTTCCTTTGTACAGCCCGAAACGCAGCCGCAAAGGCGCGCCGTTCTGCTCATAGGACGTCAATGCCGCCACCGACTGCCGCACCTTGTCGAGCTGCTGCAGCGCATCGATCCCCGGCACCGCGCCGCCCGATCCTTCACTCGCGGGGATCGCCCTGGCCGCCGTCAACACATCCTGCTCCAGCCCCCGATTGCCGAAATACGACCAAATGAGCAAAACCGAGTAGAGCAGGCACAGCCCCGCCGCCGACCCGATGGCGAGGCGCTTCACCATACTGGTTTTCGTGCTGGATCCGCTGGCCGCGCGCGCGTTGGCATCGGCCAGGATCACGTCGTTAAATAGGTGCCCCAGGAACAGCCATTGCGGAACCCGCTTGCCCGCGCCGCCTCCAGATTGCGCCACCGCCTGCCGGGCTTTCTGTTCGGCCTGGAATCCCACCCGGAACATCCGCGTCGCTCCGCCGGTCTCAGCCTGCTGTTCCGAGGGAGCCGAAGGCGCAACCATCGGCGCAGGCGCCTCAGCCACCGCCACCGGCCTCACCCCGGAAAAGTAAAATCCACGTAAAAACGGACCCGCGCGCAACTGGCTGGGACGGCAAACGTCTACCAGGAACTGAACCAGCGCCGTTCGCAGCTTTCGGAACTCGCGCGGAAATTCGTAGGCCTGCGGTAGCTTGGCTTGATCCCCTTCGCGAGGCATCAGCAACAGCCGATGATCGCAGAAGGAATGGAACAACAGATTGAACGCCCAAGTGAGCCTCTGCGTCTCCTCCTCGCCATACACGCCGCCCGCCGCCGCGGGACGGATCGGCACGGTCGCGCCGACGACCTGGCCGGCCTCCTCGATGCTCAAATTCCGCACGAATTCGGCGAAGAACGGAAGCCGGTCGGCGCGCGTGAACAGCACGTACACCGGATAGCTGATGCCCAGAATTTCGGAAATTTCGCCCAGCCGCGCCTGCAGATAGCGCGTCGCGTTGGCGATCGCCTCGGCCGCGCCGGCCCGCGTGAATGTCTCCAGATCGAAGCACAGCAGAACGCCGCGCGGCGCCTGGCCACTGGCGCCCATCGACTTCAGCCGCGACGGAGCCAACCTTTTCACCAGGCTGGTCCAGGCGGGCGGACTCGCCATCAGCGCTCCGCCCGCCTCCACGAACACCGTGCCGCGCGCGAAGAAAATGTTCGCCGACCGCGTCGGCGCGACGGCATTGTCCTGATACACCTGCCCGGCCAGCAACTCCGGATCCAGACCGGAATTCAGGATCGTGCTGGTTTTCGCCGTGCTCCGGTCGCCCACCACGAAAATCATGGGCAGATTGGCCACGCCCGCACCGGCTTTCGATTGCGCCAGGCGCGCGCTGGCGGCGTGAATCAACGCGTCGGCTTCCCCTTCGCTTGAGGGCGCCGCGCCCGGAGCGGCCACGCTCGCCTGCTTCCGATTGCGGAGCCACAGTATGAGCGCTGCCGCGATCAGCGCCACGGCCAGTACGACGATTCCTCCAATGATCCACGCCATAGTTATGCGCCCGCCATCCGGGTAATGTCGTTCGATACCTGGCTCAGAAATACGAGGCAGACGCCGAACAGACACGCCATCATCACGAAACAGACAATCAGAATCACCAGCATGCGGCTCACCCAGGGATCGCCGCTTGTTTGCACGGGAGCCTCCTGCGGCAGCATCCATGCCGGCGCAAGCCACCCGCTGGTTTGGCGGATCCTTTGAATCCGCTCGCCGGTCTGTGCCGTGACGGCGCGCAGTTCGCCCCGCCCGCCGATGCTGTAGCGGCCGGCAAAGCCGAGCAGCAGCGCCAGTTGATAAACCTCCAGCAGATCGGCCAACTCATGCGAATCCGAACGCGTCAGCAGCTTTTGAAGATTCTGGAAGAAGATCTCGCCCGCCACATGATGCCCGTATCGCTCTTCCTGCATCGGCTGCCGAGGCCAGTCGGCGAATACCGGCAGCCGCAGATTCAGGATCGATTCGTCGAGGAACGCCACCACCGCGAACACCGCCAGTTCGATATCCTCGGTCGCGTAGCCGCGGCGGCGCGCCTCATCCTCGGCCTGACGCACCGCTGCCCACAGTTGCGCCCGGAACGGCGCGGCTTCGCCCACCTGCTGCCGGTTCGACCGCAGCCTCTCCCCCACGGTCAGCAGTTCCTGAAACACGAACGCCAAATTTTCCGCACGCCTGGTCGGGGGCGCAGCCGTCATGAAGCCTCCAGCACCACGAGTAGTTGAACTTCAGGATCGGGCAAATCGCCCGGAACGTACAATCCGATCTGGCGCGTCTGCACGATATGGTCCCAGCAAGGCCCGCTGCGACCCACGCTGAAATATTGAGAATCGGCGCGCACCGGAATCGACGCCGGGGGCACCGGCAGATGCGTCAGCGTCATGCCCGGAAGCGCCCGCTTCACCAGTTGCGGCAGGAATATTTTCGAGCACAGCTTGACGATTTGCGGCGTCCGCGCGATCAAATCCGGCTCCGCGATCTTGCTCCTCACCGCGAAAATCCAGCGCGCGCGGTCCAGCACGCGTTGATCCGTCACCTCGCCCTCATAGAAATAATCGGCGCGTTTCACCAACGGGATGTTGATGTACTGCGTGGGGACAATCGTTTCCAGATGCACGCGAATATGATCGTCCAACAGCCCGAAACACTTCGACAGATTGCGATGGTCGTACGGAGGAAGATTGCGCGGATGGGACTCGAACGCGAACGTGCACAGCGCTCCGCCCAGCCTCAGCAACTCCACGTACAGCGCCTCCGGATGGCCATGGCGGGTTAGATAATGATGCCGCAGCGGAGCCAGCGCCGAATTGACGGTATGCAGCAGCCAGAAATTGGCGATCTCCGTGGTAGAAAACTCGGCCCAGGACTTCCCCTCGCCGCTCCTGGAAAAGCGCGAGCTCTTGTCCTCCAGAATCTCGATCAGCCGCGCCGTCATCTGCATCAGCCGCTCGCTGGCGCTGAACTCGACGCACGGCGGCACGAAGTCGGGATCGAACATGAAGTGGCCGGAGCCGTCCCGCATCACCCGCGCCACCGGCAGCGTGATCAGGTCGTCCAGCGGCTCGGTGTCGAAGCGGAGGGAGATGTTCTTGCGTCCAACCTGGACCGGTTTCTCGTCGCGCCCCGTGGTTTCATCGTGCAGCACACGCACTTCGGCGCGGAATCGCGCGCCGTCCTCAGCCGTATTCACGCCCTCCGGCCGGCGAGGCGCCACCGCCAGCACCACCGTGACCGCGTCGCGAGCCGGCGGAAACAGGTCAGTGATGTTCCTGGCGTCCGGCAGCGGGTCGCTTTCGGGCATATGAAATACCAGCCCGTCGGGAAAGATTCCGCGCGCATGAACCAGTGAAACGGTCCCGTTTTTCAAGGCCTCCGCGTCGAGTTGCGCCGCCACCAGTCCCCACGGCTCGAACCACAGCGAGGAGATGGTAAACCGGGCAGAATCCTCAAAGTACCGGCTTTGGGCCTGAAAATGGTGCGGGCCCAGGTACATGCCTTCGGACCAGACGACTCGCGAGAGATATTTCATGGCGCTCGAAGATACTTTATCATCTACGCGCGCTTCCGCGAGGATATGGCTCAGGATCGACGGTTGAATTTGAATCGTTGAACCGGTCACAGCCGTCGCCGAACGATTTGGCCGGGCCGTCCTAAATCACGTCGAGATGCTGCAACAGCGTCCCTTCATCGGCAATCCCGCGGAAGGGTTCGCCTGCTCGTGGTTTTCCACCGCGTAAATGCGCCCACGGCTACCGCTTTGTTTCCCTCGGCGAAGCTCTGAAAAATCCGGCGTATTCCCTGCCCGACGAGTACGCGGGAACCGGCGGATTCTCCTGGATTCACCGCTGGTCGATCACCAGGAAAATGAAACCCAAGGGCGAGCCGGATGAACCACAATGGGTCCGCGATGCGTTCGTGAGGGTACGGTAATCCGCGTGAGCCTGGTGTGCCCCAGGCCCAAGCAATTTCGGGGTATCCTTTGTCCTACACAGCATGAAATTCACGATCGCAGGAACCGCGCTGGCCGCCATCGCGCTAATCTTCGCTGCGCAGTAAGGGAAATTTCCGTCATGTCCGAAGTCGACAATATCGCCGAGTTGTTGAATGTCTGCTACTCCGGCACGCCGTGGCACGGGCCTTCGCTCATGGCGAACCTGGAGGGCATCACAATAGCGCAGGCGGTAGCAAGGCCGATTCCGGGCGGCCACTCGATCTGGGAACTGGTGCAGCATGTTACGGCCTGGATCAACGAGGCCATCAACACACTGGACGGAGCGCAGTACGCCATCCTCACGCCGGAACAGGACTGGCCGGCGATTTCCGGCCAGGACGAAGCGGCGTGGCAGGCGGCGCTGGGGATTCTGGAAAGCTCGCACGAGGCGCTGGTAGGCGCGGTGAGCGAGATGCAGGAAGACAAGCTGTGGGAACTGCTCGACGGGCAGGATTTCACGTATTATTGGCTGCTGCACGGGGTGGTGCAGCATAATGTGTATCACGCAGGGCAGATCGGGCTGATCAGAAAAGGGCTAAGTTCTGCCACAGGGTAGTCTGTCTCCATGCTCCCTTATACGTCAAAAATTTCCAGCGCTTGTTCCAGGCTCTTGAGGGCGTCGCGGCCGGGCGCGGGCGAGTATTCGTGGGCGACGTAGCCGGTAAAGCCCAAATCCGCGATCGTCTTGGCGATGAAGTGGTAGTTCAGCTCCTGCGTGTCGTCGATCTCATGCCGGCCGGGATTGCCCCCGGTGTGAAAATGGCCCAGATACTGGATATTTTCCTTGATCGTGCGGCAGATGTCGCCTTCCATGATCTGCAGGTGGTAAATGTCGTACAGCAGCTTCACGCGAGGCGAGCCGACGCCCTTCATCACGTCCACGCCCCAGGCCGTGTGGTCGCACATGTAGTCCTTGTGATTCACCTTGCTGTTTAACAGTTCCATGCAGATGGTGACGCCCTTATCCTCGGCGTGCGCCTTCACCCTGTTGAGAAAGTTCACGCAGTGATCCGCGCCCTCGGCGTCCGGCATGCCGCGGCGGTTGCCGGAAAACGTGATGATGTTCGGCACTCCGTTGGCCGCGGCTTCGTCGAGCGCGGCGTGCATTGCTTTCTCCAGCCGGTCGTGATTTTCCACGCGGTTGAGAGCATCGGGAATGTTGCCGCCGGGGCCCGGAGGATACATGGTCGGAATCAGGCCGTATTTTTTGAGCGTGGGCCAATCGGCGGGACCTCTGAGGTCGTAACCCTTCACCCCGAGGCGCGCGGCTTCGCGGCAGGAATCCTCAAAACTCATGCCTCGGGCGAACACGCCCTGGGTTACGCACTGCTTCAGTCGGCCCTTGCGCTCCACCGGAGCGGACTGGGCCGCGGCGGGAATGGCGGCAAGAGCGGTCACAAACTCTCTGCGTCGCATATGTGTATATCCTACAGCGGTTTTGGCGCGGCGGGCCGAGGAGGGCTTGAACCGGCGGAGTAAGATCTTGGCCGGGACGATATGGATCGGATACGGCAGTTCATTGAACTCGCGGCCGGCGCGCCGCCGGAGAGGGATACGCGGCATTTTCGCGCCTGGCAAAGAGTTTCCGTGCAGGCGCAAAAATCCGTTCGCTCGCTGACCGCGCAGGCCTTCTTCTCCACTGCGGCGCGCGCATCGGCGGACATGGACCGGGCTTACACCATCGCCGTCTATTCGGCCTGCCAGCCCTGTTACGGGCGCAGGCCGATGGAGTTCACCTACGACGCGGGCGACCTTGCGGCGCTGCCGGAGGCGCTGCGGCTGATCGGACG
>JBBIVT010000135.1:8176-10481 GCA_037439565.1 Acidobacteriota bacterium | reverse complement strand
GCCGCCGCCGCGGCCGCTTCAAACGCCGCGGCATCGATGCCGGGGACTTCGCCCACCGTCTCCAGCTCGATCCTGGTGATTGCGAAGCCGCCCTCCACGGGGTCGATATGCACGGCCGCGGTCGTATGGATGCTGGCGGGCGGATGCCCGTCCTTGGTCAACACGCCAGATAGAGCCATCGAGAAGCAGGCCGCATGGGCGGCGCCGAGCAGTTCTTCCGGATTGGTCTCCCCGCCACCGATAAAGCGGGATTTGAAACTGTACGGGCTGTCGAGCGCCCCCGTCTCCACCTTGACGTGGCCGGTGCCCTCCTTAATCGAGCCGTTCCACTGAGCTTCCGCGCGACGAATCATGTTGGCGTTCTCCTCCATCCAGTCTACTGGTTTCATCTAAGATCGTGAGATATGGCGAAACGGACCTTCGACCCCGGACTGACCACGCAATACACAGGCCTGCTGCGCCGCGCCATCAACCGGGACGGCAGCTTCAACGTCGCCCGCCACGGGACGCGCTGGCGGGACATTCACCCCTACCTGCATTTGATCAGCATGCCGTGGCCGGCGTTCCTGGTGTTGATCTTTGTGACGTACCTGGCCGTGAACACCGTGTTCGCCGCGCTCTATTTCGCCCTGGGGCCGGGGCATCTGCAAGGCGGCGACGCTCCGGACAGCATGCACCGGTTCCTGAACGCTTTTTTCTTCAGCGCGCACACGCTCACCACCGTCGGCTACGGAAATATCGCTCCCAGCGCACTTTCGTCGAATATTCTGGCGGTACTGGAGGCGCTCATCGGCCTGCTGGGTTTTGCGCTGGCCACCGGCATTCTCTTTGGACGCTTCTCGCGGCCGTCGGCGCGCATCGGCTTCAGCGATCAGGCGTTGATCGCTCCTTATGAAGACCGAACCAGCCTTCAGTTCCGCATCGTCAACCGGCGCCCGAACGCCCTGATGGAGATGGAAGCTACCCTCATCCTGATGACGGTGGAAGGCGAGCCGGGCAAGCAGAAGCGCACGTATCTGGGGCTATCGCTCGAGCGCGATCGCATCGATTTTCTGGCCCTGACCTGGACCATTGTGCATCCCATCGACGAATCGAGCCCGCTGTTCGGAAAGACCGGGGAAGACTTGAAGCGCGCCCAGGCCGAGGTGCTCATCCTGATCAAAGGCTTTGATGAGACGTTCTCCCAGAGCGTGCACGCGCGCTATTCGTACCGCTTTGACGAGATCGTCTGGAACGCCAGATTCACGCCCGCCTTTGACTTCGACGAAGGGGGCAACATGGTGCTGAATATCGATAAGGTCGGCAACCACATTCCGGCGGCTTAGCGCGCCGAGAGGGCCTTTACCAACTCATAGAGGAACTGCTGACCCTCGTAGAATGCCTGGACGCCCATGCGCTCGTCACGGCCGTGGAAGCGGACGTCGTCGCGATCCATGAAGAAGCCCTGCACGCCATAGGTGGGGATGCCGGCGATGCGGAGCATCCGGCCGTCGGTTGCGCCCATTACCATGATGGGGAGCGTCGGAACGCCGGGCCACATCGTATCGGTCAGGCGCGCGACCGCCTTCATCAGATCGGGACGCATTGGCGATGCCGGTCCTTTTTTGAAGTCGCCTAACTTGGTGAGTTTCACCTGATCGTCGGCGATGACTTTATTGAGGGTGCTTTCGACGTACTCGACGGAATCCTCCGGCAGGACGCGGCAATTGACGTTGGCCGCGGCGAGCTGAGGAAGCGCGTTCATTGCGTGTCCGCCCTCCAGCATGGTGGCGACGCAGGTAGTCCGAAGCGTCGAATTCCAGGCAGGAGAAGCCGCGGCGACCCGGACCATCGCCGCCTGATCGCCCTCCGCCACTTTGGCAAGGTCGGCGGAAATCGAGCCTTTGGTGAGCGCCGCCATCTGCTTAAAATAAGCGGCGGTTACGTCGTTGGTTTTCAGGGGGAACCCGAACTTGGCCAGCCGGTCCAGCGCGCCCGCCAGGTGATAGATGGCGTTGTCGGCGACGGGCATGGAGCTGTGGCCGCCTTTGTTGCGGACCTCGAAGCGGAAGTTCAGCACGTATTTTTCGCTGATCTGAATATCGTTGGAGATTTTCTTTGCACCGGCCGCCTCGCCCCAGCCGCCTTCGTTCAGGCAAAATTCCGCGTCGATGAGGTCGCGGTGGTGGGCGATCAGCCAGTCAACGCCGTTGTAGGGCCCGCCGCCTTCCTCGTCCGCGGTGAGAGCAACGATCATGTCGCGGTCCGGCTTGAATCCTTCCTTCTTGTAGCGAATGAGATTCGCGATCCAGACGGCGGCCTGCGC
>JBBIVT010000135.1:0-8076 GCA_037439565.1 Acidobacteriota bacterium | reverse complement strand
ATCGTTGAACACCATGTGAGGCGAGACGCGGTCGTGCAGGGGATCCTGCGTCTCGGCGACGTACTGCAAAACCATGGCGCGCTGCTGTTCGAACGGTCCGGTGAACTCCTCGGGGCGGGCGGAATGGGAGTGGTTCACCACCCCAGGCGGCACCTTGACCCGAACCTCGCGCGATGGGACGGCATGCAGCAGTTTCGGCGTCTTATGCTGCACTTCGGCCGCGCGGGCGGGATCCGGCGGAGCGCTCTGCATCGCCTTGGAGACCAGGCTGAAGAGGCGGCGCTCGACGGTGAGAATGTGGTCGGCGCACTCGCCGATGGACCACGTTTCCTCGTCCGGGCGGAACGTCCACTGATCGGGCCGCAGTCCGGCGATCTCCTTCAAAACCAGGTCGCGGGATTGGTTCAGGTGAGCGGTAAGGAAGCTACGGTCCTCTGCCGTAAGTTGAGCCATGACGATCCTTATCTTAGTACTGTTTCCGGCTTTTCGCCTAAATCTTTTGTGAAATGAAGCCGATAGAAGAGGTGAGTTGGAACCCTCCGTGTCCATCGTCAAGAAAGCCGCGAACGAGCCGGTGATTCTGCGTCCGGAGCTGCATTTTCCGCGCTGGGAGAGCGTCCTGGAGGACGCGGCACAAGCTCCAACCATTCTGATCATCGACGACATCGAGCTGAACCGCCGCCTGCTCAAGGCGATGCTGAAGACGGCTCCGTATCGCATTCTGGAGGCGTCCCGGCCTTCCGCCGCGCTGGCGATTCTGGAGCGGGAAAAAGTGGATTTGGTCGTGGTGGATCTGGTGATGCCGGAAATGAGCGGGCCGGAATTTTGCCACCTTCTCAAGAGCGAGCGAAGGACGCAACTGATTCCGATCCTGATGACCACCAGCGTGCAGGGCACCGAAAACGAGGTGGCGGGAATCGAATCCGGCGCAGACGAATTTTTAATCAAACCGCTGCAGCCCGCAGTCGCCCGGACTCGTATCCGCGCCATGCTGCGCAATAAAGCGTTGACGGACTCGCTTGAGGAAGCGGAAACGATCCTGTTTGCGCTGGCACAGTCGGTGGAGCATCGGGACAAATACACCGGCCAGCATTGCGAGCGGCTAACGACCTACGGCCTTGCGCTCGGCCAGGCTCTAGGATTGCCCAAGGAAGACCTTCTGGCGCTGTACCGCGGGGCCTATCTGCATGACATCGGCAAGATCGGGATCCCTGACGGGATTCTCTTCAAGCGAGGGCTGTTGACTGATGAGGAGTGGCAGACCATGCGGCTGCACACAGTCCGCGGCGAAGAGATCTGCAAGCCGATGAAAACACTGGCTCCGGTGTTGCCGATCATCCGCAGCCATCATGAACGCTGGGACGGCTCCGGCTATCCAGACGGCTTGCGCGGCGAGGACATTCCTTTGCTTGCCCGGATTCTGCAGGTAGCGGACATTTACGACGCGCTAACGACTGCCCGTCCCTACAAACCCGCGTTTTCCCATCAGCACGCCGTCGAGATCATGATTGAGGAGGCGCGCAGGGGTTGGAGGGATCCGGAACTGGTGCCTTTATTCGGCGAAGTGACGCAGCGCATGCCGGAAGCCGCATCGCCCATGCAGCAGTCGCTTAAAAACATGCGTCTCGAGCTTTCGAAATAGCCTGTACGCCGTTCCTGATGCGAGTCGTCTAGATAACAGCTGGGTTACTATTGATGATGGCCAATCGGTGGGGTATGCTTTTCGTCTGCGCAACCTGCCTGGGCTGCGCATGGGCGCAGACGGACGAAGCAGAGGTCGCCAAGAAACTGGAACCCACCCGCGAAGACACTCATATCCTGGGCATCGTCCCGGATTACGATACGGTCCGGAACCCCGATGGGACGATTCAGCCGATCCGCGCCAAGACAAAATGGTGGCTGGCCACCGAAGACAGTTTCGACCCGTTTTCGTTTGTGCTGGCTGGAGTCTATGCTGGCGTGTATCAGTCGGGAAATGAGTATCCGGGCTTTCATCAGGGCGCGTCGGGATACGCAAAAAGATACGGCGGGGCGCTCGCGGATAGCGTCGTCGGCAACTACATGACCGAAGGTTTGTTTCCCGTGCTCCTGCACCAGGATCCTCGCCTGTTCCGTATGGGTCCGAAGGAGGGATTCTGGAAGCGCATGGGCTATTCCGCCAGCCGGGTCGTGGTGACGCGCGGCGATTCCGGGGCGAGGCAGTTCAACGTGTCGGAAATCGCGGGCAATGCCGCGGCGGCGGGGATCGCGTCGGCGTACTACCCCAGTTCCGGAAACCGGACCGAGGACTTTCTCGATCGCTGGGCCGTAAACGTCCTCAGCGACGCGGGTTTCAACGTGCTGCGCGAGTTCTGGCCGGACATGCGCCACAAGCTGTTCGGGAAGTAAAGTCGCGCTATAATCACAAAAGCAGCAAATGCAGGAACTGATCAAGAAGCTCAAGGAAGAGATTGCGGCCCTGGAACAGGAATTTCGCGTCGAGCTTCCTCGGGAGATCCTGAAAGCGCGTGCTCACGGCGATCTAAAAGAGAACGCCGAGTATCACGCGGCCAAGGAACGTCAGGGCATTGTGAACGCCCGCCTGAACCAGTTAAACGGACGATTGCGCGAAATTTCGATGATCGACATCTCGAAACTTCCCCGTGATAAGGCCGGCCTCTGCTCCGAAGTGACGGTTCTGGACGTGGACAAGGACATTCGAGTAAAGTACACACTGGTGACCAGCGAGGAAGTGGATGTCGCCAAGGGACTGATCTCCACCAGTTCGCCCATCGGACGCAGTTTGCTGGGCAAGCAGGTGGGCGATGAGGTCCGTATCCAGATTCCCGGCGGCCTGCGAGTGATGGAAGTCGTGGAATTGAAGACGATTCACGATCTGACCAAGGAATAGGCTTTTGGACGAACAGCGGACGGTAACGCGCACCATAGGGCTTGCCTGTAACAAGGTGATCCTGCTGATTGTGCGTGGTCTTGCCCTTTCCAAGATTCATCCGAATGTATTGACGTTTCTTGGCCTGCTGATCAACGTTGGCGCGGCGTGGCTGCTGGCGGTGGGCCAATTCCGATGGGCAGGCGCCGTGATCATCGGCGCGGGCCTGTTCGACATGGTGGACGGCCGTGTGGCTCGCGAGACCAATCGGGTGACACGCTTTGGCGGCTTCTTCGATTCGGTGCTCGACCGCTATTCGGACCTTGGTCTGTTGATCGGCCTGCTCGTCTGGTATGGCTCCATTGGGAGATTCTCCTATGTAGTCTTAACCGCCGTGGCGATGATCGCCTGCGTGATGGTGAGCTACGTTCGGGCGCGAGCGGAAAATTCCATCCCCATGTGCAAGGTCGGATTCATGGAGCGTCCGGAGCGCGTGGTCCTGGTGATCATCGGGGCTCTGTTCGACCGCATGGCTCCGGTGCTGTGGGTGATCGCGATCCTTGGCAACCTCACTGTCATTCATCGCATGGTCTTCACCTGGCAGGAAGCCGAGCGCCTGGAGGACGCGCAACTGCGCGCCGGCCATCGCAGCCACGACAAAGACCAGGATATCGTCGAGAGGCCGTAAGCCACCCGGTTGATGCGCCGGCGATTGGAATCCTACGTGCTTTGAGATTCCAAAGCCACCCTTCATGACAAAGGAACCTCAGACGGCGAGCGGCCCTGATCAGGCGCAGGCTCCAAAATCACCCCCGGAACTGCGGGATATGACGCATAACGCCAACCGGAGCTGGTCCCGCGAGACCTATATCAGTCTTCTAGCGGCATCCGGAATCCTGGCCCATTTGATCGTCAGGTATGCCTTGAACGCATCGCCCTCGCGATCTTCAATTCCCTTGATTGCCGTTTTGCTTGTGGGAGGCGCGCCTCTCCTTTTCGAGCTGGGTGAGAGGGTTTTGCATGGGGAATTCGGCTCGGATTTTCTGGCCGGTTTATCCATCGCGGCGTCGGCGGTTTTGGGAGAGTATTTGGCCGGGTCGATTGTCGTTCTCATGCTGTCCGGCGGAACGGCACTGGAGCACTACGCCACCAGGCGGGCCTCTGCGGTTCTGGGCGCGCTTGCCAAGCGATTACCGACCAATGCGCACCAGCTCACGGCGTCCGGATTGGAGGATATCGACCTGGACCGGGTACGGGTCGCGGATCGCCTGGTCGTATTTCCGCATGAGATCTGCCCCGTAGATGGGACGGTGATCGAAGGCCGGAGCACCATGGATGAGTCGTATCTAACAGGCGAACCGTTTCTCATCGCGAAGGTGCCGGGCTCCGAGGTACTCTCCGGAGCGGTCAACGGGGAATCGGCCTTGACCATCGCGGTCACGCGGCTTCCGGTGGACTCCCGCTACGCGAAGATCATGAGGGTGATGCAGGAAGCCGAGGCGCATCGCCCGAAAATACGGCGCATCGCAGACCGGCTCGGAGCCTGGTACACGGTGTTGGGACTGCTGATGGCCACAATGGGTTGGGTCATCGGCCACGATCCGAAGCGCTTCCTGGCCGTTTTGGTGATCGCGACTCCGTGTCCGCTGCTGCTGGCGATCCCGGTGGCGATTATCGGCGCGATCTCGATCGCGGCCAGCCGCGCCATCATCATCAAAGATCCCGCGATGCTGGAACGGATCGGCTCGTGCCGCACGGTGATTTTCGATAAGACCGGCACGCTCACGTACGGCAAACCAAGCCTGACGGAGATCCTGTGCGACCCGCTTATCTCGCGGGAGCATGCCCTTGCGATGGCCGCCAGCCTGGAGCAATATTCGAAGCATCCCCTGGCCGGCAGCGTTCTCGAGGCGGCGCGGCGGGAAAACGTGGAACTTGCGCAGCCTTCCGAGATCAGCGAGAAGCCGGGTCACGGGTTGGGCGGATCCATCGGGTCGTCGTTTGTCGAAATCACGGGGAGGAAGACGGTGTTGGAGCGGCACGATGCAGCGCAACTTCCGCCCGTGACGGCCGGCATGGAGTGCTTTCTGCTTCTCGATGGAAAATACGCCGCGACCTTCCGGTTCCGCGACACCCCCCGGCCGGAAAGCAAGTCCTTTATCCGCCACCTGGCGCCCCATCACCAAGTCAACAAGGTGATGCTCGTGTCGGGGGACCGCGAAGCGGCTGTCCGGCATTTAGCCCATGAAGTTGGAATCAGCGAGGTCCTTTTCGGCAAGAGTCCGGAGGAAAAAGTAGAGATTGTCCGCGAAGAGTCCCGCAAGGGGCCGACCCTTTTTTTGGGCGATGGAATCAACGACGCGCCCGCGATGCAGGCCGCCACCGTCGGAGTCGCCTTCGGGCAGGGCAGCGATATTACGGCGGAAGCTGCCGATGCAGTGGTGCTCGAAACCTCCCTGGGCAAGGTTGATGAACTGATTCACATTGGACGGCGGATGCGCGCCATCGGCCTTCAGAGCGCCGTCGGAGGAATGGCGCTGAGCATGATCGGCATGGCGTTGGCGGCCGCAGGCTACCTGCCTCCGGTGGCGGGGGCCATCGCGCAGGAAGTCATCGATGCCGCAGCCGTACTCAACGCGCTACGGGTGGCCCTACCGACAAAGGACCTCCGCGACGACGGCGTTTAACGCTCTCCTCCAGCTTGGGCACTCGAGCGCATACAATCAGAACGATGCGAACCATCGTTGCAGTGCTTCTGTTCCGCGCCTTTTCCTTTGGCCAAACGCCTGGTCTTCCCGATCGTGTGGATCTGACGGCGCCCGAGCCAACCATTCGGAAACCGGTTCAACCCTCGCACTTCCTCGAGGCCATCGGCCAGAGGGGAGCCATTCTCGGCACGGAAGACGGCACGTTTGAGGCATGGCTGAATCCGATCAAGGCGGTCCGCGATTTCCGCCTCTCCGTGTATTTCGACGGCGCGCTTGAACCGGTGGACCTGGCGGAAATGGCGGAAACAGTCGCCGTTTCCCCCGGCCGGGTGACGATTACGCACGCGCATGCGGCATTCACTGTGAAGCAAACCTGGGTTGCCTCCGTCGATGAAGCCGTCCTGATGGTTCTGCTCGAGATCGACACGAACCGTCCGCTTCGCCTGCGCGCCAGCTTCACTCCCGAAATGAAGCCGATGTGGCCGGCGAGCTTTGGCGGGCAGAGCAGTGATTTCGACGAGAAAGAGAAAGCTTTTGTTCTCGGTGAGGGCCTGCGGCGGTATTCGATGATGATCGGGTCGCCACTTTTTACGACGCATAGCGAGCAGGTTGGGCACCAACTGCCTGGCCGCCGTATTCTCGCCGAAATGGAGGTGACGCCGGAAATCGCCCACCACCATACCATTCCGATCATATTAGCTGCCTCACGAGAGGCGTATGACAGGGCGCTGGCAAACGTCGCGGGGATAGTGGCCAAGTCCGATGCTTACTACCGTTCTTTTGAGTCCCGAACCTTCCGCGTGAGGACTCCGGATGCGGCCCTGAACGCCGCCGCCCAGTGGGCAAAGTATTCCCTTGAGAAAGGTTGGGCCTGCAATGATGGAGTTGGCTGCGGACTGATCGCCGGATATGCGCGATCCGGTGAAAGCGAGCGGCCGGGCTTCGCCTGGTATTTTGGCGGCGATGCGCTTATGAACGTATGGAGCATCGTCGATTACGGCGACTTTACGCGCGCCCGGGCGACGCTCGAATTTTTGCGCGACCATCAGCGCGCAGACGGCAAGATGGAGCACGAGCTGACCCAGAGCGCCGCGCTGCTCGACTGGAGCAAGTATCCCTATGGTTACTATCATGCGGACACGACCCCGTGGTACATCGTGTCGTCGTGGCGCTACGTAGCCCGATCAGGCGATCTCGAATTCCTGCGGGCGTCGTGGCCGTCGATTGAGAAGGCGTATCGGTATTGTGTGGGCGCGCTGGACGACAACGGCCTGTTGTCGAACCGCAAAGCCGGTGCGGGCGCGGTGGAAACGGGGGCGCTCAGCGGGCGGGTCGCAAATGACATCTATCTGCAGGGCGTTTGGCTTGCGGCCCTCAACGCGTATCCGCGTTTGGCGGAGGCGGCGGGACAGGCGCCCACCGATGCCCCGGAACGGATCGACCGGGCGCGGGCGGCGCTGAACCAGTGGTGGATTGAATCCAAGTCGACGTTCGCGTTCGCGCGTCTGACGGACGGATCGATCTATGACGCTCAATCGGCTTGGCAAGGGATCGCCCTCGCCTTCGGCGGTCTGGACCCCGCGCATACCTCCAAGGCCGCGGCGCATTTGAGCCGGCCTGAACTCACCACTGACTGGGGCGCGCGCCTGTTCGCGACGGACAGTCCGAATTACGATCCCCTGAGTTATAACGACGGGAGCGTCTGGCCCTTCGTGACCGGCTTCGCGATTCTTGCGGAGTATGCCAATCACGCGGCCGCGGGCGGCCTGCGCCACCTCCACGGCACGGCGGCGATGAGCGGCATTTCCGCGGCCGGCTTCATCCCGGAATATATCAGTGGAGAACGCGCGCAGCCGCTCCCGCACGCGGTCCCGCACCAGCTATTTTCCTCATCGGCCGTGGTGAATCCGCTGGTGAGCGGAATGCTCGGCCTGGACGGCGATGCCCTTCATCGGACGCTCGGCTTTCGACCGCACCTCCCGCAGACATGGAGCGTGGAGTTCGCGAACTATCGCGTCGGGAAGACGATCGTTTCCGGGACGATTCACCGGTCACGGGGAGAAGCGCGGATCTCCCTGAAGATGTCGGGCGAGCCGCTCGATGTCATGATCTCCCCCGCGTTCGAACCCGGCGCCACGTTGATTTCGGCGGAGGTGAATGGGAAGGCCGCGGCAGCCAGGTCCGAGACGGTATCCGGCGGTGATACGCACGTCACCTTACGACCGAGAGCGGAGCAGACAATTGAGGCCGTCATCCGGGTCACGGAACGCGCGGAAGCGCCGCCCGTTTTACCGATGCCGATGCCTGGAGATCCGGCCCAAACGCATCGGTAATCTGGTAGTATGAGAAGTGCGTTAGTCGTTGTTTCCCCGTGAGCCAAGCGCGCGATGGCTTGGTCCCAACCGCTAACTTATTCATTCCTCGGGGCGTGGCTCAGCCTGGTAGAGCGCCTGGTTCGGGACCAGGAGGCCGGTGGTTCGAATCCACTCGCCCCGACCA
>JBBIVT010000134.1:2972-10574 GCA_037439565.1 Acidobacteriota bacterium | reverse complement strand
GCGATGTGCGCTCCGCCGAACGCGCGCACCTGCTTGGGAACTTGCTCCGTGGCGGCGTTGACGGTCATCTCCGCGCCCAGCGATTTCGCCAGGGCGAGCTTGTCCTCCGCCACATCGATGGCGCAGACCTGCGCGCCCATGGCGTGGGCGATCTGCACCGCCAGGTGACCCAATCCCCCCACCCCGAATATGGCGACCTTCTGTCCGGCGGCGAGCCCGGAGGCCTTCAGCGCCTTATAGACCGTCAGGCCCGCGCAGAGCAGCGGCGCGGCTTCCTCGGGCCGCAGATTCGTGGGCAGTTTCGCCGTGTGCGATGCCGGAGCCTTCACGTATTCGGCGAACCCTCCATCCACCGTGCAGCCGGTGATTTTCTGTTTTCCGCACAGCGTTTCACGGCCCGCGCGGCAGTATTCGCACTCGCCGCAGGTCCAGTGCAGCCACGGCACGCCGGCGCGGTCGCCGATATGAAACTCCGTGACCCCGTCGCCGAGCGCCGCCACCACGCCCGCGATCTCGTGCCCGCCGATCAACGGCAATTTCGTGATCGCCCGCATCCTGTCCCAGCCGCCCTCCGCCAGATGCAGATCGGAGTGGCAAACGCCGCACGCCTCCACTTTGACCAGCACCTCGCCCGGACCCGGCACCGGCATGTCGACTTCCTCGATGCGGATCGGTCCGCCTAACTCCCGCAACACAGCGGCTTTCATGAGATGGTTCTTCCTCCGTCGATGTTGATGCATTGTCCGGTGATCCAGCGCCCGGCGCGCGATGCCAGAAAGACCGCGGCTCCGGAAATATCCTCGGGCTCCCCGAGACGGCCGAGCACGGTGCGCTCCTCGGAACCCTTTCGCGCCACCGGGTCTTCCCACCATACGCGCGCGAAGTCCGTCTTCACCAGGCCCGGCGCGATGCAGTTGACGCGGATATTATCCTTACCCCATTCCACAGCGAGGTTTCGCGCAAGCTGCATGTCGGCGGCCTTCGAAAGCGCGTACATCCCGAGCGTGCTTGTCCCCTTCAGTCCGCCGATACTGGAGACAATGATGATGGTTCCGTCGCGCCGCGCGGCCATTCCCGGCCGCGCCAGATTGGCCAGCCAGAGATTACTGCGGACGTTGGTCTGCATCACCTTGTCGAAAACGTCGTCGGCCAGGCCGGTCATCGGGCCGTAATGCGGATTAATCGCCGCGTTGCAGACCAGCGAATCGATTCTGCCCCAGCGCTCCTGCGTCTTCGCGATCAGAGCCTCGCATTCCGCCCGGTGCCCGATGTGGCAGGGAATGGCGATCGCCTCATGGCCCTCCTTCACGATAGACGCGGCGATTTCCTCACAGGCGTCGGCCTTGCGGCTCGAAATCACCACCTTCGCGCCCGCGCGAGCCATTTCCTCCGCGATGGCGCGCCCGATGCCGCGCGAAGACCCGGTGATGATGGCCACCTGGCCCGTCAGGTCGAACATCATTATTTTTTCCTCGTCGCGGCAAACGTCCCGCTCGGCTGATAGAACACCAGATCGTCGCCCTTAAACTCGACGCTGTATCCATTCAGCTCTTTAATATTGAACTTTGTTCCGTGGACCGGGACCAGATTGTACGCCGGCTGGCCGGGCAAAGACAGCATCAATGCGTTGTCTCCCTTCATCGCGACGGTCGCCACCAGCGGTCCGCGCTGATAATCGCCCGTCAGCGGCTGCAGAAATGTCTTCTGCGTCATGGCGCGGTCGCCAAGCCGCGTGAATTCGATGTTCTTCAGAGTCGACTCGAAGGGAATTCCCAGTCCGTCGATCTCCCCGGCCAAATTGGAATGAAATTGCACCTTTTGTTCGGAGAAAGGATTCTTTTCGTCCTTTGGCACCGTGAACACGTCATAGTGGAAATGCGCGAGCGTGCCGCCCAGGCCGTGATAATCGATTTTCAGCGCGTCTCCGGATCGCTCGATGTTCACGATGCCGTAGCCGGGATGTTCGTACTCGCCGGCATAGTCCGCGAGGTCGTGCGAAGGATGCGTCCCCATCACCTGCACGGTGTAACCCTTCTGCTTCGCGGCCTCCTCCGACGCCTTCGTCATGGCGCGCTGCTGTTTAATACGCGCGGTCCAATCGACGGGATCGAGGCCGAGCAGGCGGTCCCAGACGTTGTACGCGATCACCGCCGGCAGCGGGCTTCCGTTTTGATTGCTGAGGATCACCAGGCCGATATTGTCCTGCGGCAGGAAGGCCACCAGCGCGCTGAAGCCGTCGATATTGCCGCCATGATGCACGAACTTGTGGCCGCGATAGGTGGTGACAAAGAAGCCCATGCCATAGGAAAGATCGCCCAGTTCCTTGTCAGTGGGCGGCGTGGCAATGGCCATCTGCGGAATCATCATCTGCGTCTCATTCGCCGCCGACACGACGCCCTTGCCCTGCGCCAGGTGCATCTGCACGTATTTCGTCATGTCCTCGACGTTCGAATTGATCGATCCGGCCGGGCCGATCGAGTCGATATTGCGAAACGGCATCTCCGCCACGGCATCGTTCACCACCTGATACGGCAGCGAATAATCGGCGGATTTCTGGCTTTCGGTGACGGAGAAATTGGAGCCGTTCATCCCCAGCGGCGTGAAGATCGCGCCGCGCACAAGTTGCTCCCAACCGGTTCCGTTGACGCGGCCGGCCAGCACCCCCGCCGTCATGAACATCAGGTTCTGATATTGAAACGTAGTGCGAAAATCCTTGTTCGGCTCCAGATAACGCAGGCGGGAGAACAACTCGTCGCGCGAAAAAGGAGAGTTGTACCACATCAAATCGTGGCGAGGCAGGCCGGAGCGGTGCGTCACCAGGTCGCGCGGCGTCATGCGCTCAGTGGCGAACTGGTCCCACAGGCGAAAATCCGGCATATAATCGCGCACCGGCTTGTCCCAATCGAGCTTGCCCCGATCGACCAGCGTACCCATCGCCGTCACCGTGAACGATTTGGTCGAACTGCCGATGGCGAACAGGGTTTTCGTCGTCACCGGGAGATTTTTCTTCGCATCGCGCACACCATAGCCCTTGGATAGAATCACCTGGCCGTCCTTCACGACGGCGATGGCAAATCCTTCGCATTTCCAGTCGCCTAAAGCGAGGTTGGCGAAGGTGTCAAAGCCATCCAGGCCCTGGGCGCAGGCAAGGCTCGCGGCGGCGATGAAGAGGAGCAATTTTCGCGGCATGAACGAATCCTAACACGGTGTACACTGGTCCTCATGCCGCCGCGAATTCTGCTCCTTTTTCTCACCGCCGCTTCCCTGTTCGCGCAACAGGCAAGGCGGCCCCTGAAGCTCGACGATCTGGCGCGATTCAAGGAAGTGCGGGACCCTCAATGCTCGCCCGACGGGCAGTGGGTGGCTTACACGGTCTCGACAATCGATGCCAAGGAAGACAAATCGGCCGGGCACGTCTGGATGATCGGCTACGACGGAAAGAACGACCGCCAGGTGACCTCCAGCAACGAGAGCGAGTCCTCGCCGCGCTGGAGTCCGGACGGCAAATATCTGTCGTTCACTTCGTCGCGGCCCGGCAAGGCGAAAGGCAACCAGCTCTGGCTGCTGCCGCGCGCCGGCGGCGAGGCAATGCAGGTGACCGAGATCAAGGGCCGCTTGCAGGGCTACGAATGGTCGCCCGATTCGACCAAGATCGCCATGGTGATCGGCGATCCCGACCCCGATGCCGATCCCGCCGACGCGGCCCCGGCCAAGCCCAAAACGCCCAAGCCCATCGTCATCGATCGCTACAAATTCAAGCAGGACGTGCAGGGCTATCTGCTCAGCGGACGGCACAGCTATATTTATCTGTTCGACTTGGCGGCGAAGAAGTTGGACAAACTGACGGCGCAGAAGACGGCGGATGAATCCGGGCCGGTATGGTCGCCTGACGGGAAATGGATCGCCTTCACCAGCAATCACGATGCGGATCCGGACCGCAATCCGGACCCGCAGTTGTTTGTCTCCGAAGCGATGCCGGGCGCGCCGGAAAAGGCTCTGACGAAGGCCGACACGCGCGTCGGGCGCTCCCGCGTGGAGTGGTCGCCGGACGGGAAGCAGATCGCGTTTCTGGTGAGCGACGAGAAGAAATACAACGCGTATGGCATGGAGCGCCTGGCGGTCGTCGCAAGCGACGGCAGTTCCGCGCCGTCATTGGTGAAGGCCGCGAAGGATTTGGACCGGGGCGTCTCCGCTCCGCGCTGGAGCGCCGACGGCAAATCCATCACAGTGCTGGTGACCGACGATCGCAACGTTTATCCGGCTCGCGTGCCAGTCGCGGGCGGTTCGGCCGAACGCGTGATGGCCTCCCCAGTGGTGGTTTTCAGCCCGACGGTTGCGGCAGGCTGCTCCGCGGTGATTTCTGGCAGCGACACGAAGCACGGCGAGGTCTATGCGCTGAACGGCGGCTCCCTCCGGCAGTTGACGCATCAAAATGACGAATTGTTCGCCGAGTTGGACATTCCGCCCACGGAAGAAGTGAGCTTCCAGAGTAAGGACGGCACGGAGGTCCACGGGCTGCTGACGTATCCGGTGGGCTACGTAAAAGGCTCCAAGGTTCCCCTGTTGCTGCGGATTCATGGCGGGCCGAACGGGCAGGACGCGCACGAGTTCAGCGTGGAAAGGCAGGTGTTCGCGGCAAACGGCTACGCAGTGCTGGCCGTGAATTACCGGGGAAGCGCCGGGAGAGGCCAGAAATATTCCTACGCGATTTTCGCTGACTGGGGCCATTACGAAGTGGAGGACCTGCTCGCGGGTGTGGACCACGTCATCAAGATGGGCGTGGCCGATCCGGATAAGCTGGGCGTGGGCGGATGGAGCTACGGCGGAATTTTGACCGATTACATCATCGCCTCCGACCGCCGCTTCAAGGCGGCCACCAGTGGCGCGGGCACGGCGTTCACCGTTTCGTTCTATGGCACCGATCAATACATCCTGCAATACGATTACGAGATCGGTCCGCCGTGGACCGCGAAGGGATGGGAGACGTACGTGAAGATTTCCTACCCGTTCCTGCACGCGGATCGCGTCCACACGCCGACGCTGTTTTTGGGCGGCGAACGCGATTTCAACGTGCCGGTGCAGGGCGGCCAGCAGATGTACCAGGCGCTGCGGAGCCTGGGCATCGACACGCAGCTTGTGATTTATCCCAATGAATTTCATGGGATCTCCCGGCCCAGCTACGTGAAGGATCGTTACCAACGGTATCTGGACTGGTATGCGAAGTACGTGCTCGGCAAGCCCGTTCCGGCGCCAAGCACGACTTCGGTTGCTGCGAACTGAACAGCGAACCGAGCACGCTCGCCGGGCGCTCTCCGCCATCAACCCGTTTCTGCGCGTCGGCGGGCAGCGTCGTAAGCGTCGTGGCACTCAGGTACGGCTCGAGCGGATGCGTCACTATTTGAGCTCCAGCGGTGGTTGCGGCCATGGTTATTCTCCCGGCCACAGTGTAGAAGCCCGCATTTTTCACGCCAACGGAGGGGAACGGCAAAATGAACAAAATAGGGCGCAAAGCACGCCTTCCGAAAAGTGGGACTGACCACTCTACGCCCTGCGCTGCGGGCCCGCCGGCCAGCCTACGCCGCAGTTACGCCAGCGTATTGATGGAGCCGATTCGTTTTGACTCGTAGGCCGCGATGGCTGCTTCCTGCTTCAGGATATAGCCCAGTTCGTCCACTCCTTCGAGCACGCAGTGTTTGGCAAACGCGTCGATGGGGAACTGCATCGAAGTTCCGTCAGGCATGATTAACGTTTGCGCCGCCAGGTCGATGGTCACCGTCATGCCGGGCGATTGGATCAGCTTGGCGTGAACACCAGCAGGCGCCACTACCGGAATCAAGCCGTTTTTCAGAGCATTCCCCTTGAAAATATCGGCAAAGGAGGTGCTGACCACGGCCTTGAATCCAAACTGCGTCAGAGCCCAAGGAGCGTGCTCACGGGAACTGCCGCAGCCGAAGTTATCGCCCGCAACCAGAATCTCCGCTCCTTTGGCGGCTTCCGTGTTGAGAATAAAATCGGGCTTCGGCGCGCCGCTTGCGTCATAGCGCCAGTCGTAAAATAACTGATCGCCCAGGCCGGCCTTGGAAATCGTTTTCAAGAATCGTGCAGGGATGATCTGATCCGTATCGATGTTGTCGACCGGAAAGACCACGGTCTTGCTGGCGATGCGCATTAGAGAACCGTCCTTACGTCGGTGATTACGCCGGTGACGGCGCTGGCGGCGGCGGTTAATGGGCTGGCCAGAAATGTTCGTCCGCCCTTGCCCTGCCGGCCCTCGAAGTTGCGATTGCTGGTCGACACGCTGTATTCGCCGGGCTGCAACTGATCTCCGTTCATAGCGATGCACATGGAGCACCCGGCCTCCCGCCAGTCGGCTCCGGCATCCCGGAAAATTTTGTCGAGGCCTTCAGCTTGCGCCTGCGCTTTCACCTGCTGGGAGCCGGGCACAATCATTACCCGGACATTCGGACTCACCTTGCGACCCTTAAACACCTGCGCGGCGGAGCGAAGGTCGGAGATGCGGGAATTGGTGCAGCTCCCGATGAACACGACGTCGACGGAGTGGCCCAGCAGAGGCTTGCCGGCGGGCAGGTCCATATAGTGCAGCGCTTTTTTCAGTGTTTCGCGTTCCAGCGGGTCGGCGATCGCGCCGGGATCGGGAACCGGCGCGGAAATTGAGATACCCATGCCGGGGTTCGTGCCGAAGGTGATCATCGGCTCCAGCGAGTTCGCGTCAATCGAAATCTCGCGGTCGAACACCGCGCCATCGTCGGTCGGCAGCGTCTTCCAGCGGGCGACGGCGGCGTCAAAGTCCGCGCCCTTCGGAGCGAACGGACGGCCGGAGACGTACTGATAGGTCGTATCGTCGGGAGAAATCAGGCCGGCGCGCGCGCCTCCTTCAATCGACATGTTGCAAACCGTCATCCGTTCTTCCATGGAGAGAGCGCGAATCGCTGACCCTGAATATTCGATGACGCATCCGGTGCCGCCGCCGATGCCGATCTTCGACAGCAAATTCAGAATGATGTCCTTGGCGGTGACGCCGGGCTTCAGCGTCCCGTCGACGCGCACCCCGAACGTCCTGGAAGGCGTCTGCAGCAGGCACTGCGTGGCGAGCACGTGTTCCACCTGACTGGTACCGATACCGAAGGCCAGCGCGCCAAAGGCTCCGTGCGTCGCGGTGTGGCTATCACCGCAGACGACGGTCATGCCCGGCTGCGTCAGGCCCTGTTCGGGCCCCATCACGTGCACGATACCTTGCTGCTCGCTCGATAATCCGTAACAACGGACGCCGAAATCCCGGCAATTGGTTTCGAGCTGCGCCACCTGCGTAGCGGCGATTTTATCGACGATAGGCAGCCCGCGCGGCGTGGTCGGCGTGGAGTGATCGGTGGTCGCGATGGTCAGGCCGGGGCGGCGGACTTTCAATCCGCGCTTGCGCAAGCCGTCGAAGGCCTGCGGTGACGTCACTTCGTGGACCAGGTGCAGGTCGATATAGAGCAACGCGGGCGCGTCCGGCTGCTGGCTCACGACATGGCTGTCCCAGATTTTCTCGATGATCGTGCGAGGTTCCATAACCAGATCTCCTGTTTGGGGCGGCGCGAG
>JBBIVT010000134.1:0-2872 GCA_037439565.1 Acidobacteriota bacterium | reverse complement strand
GACGTGCTCGACGCCGCGCCCTTCGGCTTCAGATCGGCGGTGACGCGGCCCTGGTCCAGCACCTTGCCGATGGCCGCGTTCACGGCGGCAGCTTCCTTCATCAGGCCGAAACTATATTCCAGCATCGCGGCAGCGCTGCCGATCGCGCCCAGCGGATTGGCCTTGTTCTGGCCGGCGATATCGGGGGCGGAGCCATGCACGGGCTCGTACAGGCCCTTCGATTCGCCTAACGAGGCCGACGGCAGCATGCCGATGGATCCGGCCAAGACGGCGCCTTCATCGCTGAGGATATCGCCGAACATGTTTTCGGTGAGGATCACATCGAAACGCTTCGGCGCAAGGACGAGCTGCATGGCGCAGTTGTCCACCAGCAGATGGTCCAGCTCCACATCCGGAAACTCCTTCGCGATTTCGACGACCACGCGCCGCCAGAGCTGCGAATTTTCAATCACGTTCGACTTGTCCACGCTGGTGAGTTTCTTGCGCCGCGCGCGGGCCAATTGAAACGCCTTGCGGGCCACGCGTTGAATCTCCGGCTTGGTGTAACGCATGGTGTTGATGGCGTAGTCTTCATAGACGCCGCGCGGCTCGCCGTAATAAAGTCCGCCGGTGAGCTCGCGGACGATGATCATGTCCGTGCCTTCCACCAGGTGATTCTTCAAAGGAGATGATTCCACCAGCGCAGGCCAGGTGCGCACCGGGCGCAGATTGGCGAACACGCCCAAAGCCTTGCGGATGCCCAACAGGCCCTTTTCTGGACGCTTGGCCGGGTCGATGTCGTCGAACTCAGGCAAACCCACCGCGCCCATCAGCGTCGCGTCGGCGGCGAGCGCCTTATCGAGCGTGTCCTGCGGCAACGGCGATCCGGTCTTGTGAATCGCCACGCCTCCGATGAGGCCTTCGGTCAGTTCCAGCGTGTGTCCGAATTTTTTCGCGACTGCTTGAAGAACATCGACGGCGGCAGCCGTCACTTCGGCGCCGATTCCGTCGCCGGGGAGAAGCAATATTTTGAGGTTCATGAAGGATTTCAATTGTGGCGCGAGGCGCCAGTGGTTAGCCCGCCGCCACGCCTTCGGCCTTGGTTTCTTCTACGACCGAGCGGGCCAACGAAGCGATCTCGTCGTTGCGCAGGCCCTTCTTATTGTCCGCCAGAGCGGTGAAGCGGCGGTACACCGTGTCGAGCTGTTCCTTGGTCAACGGCGAGCCCAGCAGATCCTCGCAGCGCTGCGCCAGCGCGTGGCGGCCGCTGTGCTTGCCCAGCACCAGCTTCGTCTCCGGCACGCCAACGCTCTGCGGCAGCATGATTTCGTAGGTAGTGCGTTCCTTCAGATACCCGTCCTGATGGATGCCTGCTTCGTGAGCGAAGGCGTTCTCGCCCACGATGGCCTTGTTCGGCTGCGGCCCGAAGGTGATGATCGACGCGAGCATCTGGCTGGCCGGGTAGAGCTGCTCGGAGACGATGCGCGTTTCAAACGGCAGGCGGTCGGGACGGGTCTTCATCGCCATGACCACTTCTTCCAACGACGCGTTGCCCGCGCGCTCCCCGATGCCGTTGACCGTGCACTCAATCTGCCGCGCGCCGGCGTGCAACGCGGCCAGCGAATTCGCCGCCGCCAGGCCTAGATCGTCGTGGCAATGGACGCTCACAATAGCTGTATCGCCCAACGCCTTCACCATCCTGCCGATCAGCGCGGCGTATTCGTCCGGCACAGAATAGCCCACTGTATCGGGCAGATTTACCGTGCGCGCACCCGCCGCCACCACTGCTTTGCACACCTGTTCGAGATAGTCCCAATCCGTGCGCGTCGCGTCCTCGGCCGAAAATTCCACGTCGTCGCAGTGCTGGCGAGCCAGGGCCACAGCCGCGCAGGCATCGTCCAACACCTGCTGGCGAGACTTCTTCAGCTTGTACTTCAGATGAATGTCGCTGGTGGCCAGAAACGTGTGGATGCGTGGACGCTTCGCGTTGCGAAGGCTCCGGATGGCCGCCTCAATATCGGGCTTGTTCGAGCGCGCCAGGGCCGCCACGTTGGCCCACGGAAATTCCCGGCTGACCGCGTCCACGGCTTCGGAGTCTCCCTCCGAGGCAATCGGGAAACCCGCTTCGAGGATATCGACGCCCAGTTCCACGAGTTTGGCAGCCATCCGGAGCTTCTCTGGCACGGTCATGCTGCATCCGGGCGACTGTTCCCCATCGCGAAGAGTCGTATCGAAAATATAAACGCGATCAGCCATATTGGTTACCTGTCCCTCGATTATGCAGCCGAGCCATTGATTTAGCAAATTTATAGTTATCCTCCTTGCGATAAGATCAAATCATTGTATAATCGATTTTTATGGAGATGCATCCGCTTCGCGTCTTTTTAACAGTCGCCGCCGAAAAGAGCTTCTCGCGCGCCGCTGAGAAGCTTCTGCGCACCCAGCCCGCGATCTCGCTTTCGATTCAAAGGCTGGAGACGGAACTGGGCGAGAAACTGATCGACCGGTCGGCCAAGGATCTGCTTTTGACCGACGCGGGGAAGATCGTGCTCGAGTACGCCCGCCGGTTTGAGAATCTGCAGGGCGACATGGAGAACGCCTTGGCCGAACTGCGGGATAAATCGGCCGGCCGCCTGACCATCGGCGCGAACGAATCCTCCACACTGTACCTGCTCGACCACATTGAGCGGTACCGGCGGCGTTACCCCAAGATCAAGGTGCAGATCCGGCGCAGTCTTTCGAGCAAGATTCCGTCGGAACTGCTCGACGGCGATTTGGAGTTGGGCATTTTGACCTTCGATCCTGAAGATGAGCGGCTGGTATCCAAGGTGATCTTCACGGACCACCTTGCGTTCATCACGTCGCCACAGCACCGGTTCGCGGCGCGCGGGGA
>JBBIVT010000133.1:9558-10654 GCA_037439565.1 Acidobacteriota bacterium | reverse complement strand
TGGCCGATCATCTTACCCCTCAATCCCTTACAGACCTTGGCCAGATGCGTTGCGGTGCCTTCTATGCATGTATTACAGTCTAGGCCTATTTCCGTACAAATCTGGGGGTAAGTGTTCATCGCTTGGTCAGTATGAGGGATTTCCCTGAGTCGAGAAAGCCTTTCGAGGCGGGTTCTGGCCGTCTCCTTTGCGGGTAGTGCGGTACCCTCAGAGAGATGCCGCACGTATTCGAATGGATTTCGCAGTACGGCTACGGGGCGATTTTTGTTCTGCTGATGCTGGGCGTGGTGGGACTGCCGATTCCGGACGAAACGCTGCTGGTTTACTGCGGATACCTCATCTCGAAGGGCGTGATGCACGCGGTTCCGGCTTACTGCACGGCGGTGGTGGGGAGTTGGTGCGGCATCAGCCTGAGCTACGCCATCGGCCGGACGGCGGGGATCGGCGTGGTGCACCGGTACGGAAGGTACATCCACCTCACCGAGGAGCGGCTGGACAAGGTCCACGAATGGTTCGACCGGGTGGGCCACTGGGCTCTGTTCATCGGCTACTACATTGCCGGGGTGCGCCATGTGACGGCGATCATCGCCGGGACGTCGAAGCTGAAATACACTCACTTCATTACGTATGCGTGGGCGGGGGGAGCTGTCTGGGCGAGCATCTTTCTCACGCTAGGCTACTATCTGGGCGAGAACTGGAAGACGATCTTCGAGGTGATCCACCGGTACCTGCTGGTGTTTTCCATCGTCGTCCTGGCCGCGGCCGGCATCTACTGGCTGGTCCGGCGCAAGAAGCAGGCCTGAGCCACGGGCTACTGGCTGCCGGCTTCCGGCTTCTTCGCCTCCAGGCTCCTCCACAAATACCAGCAGGCGATGGAGCTATAGGGGCGCCAGGGCGCGGCGATCTTCTCCATTTCCGCAGGCTTGGGGAGATCCTCCAGGCCGTAGGCCTTTTTCATCGCCATGCGGATGCCGAAATCGCCGGTGGGCAGGACGTCGTGGCGGCGGAGGGCAAACATCAGGAACATGTGCACGGTCCAGACGCCGACGCCTTTGACGCGCGTCAGGTGCTCCACCACGGCGGCATCCTCCAGGGC
>JBBIVT010000133.1:5072-9458 GCA_037439565.1 Acidobacteriota bacterium | reverse complement strand
ACGGCGTCGGATTTCTTCAGGTGGACGATCGCTTTTTTCATGGGAACACGTTGGGCGCCGGGTGCATCTACTATTGTAATTATGAAATTGCTGCTGCCACTGCTGGCGTTGTGCGTGTCTGTGCCCGCCCAGGAAACCACCATCAAGGTGGATGTCGATCTGGTGAACGTGTTGTGCTCGGTTCGCAACAAGGGCAATGGCCTGGTGGGCAACCTGGAAAAGAACGATTTCAAGATCTTCGAGGACGGCAAGGAACAGGAAATCAAGTACTTCACGCGGGAAACGGACCTGCCGCTGACCATCGGCCTGCTGGTGGACACCAGCAAAAGCCAGGAGAACCTGATCGAGACGGAAAAGCGGGCGGCGTACCAGTTCTTCAAGCAGGTACTGCGCAAGAAGGACATGGCGTTCCTGCTGCAATTCGGCGCCGAAGCGGAGCTATTGCAGGACGACACGAATTCGGCGCAACTGCTGCAGGACGGGTTGAATCAATTGCGCCTGAGCGTGCCTGTGGGCGGGCTGCATCCGGGCCCAGTGCCGACGCAGCAGAATCAGGCGGGAACGATTCTGTTCGACGCCGTCTATCTTGCGGCGACGGAGAAACTGAAGGGAGAAGTGGGGCGCAAGGTGATGGTTGTGATCACCGACGGCGACGACACCGGCAGCAGGACCCGCATTGACAAAGCCATTGAAGCGGCGCAAAAGGCCGACAGCATCATCTATTTCATCGATTACGAAGACCCGCGCTACCACGGGGGCTTCGGCGCCATCAGCCTGGGCGGGGGCGGCTCCGATATGAAGAGGATGTCGGGCGAAACCGGCGGCCGCGTGTTTCGGGTGGACCGCAAGAACTCCCTGGACGACATATTCAAGGAATTGCAGGAAGAGATGCGGAGCCAGTATTCGATCGGCTACACGTCTCCCAATTCGAGCAAGGACGGCAGCTACCACAAGATCGAGATCCGGGCCTCGAACAAAGACTATAAAGTCCAGGCGCGCAAAGGCTACTACGCGATGCCGCAGGAGAACTGAGGTCAGTTCACGCTGACCTGACGCTCCGTAAAGACCCGCCGCAGAATCGCGCGGCCGATTTTCGCCGCATTGCGGTAATGCGTCATTTTGCGACCCAGATTCATCAGCGACTTCGGCTTCCGATAAAATCGCCAGTACGCCTCGCGCTGCATCTTCTGGAGCAGTTCGTTGGATAACGCCGCGTTGTGGACGATGGGAAACAACTGATCCATCGCGCGCCGATCCTCGCCGCCCACCTCGCCGAATTTTCCGCTCTCGATATCGGTCCGCAATTTGGTTCCCTTGAACGGCGCGACGATGGAGATAAAGATGGCATCCAGCGGCGCGCTCACGGCGAAGTCCAGGGTAGCGCGGACTTCCTCGACAGTCTCCCCCGGGAAGCCGATCATGAAGAATCCGCTCACTTCGATGCCGTGCCTGGAGGCCCATTCAATGGCCTGCCGCGCCTTGTCCGCCTTCAGGTTTTTACGCACCAGTTTCTGAAATTTCTGGCTGACCGTCTCGATGGCGACAGCGATGTAATGCGTGCCGGCCTGCTTCATCAGCGCCAGCAGTTCCTCGTCGAAGCGGTCCCCGCGCACGCCGTTGGGGAACTGCAAATGAATGCGCAGGCCGCGGCGGATGATGCCCCGGCAGATCTCCTTGGCGCGTTCCAGATCGAAATTAAAGATGTCGTCGACGATCATCAATTCGCCGACGCCGTAGTCGCGCACCAGCCACTCGATCTGGTCGACCACGCGTTCGGGCGTCAAGCCGCGGAATTTCTTGGTGTGAATCTCGTGGCAGTAGGAGCACTGGTACGGACAGCCGCGCTCGGTGATGAACTGCACCGCGCGGCTGGACTTCGGAAAATGCCACGGCGAATCGAGCCGGAAATACTGTTCCAGATCGAGCAGGTCGTAGGCGGGACGGGGCAGATCGTGAACGTTGGGGACCGGCGCTGATCCGCCGGGGCGAACCACTCCGTCTTCCAGACTCCAGACGCCCGGAATGTCCCGCGGCGGCGCGTCCTGGCGGACGGCATCGAGCAACTCGGCCAACGCGATTTCGCCTTCGCCGACGATGACATAATCGACTACACCGGAATCCAGGCACTCCTTCGGATCGCCGGAGGGGTGCGCGCCGCCGAACACGACGAGCAGGCCTGGATGCTGGGTTTTCAGACGGCGGGCTTCCTCAATCGCCTGCGGAAACTCGCACGTCATGCATCCGATGCCCACCACGCGGATGCCGTGGTCGCGGATTTCCCGGTCGATCCGGGCGGGAATGATTTCGTCGAAGACGGCGTCAAGGATTCGGGGAGTGTAGCCGCGCTCGCGCAAATAAGCCGCCAAATGGACGTAATTCAGCGGCACGTTCTGAATATACCGGTTGGCCGGCGCAGCGGGGCGGACAAACGCGATCATTCAATTCGAAGGATAACAGAAGGAGCCGGGAGGAGTTGAAAAGACGCTTAAATCACATCGGCGAAACTGCGGCGCAACCGGTGGAACCACGCGTAGCCAAGCAGCGCGAGCGCCAGGGAAACGCCCGCGAGCCACAGCAGCGGGATCGCCGCGGGCGCATGTTGTTCGAGCAGAATCGCCCGGTAGCTCCGCACCAGAACGTACAGCGGATTGTAGGTCAGGATAGTCATGCCGCGCAGTTTCGATTCCTCGTAGCAGATCGGGGTGAGGAAAAACCAGGCGGTGAGCACGAAGCCGATGATCTGTCCTAGATCGCGCAAGAAGACGCCGAGGGCCGCCAGGAACCAGCACAGCGCGGCGGTGAAAAGGAGTTGCGGAACGATCAGCACGGGCAGCCAGAGAATCGAGGCCGGGAGCGAATGGCGGGCGGCAAGCAAGCCGGCGCAAAAAATCGTCAAGCCGATGGCCTCCGTCACCGCGCCCGCGACAACCAGGTTCATGGGCAGAATATCCAGGGGAAACACCAGCTTCTTGACGAAGCTCCGGTACTCCAGCATGATGGTGGGCGAGCGGCCCACGGCGTCTGAAAACGCGAGCCACGGCAACATGCCGGCCAGAAAATACAGGATGTAGCTGCCGCCCTCGAACTGCGTTTTCAGCACGCGGCCGAAGACGAAATAATACGTCGTCATCAGCAGGAGGGGGTTCAGGATGGTCCAGAGCGATCCCCCGAAGCTGCCACGATAGCGGGCCAGAATATCGCGGCGGACCATGGAGCGCATCAACGTATGGTTCTCCGCGACGCTGCGCAGGGGATAGAGGAATGCCTTGGGCACGGCGCGAAAGAACCGCTTCCAGCGCATCGCCGCGGCCGAGGTTTTGCGGGGCGGCTGCGCGACGATGACGCCCTGGGTGACCAGAGCGTCAACGAACGTGAACCGGCTGCGCTGCTTCACGGATGCGACCTGGACCCGATATGCGCCATCGCCTTCGGGCAGCACGACTCGCAGGTCGGGTTCGGCGCATAGCCCCTCGTCGAGAAGCGATTCAGTGGAAGGATCGATCACTTGCCAAACGCGCTCGGCGCGATCGTCGAAATGAAGTTCCACCGTAGGCATCAGCTATAGAGCCACGCGGGATAGCGCTCCCGAACCGGGCCGGTTTTGCGCCCCAGCGCATAGATCCCGTCGCCGCGCAGGTCCTGGGAAAGAATATAGCTCTCCAGAAGATGCTCCACCCAGGCGTACTCGGGCCGGTGCTCGGCGTGGAAGGGGCCGGTTTCCAGGCGCGCGACCTCGAAGCCGGAATTCTCGAGCAATTGCTTGATCTCAAGCGGCGTATATTCGCGATGATGGCGCGCGTCCGTTTCCCCTTCCTTGGGACGCAGGTAGGTGCTGAACAACTGCGGGTGGAATCCCTGCAACACCGCCGCGATGGATCGCAGCGACGCGATGTTCGGGGTGGTGAGGACCAGAAAACCGCCGGGCTGGAGGATGCGGTTGATCTCACTCATCATGAACATCGGATCGGTGGGCAGATGCTCCAGCAGCTCGCAGCACAGCACGGTCTTGAAATGCCCGCCGGGATAAGGAAACGGATCCGATTCGGCGTTGAACAGATCGACGTCGCACTCGAACGTCTCGCCTGTTTCCGACGACGCCGTTTTGCGATCGGTCCGGCCGGCGGGGCCGTAATAGCAGCCACGCACCTCGCCATAGCCGAGCTTGAATTTCAGCGCCGGAGTGATCTGCATGTACGCGCCCATCTCCAGCACGCGATCCCCGGCCGCGCCCGGAGGCGTCATGGCCAGCGTCTTTTCGAACCTCGAATCGTGGGTTTGCAGATATTCGCGCGCGCCGTCCTGTTCCGGCGTCCAGGCGGCGACGTATTCGATGGGCACTTCCACCGGCTCGGGCGGCGTTTGGCCGGCAGCGGCGCGCTCCGGCCA
>JBBIVT010000133.1:0-4972 GCA_037439565.1 Acidobacteriota bacterium | reverse complement strand
AGCTCCGCGATCAGGTGATGCAGATTGGCCTCGTGCAGCACCACGATACCGGGATGTTCCATCGCCATTTCATAAACGAACGCATGATAGGGATTGTTGCCCAGTTGGTAGACGATGGCGTCGTAGAGGGCGGGGTCGAATTGCGCGGGCCGCTCGCCGAACGCTTCCACGCTGGCGAAGCGTTGCAGATGATCCAGCAGGACGGCGGAGTAATCCGCGATACCGCTTTTGGCTGGCGGCAGAGGCGAAAAGAACGCGATCCGCTTCACCGGATGAGTTCCACCGTGAACGAGCCAAGCGCCAGCGGAATGCGCGCCAGCAGGGGCGTCCGCGCGGGGTCCCTGGCGAAGAAGATTTCCACGGTCAGATTGGTCGCGGGCCCCTTAATGGAAGCCACAATGCGGTCTGCGTCGGCCGTCTGATCGCCGTATTTGATCCGCTGCGCGCCGGTGTATTCCAATCGCACCTGATACGCCGCGCCGAAGATCACCGCCTGCTGCGGAGGCAGCCTGCCTTGGGCCAATTCGCGCCGCGCAAACTGGAGAAACGTCAGCGCATCCTTGGCGCATGCGGCCACCTGCATCTCCGTCTTGCCGCCGCCACCCTGCGTCTCGCGCGTGGCGGTGTGATTCTGCTGGTCGAAGGTGATCTTTTCCTCGGACTTGCGAGGGCCGCGCGTCAGGCTCTTGTCCAGCTCGAAGGAGCACAAATCAGCGCTCGCCGAGGCTCGATCATCGTCGCGCAGGGCGAAGCCGGGGATGCTGGCGTCCATGGAGACTTCGAAATTCCAACCATCCGGACCGCTATCGGACCGGACCGCCGCTTCGCCCAGGCTCAGGCCGCTGGCCCAGTTGATGGAATAACGGAGGGTCTCGGCGGAAGCGGGCAGAAGACAGAGGAGAAAGGCAAGATACTTCATGACGATGACGACGCGCGCACGCTCAGCTCCGGTACAACCTTGCTGACGCCGGCAACCTCGCAATAAACGTCCAAAGTGCTTTGCGCGGCATGCTGCCAGGTAAACGACGCGGCGCGCTGCGTGCCCAGCCGCTCCAGGCGAACGCGCAGTTCCTCGTCGAGCAGGACATCTCCCATGGCGCGGGCCATTTCCGGAACCGAATACGGGTCGAACAGGATGCCGGCCGCGTTGGCGACCTCGGGCATGGCCGTCGCGCTCGAACAGGCCACGGCGCGTCCGCAAGCCATCGCTTCCAGAATCGGCAGCCCGAAGCCTTCGTAGAATGAAGGAAACACGAACAGATCGCAGGCGCCGTAAAACTGCCGCAAGTCGGGATCCTCGACGAAGTTCGTGAAGTGCACGCGTCCGGCCACGCTGGATTTCTCCGCCGCGCGGTGCAGCACCTTGGAATACCAGGTTTCCTTGCCCACAAAGACCAGGTGATGAGGAAGGTGCGGGTGCGCGGCCATCAAGTGCTCAAAGGCGCGCAGCAAGCCCAAATGATTCTTGCGCGGCTGGAGATCGCCCACGGTGAGGACGAACGGCCCTCGGATACCGAATTTTTCCTCGACCGCCTCGGCTGCGGCTTCACGATCCACGGGATGGAAGGCGTTAGAGACGGCGTTGGGAACCACGACTACTTTCCGTTCGTCGAGTTTGTAGTGGCGCAAAATCGCCCGGCGGGAAAATTCGCTGGGCGTCAGGATCCGAGCGGCCGCCTCCACCGTGCGCTTGACGGTCAGGCGAAGCTGCGCGGCGCGGAACCGGGTGAAATATTGCGGATGCTCCAGGTAACTGACATCGTGGACGCTGACGACCAACGGAGTGGGACAAGCGATGGGCCCGGTGTACTGCACGTGAAGCAGATCCGGCTTATCGTAGCGCAGGCGCATGGGCAGGTCGAACCCAAGCCGGCGAAAGGGATTTTCCGACACACGGCGGGTCTGCACCGTCTTCGGCACCTGCAGATGGGCGCCGGGTTTGGAAACGTAGGCGATGAAATCGTTGGACCGGTCCAGCCGCGCAAACTCATTCAGCAGATTGCGGACATAGACTTCATTCCCCGTCAGGTGACAACCGATAGCGTGAGCGTCGACCGAAAATCGCATGCGCGAGTTACTTTTAGTATAGCCGTCCCATGCACGTCCTCGAAATTACCAAAATCTTCCTCCTATTTAGGAACCCTCACCTCGCGGGGAAGTTTCGTCACGGGCGGTGGGGGCGCGTCAGAATATAAACGACAATCGCCGCCGCCAGTAATAACACCGCACTCAAAATAAGGATCAACGGCAGGATATTTCGTTTCTTCACCGGCGGAATCGCGGCCGGCGGGATGTTCAATTGCACCGGAGCGCGCGGAACCTGGGGGGTGATTTCCGGCTGTCCGAACGTCAGTGGCGCGGGAGAGGAAAATTGGCGCGTGTAGTCGCCGGGCCCTCTCGGAGGTTGCGGCGCGGCCGGCGGAGCAGAAAACGCCGGAGGCGCAGCGAGACGAGCCTTGTCAAAGGCCTGACTCGTGATCCCAAGTTCCTCCGGAGCGGGCGGAGGCACCGGAGGCGCACCCGGCCGCAGCACCGCCGGAGGTGGCGGAATATCCAACTTCCCAAATACCTGGGTGAACTCCCCCGCGCTGCCGGGCTGAAAATTCGTCCTGGGCGGAACCGGCGGAGCCAGGGGCGCGGCGGACGGCGCGGAGGACGTCATCGGAGTTTCGAAGAAGCGAGTGAACTCGCCGGCCTGCGAATCAGAGGCGGGAGGCGAGGACGCCTGATGCGATGCCGGCGGAGGCGGGCTTGACGGATGGGCCTGCAGCATCTGGGTGAATTCGCCCGGCTGGGCCGCAGATGGCGCCGCGGGCGTGGGTGGCTGAGGCGCCGGGCGCAACGGCGACTGGAATAAGCGCGTAAATTCGCCCGGCGGATTCTTCGGCGGCGCTGGAGCGGTGGGCGCGGGATCCGGCTTCGCAGGCGGTGCGGGCCGAATCACGGGCGCAAACTGCCGTGTAAATTCTCCCGGCTCACTTTGAGGCGCAGGATTGGGCTTGGCTGCCGGCGCGGGCGCTGGCGCTGGCGCAGGAGTCGGACGCATGGGCGACTGAAACAGCCTGGTAAACTCGCCTGGTTCATTGCGGGGGGGCGGGGGCGCAGTCTCCGTTTTTGGCGCAGTCTCTGTTTTTGGCGCCGGCGCGGGAGGCGGGGCCGGGCGCAAGACGGGCGCGAACTGGCGGGTGAACTCGCCCGGCTCGACATTGGGCGCGGGGGCAGCGGGGGCGGGCGCGGCCTTTGGCGGCATCTGCAGCGTCACCTGGCCGGTGTCGGTGATTACGGGAGCAGAACCCAGCGTCGGCGCGGGAATGGGTGGTTCGTCAAACAGCTTCACAAACCGCGTGTCCGCCGAGGGGGGCTTCCCCACAGGTGAAACCGGAGGCTTCACCTGCCAAGCGCCTCCCATGTTCAAGGATTTCGCTTCTTTGGCCAACCATTCGCTCAAGCCGGAGTATCCAGCGAGCCGGTCTGTGATCAGGTAGATCTCGCCCGCCTCATCCCCGCGATCAATGACGCGCTCGCGCTCCTGAAGTGGCAGCGCATCGAGTTTCGCGAGCAGAGGACTGCGCGGCGGCAGGTAATGAACGAGCACAGGGCGGCCGGTGGCGATCTCGCGCGCCTCGAAGGAGCGCGCCTGATCGTCGCCTTTGGGGCCAAGGATCTCAAACCGGTCGCGTAGGGACACTCGGCATTATTGTAATGCTTTAGAGGACAATAAGGCACGTCCGGCGGCCGTCCCCGCGGGGACGGCCGCTCTGACATGAGGCTGTGACGCGGGTGGAAGGCGCCCTCCGGCCTGGGCGAAGACGCCGCCGTTCAAGGGAGTTTTACAAGTCGTGACTTCAGCGGCTTATAAATTTCAACGCTGCTGAGAGCGACCTAATCCTTTGTCTCGGTGCCGTCGGCTTTGACCAGCACTTCGTGCTTCTTGCCGGCCTTGGTGGTGTAGGCAGCCTCATACATGGTTTCGCCGTTGCGCTTGAACGTCTCCACCATGCCGAGCTTCCCGTCCGCGACCTTCTTCAGGATGGTGGCCTTGGCGGCCGCGGGCACTGCGTCCAGCGTGGATTCTTCTTCGACGACCAGCAGCGTACCCTTGGTATCGACGTCGAAATCACGATGCTTGCCGTTCAACATGGTCTCGATTTCATACTGCGCGACGCCGTGCTCAGTTTCCTTGGAGATGTTCTTGATCTCCGCACCTTTGGCTTCCTGCTGCACGGTTTTCTGGACGGCCGGAGGGAGGTCCTTGAGGGCCAGCGTTTTTTCGGCCGCGAAGGCGAGGGCGGTGAGGGTTAAACCCACGGTCAGGATGTGTTTCATGTCCCAAGAGTAGTGAAGGGATCTGAAGATTGACTGAAGGCGAACTCCTAATGACTGAGAGCGGCTTAGTGCACGGTACGCGTCTTGCGGTTCATGTAATCCACCAGCAGGTATTGCCCCAGCGTATACGGCGTGGTGAAGTAGGCCTTGCCGCGGCACATCGACGTCACCTGCTGCACGAAATTCACGAGGCCGTAATCGCTGGCGAGCATGAAGGTGTTGATCATGATGCCGTTGCGCTTGCAGCGGCTCACTTCCTCCAGCGTGCGGGCGATCACCAGCGGGTCCAGGCCGAAGGCGTTCTTATAAATCTGCCCGTTTTCGAGCGTCAGGGCGCTGGGCTTGCCATCGGTGATCATGACGATCTGCTTCATATCCTTGCGTTCCCGCGCAAGCAGACGCTGCGCCAGGATCAGGCCTTCTCGCGTGTTCGTGTAATACGGCCCGACTTGCGCGCGGGCGAGTTCCTCCAGCCGAAGCTCCTCTGCCGAATCATGAAACAGCACGCAGCGCAGCGAATCGCCAGGATACTGCGTACGGATCAGATGGGCCAGCGCCAGGGCGACTTTTTTGGCGGGCGTGAAGCGGTCCTCGCCGTAGAGAATCATGCTGTGGCTGCAATCGAGCATCAGCACCGTGGCGCAGG
>JBBIVT010000132.1:0-10753 GCA_037439565.1 Acidobacteriota bacterium | reverse complement strand
CTCGTGGTCTTCATGATTTACATCGGGGTGAACTACCAGACCCTGATTGGCAAGGATTGCTCCTGTTTCCCGTGGGTGAAGCGCACGGTCGGCCCGGCCTTCTTTGAGGGTGATGCCGCGATGCTCCTTGCGGCGCTGATCGCGGCCTTCTGGTCCAGGCCCTTCAGCACCCTCCGCGGACCGGCCATTACTCTGGCCATCGTCGCCGGATGCGCGGTCGCCGGGCTAGGCGTCGCGACGCACAATCAAAGCGGCACGAAGGCGCCGGAAACCATCACCGTGGATGGAAGGCCGTTTTCGCTCCAGCATGGGCGGGTATTTCTGTTCTTTTACGACCCTCAATGTGGCCACTGCGACGCAGCCGCCCGCCACATGTCGAAATATACCTGGAAGAGCGACGTGGCCGTGATCGGCATCCCCACGCAGCAGCAGCAGTGGGCGGAATCCTTCCTCACGGACACCGGACTCAAGGCGAAAACCTCGCTGGATCTTCAACTTCTGAAGAAAACCTTTCCCTTTGGAGATCCCCCTTACGGCGTGATGCTGGAGAATGGCCGGGAGCGCGCTCCCGTGCCTCACTACGACGAGCCGGAACCGGCGGATACCCTGAAGAAACTCGGCCTGATCGAGTAAGATTTACGGCTTTTTGTCCAGATCCCAGTAAACGGTACAGTCGCCACTGCTGGTTTTTTGCTTATAGAGCTCCGGAAGGTCGACGTCTTTGTCCTGCTTGTCGTCGTCCTCGCACGTCGCCACCGTATCGAAGGTTCCTGCCTTCACGCGGCGCTTCAGCTCTTCTTTTGAGAATACATGAAGTGTTAGCGATAAGTCATTGGGTAATCGCAACTTGTGCGTGTCCTCATACTCCATGCCCGAAGGCGGCGGGCGGCGCGAGAGGAAATAGACGGCCTCGTCTGCATCGATGACGCCGCCGGCGCGGGTCACTTCATCCACCTTCTGAGCGAGCTTCACCAGGTCGCTCCAGTGGAGGTCGCCCTTGCCGTTGTAAAACGTGCGGCCGATGCCAAGACCCATCAATCCGATGGCGATCAACATCGCCCATCCGGGCTTGTCCGGACGGCCGATATGCGTGCCCGCGTAATATAAACCAACCACGCAGATAATCGCTGCAAACGGCACAACAAAAAGATAGTAACGCGGAAAGGTCGGACGCACGTAGAGGAGGTAAGCGCTCTCCATGGCGGTCAGCCAGATGCACAAATGGAACTCGCGGCGGAGGGCCATGGGGATATTGGTGCGGGCCAGAAACACCAGCGCCAGCAACCCCAGGAAAAACATCAGCATCGCATGAGGTGATTCGAGCCAACTCGATGCAACATCAATATTTTGCTTATCGGACTCGCTCCAGTCCACGGTGCGATAGAACAGGTGGTATTTGACGGCTCCGAAGAAGACCACTTTGGGCGACATCAGGAACAACCGCAGCAACGGCAGAAAGGGGATCAAGCCGCCGGCGATGTAGGCGAGAGCTCTTTTCAGGCGAGCGCCGGGCGGCAGCAGCATCCAGACGAACAGCGTCGGCCCCATGGGCGCGGTCAGCAGAGACGACGCCGCGGCGGCGCTGGCGAAAAATCCGGCACCGAAGGCGGACCAGAAGGCGTCCTCTTTGGCGTTCGCGACGGCGCAGCGGAAGGCGGCGACGATGGCTAACAAACAGATTCCATATCCCTGGCCAATCGTTGCGAACTGGACGACTTGAGAGTTTGCACCAACGATCGCCACGGCCGCCAGGGCCAGCGGCACGCGCCAGTTCTTTCGCCAGACGCCGCCCTGAAAACGGTCGAGCACGTAATCGCCGACCAGCCACAGCGCAAGCGTCGTGGAGAGTGCGGAAACGGCATGTGCAGTGCGCCAGGTGTCGCCGAAGATCCGCATCCAGAAGGCGTTCCAGTAGGCGTAGAGAGGGGTTTGTGCGTGGAAGAAGTCGATGTAAGGGCGCATCCCCCTTAGAATGAGCTGCGCGGCGAGCAGATGAAAGCCCTCGTCCCAGGCGAAGGCCCAGGTTTGAGCGTAGGCCATCAGCCCTGCTCCGAGCAGGGTCACCAAGGCCAATAAATAGGTTCTTTCGCGCGTCAAAGAGTTATTCTCGCATGCCCAGCAAAAGCCCTTAGTCTCGTTCGAGGACACGAGTTAGCTCCAAGATCACGCATGGGGCTGGATTCCTCGGTGAGAAAACTCGCTTGGCGCGAAAATCCTCCCTGGAGTGCCTCGGCAAAAGGCTTGTCCCAAACCCTGCGTGCGTCACATCGGGATACCGCGTTACCCTGAAACCATGAAGGTTCGTTTTCTGTGGCTGCTTTTACCAGCCATGTTGTGTGCCCAGTCGTTGAAGGATTTTGAGAAGAAGGTCACGGAATTCTCGCTGCCCAATGGGATGCGCTTCCTGATTATCGAGCGCCATGAGGCGCCGGTGGTTTCCTTCCATACTTATGTGAACGTCGGCTCGGTGGACGATCCATCGGGCGAGACGGGCATCGCGCACATGTTCGAGCACATGGCGTTTAAAGGCACGGCCGCCATCGGCAGCAAGAACTGGCCGAAGGAAAAGGCCGCCCTGGCGCATATCGAAGAGGTGTACGACCGGCTGGACCAGGAAAAGCGCAAGGGCTTTCGTTCCGATCCCAAGAAAATCGCGGCGATCGAGGCCGAACTGAAAGACGCCATCTCCACCGCGGACAGTTTTGTCGAGGAAAACGAATACGACCGCATCGTGGAGTCGAATGGCGGCGTCGGCATGAACGCCGGCACGGGCGAGGATTCGACCAACTATTTTTACAGTTTCCCCGAGAATCGCATCGAGCTGTGGTTCTATCTGGAATCGGAAAGGTTCCTGCATCCGGTGTTTCGCGAGTTCTATAAAGAGCGCGACGTAGTCCGGGAAGAGCGCCGCATGCGCGTGGAATCGAATCCGCAAGGGAGGCTGGTGGAGGCGATGCTGGCCACCGCATTTGAAGCGCATCCGTACCGCGTGATGCCGGGTGGATGGGCGTCGGACATCGACAATTTCCGCGAGCCGGAGGCGGAGCAGTTCTACAAAAAGTACTATACGCCGGGCAACATCACCATCGGCATCGCGGGCGACGTGAATCCCGCCGAGGCCCGGCGCATGGCGGAGAGATATTTCGGGCGGCTGCCCAAGGCTCCGCTGCCTCCGCTGGTGCGCACCGTGGAACCGAAGCAGGAAGGCGAAAAGCGGGTGGCCGTGGACGCGGCGGCGCAGCCGTTTCTGGCGATCGCGTATAAAAGGCCGTCGCAGTACAGTCCGGATGACGCCGCGCTCGACGTGCTGAGCGACGTGCTCTCCGACGGCCGCACAGGCATCATCTACAAGGAAATGGTGCGGGATAAAAAAATCGCGTTGGGGGCGGGCAGTCAGGATACGTTCCCTTCGGGCAAATATCCATCGCTATTCCTGTTTTTCGTGATCCCGACGCAGGGCCATTCGCTTGATGAGAACGAGAAGGCTCTGTACGCGATCATCGAGAAGGTGAAAAAAGAAAAGGTCGACGATGCGGCGATCGCCCGGGTCCGAACCAAGCTGAGGGCGGCGCTGATCCGGAAGCTGGACAGCAATTCGGGGCTGGCGTCGGAGTTATGCAGCTATTCAGCGAATTTCGGCGATTGGCGAAAGCTGTTCACGCAGCTTGAGGAATATGACAAAGTAACGGCCGCCGATGTGCAGCGCGTGGCGCAAAAATATCTGATCGAGAGCACGCGGACGGTGGCGTATACGCAGGCTCCGGCGGAAGGGGGCGCGAAATGAAGCGCGTTCTTCTTGCTTTAAGCGCGGCCGGCGTGATGCTGGCGCAGACGGCGGTGGCGCCGTCGTACAAGGACCTGAAGTATCCGCCGCTGCCGCAGGTGAAGATTCCCGTGCCCACTCCGGTCACGCTGTCGAACGGCATGCGGGTGTTCCTTTTGGAGGATCACGAATTGCCGCTGGTGCGCGGCATCGCGCTGATCCGCAGCGGAAACCTGTTCGATCCACCCGACAAAAAGGGGCTCTCCGAGTTCATGGCGGAGGTGATGCGCTCCGGCGGGACGAAGACGAAGACGGGTGACCAGATCGACGAGGAATTGGAGAATATGGCGGCGTCGGTGGAGTCGGGCATGGAGGAAACCAGCGCCAGCATGAGTTTTTCCGCGCTCAAGGAAAACGCGGACACGGTGCTGAAGGTGTTCAAGGACGTGATGACCGCGCCGGAGTTCCGCGAAGACAAGCTCGATCTGGCGATCACACAGACGCGCAGCGCCATCGCGCGCCGCAACGATGAGGCGGGCGGCATCCCGGACCGCGAACTGATGCGGATTCTCTATGGCCCAACCACGCCGTACGGCTGGCAGGTGGAATATGAGGATCTGAATCACATCCACCGCCAGGATCTGATCGACTTTTACCAGCGCTACTACTTTCCGAAGAACGTGATGCTGGCGGTCTACGGCGACTTCAAGGTCGACGAGATGAAGCAGAAGCTGGAGGCGGTGTTCGCCGATTGGAAGGTGGAACAGCCTCCCGTGCCGAAATTCCCCGAGGTCGCGATGAAGCCCGCGCCGGGAATTTACTTTGCCGAGAAGGACGACGTGACACAGACCTTTTTCGCCATCGGCGAGTTGGGCGGCACGCTCCGCGACAAGGATTACGCGGCGCTGCAGGTGGCCGCGAATATTCTGGGGCAGGGATTCACCAGCCGGCTGATGTCGCAGATCCGGACAAAGCTCGGCTATGCGTATGACATCAGCGCGCAGTGGGCGGCAAATTACGACCATCCGGGCACGTTCCGGATTGGGGGCAGCACCAAGTCGCAATCCACCACGGAAACGCTTCAGGCGATTCGTGTCGAGCTCGACAAGATGCGCACTGCGGAGGTGACGGACCGGGAACTGAACGAAGCGAAAGAGGGCGTGTTGAATAGCTTTGTGTTCTTTTTCGACAGCCCGGCGAAAACGCTGAATCGCGTGATGCGCTACGAATACTTCGGCTATCCCAAGGACTTCCTGTTTCAGTATCAGAAAGCGATTCAGGCGGTGACGCGGGCCGACGTGCTGCGGGTGGCCAAGGAGCATTTCCTTCCAGAAAACCTGGCCATCGTCGCGGTAGGGAATCCGAAGGAGTTCGGCAAGCCTCTGTCGGCGCTGGGCAAGGTGAATACGCTCGATCTGACGATTCCGGAGCCCAAGGCCGAGGGCGCTAAAGTGGGAGCGGATTCGCTGGCGAAGGGCAAAGCACTCTTAGAACGCGCCCAGCAGGCCATGGGCGGCGCGGATAAGCTAGCCGCGGTGAAGGACTTCGTGATGTCGGCGGAGATGGACCTGCAAGGCGGGCCGATGGGGGCGATGAAGATCAAGCAGGTGAACCGCTGGATCGCGCCGGGCACGTTCCGCCAGGATCAGATTCTGCCGATGGGCACCATTGTTGCGTATAGCGATGGAAAATCCGGATGGCTTGCGCTGCCGCCTCCTCAGGGCGTGATGGCGATGCCCGCGCCCGTGCTGGCGCAGGCTCGCGGCGAAATCTTTCGCGAGTGGATTCCGCTGATGCTTTCCAGCCGCGACAGCGGGCGCACGGTGAGCGCCGTGGATGCCAACGCGGTGGAGATCACGGAAGGATCGTTGAAGGTCCGGGTGGAGTTCGACGCGGCCACCGGCCTTCCCGCGCGGCAGATCTACAGCGAAACGGACATGCGCGGCGCTCCGTCTGAAGTGAAGGAGACGTTCTCCGACTGGCGCGACGCGGGCGGCGTGAAGCTGCCGTTTAAGGCGCAGATCGAGCAGGGCGGGAAAAAGGCGGGGGATCTGACGGTTTCCGAAGTCAAATTGAACGCCGGGCTGGACGCGGCGGAATTGAGCAGGAAACCGGACGCGAAGAAATGACACGGCGCGCTTTTCTTTTTTCGGCGGGCGCGATGGCGTATGGCCAGGCGGCCCAGAGGCAGGCGGAAAGTCGCGGCAGGAAAGCGATCGACGACGCGGTCGCCGCTCTGGGGGGCAACACGTTTCTGACGATGGAGGACCGCACCGAAGCCGGCCGAGCGTATTCATATTATCGCGACGAGATTTCCGGCCTGTCGGTGGCGAAGATTTACACCCGCTACGGGGTGGTTCAGCCCAACAAATCCGGCTCCGAGCTGGGACAGCGCGAAAAAGAAGTTTTTGGAAAAGATGAAGACACCTCGGTGCTGTTCCTGGAGGATAAAGGCTGGGAGATCAGTTGGCGCGGATCGAAGGAAATGGAGCCGGACCGCTTTGAGCGTTATAAGGAAACGACTCTGCGCAACGTGCTTTATATTTTGCGCCAGCGCCTGAATGAGCCGGGGATGATTTTCGAGCTGCAGGGGTCGGACGTGGTGGATAATCTGCCGGTGGACATTGTCGACATCACCGATTCGGAGGACCGGGTGTTGCAGGTGCATTTCCACCAGTCCACCAAGCTGCCGGTCCGCCAGATCTATAAGCGCAAGAACCCGGTCACCAAGGAACAGGACGAGGAAGTGACGCTGTTCGGGCGCTACCTCGAAGTGGGCGGCGTGCAGTGGCCGCGCCAGATCCGGCGGGAGCGAAACGGGGAGAAAGTGTACGAGATTTTCGCCGAATCGGTAAAAATCAACTCCAGCCTGTCCGGCGACCTGTTCGCCGAGCCGGACCCCGGGGCGCCAGCGGTTAAGCCGAAGAAGAAGAAGTAACGGAGATCGTGTCGCGCCCAAGAATACGCGCGGCTTTTTCGAGCAGCGCCGCCTGCGTGAACGGACGGCGGATTTCGCCGGGACCTTCTTCGGGCAGATCGGCGGCGGTCTCCACGATTCGCAGAATCCCCAGTCCGGGATGCCTCTGGAGCAGCGCCGCGCCGACCCGCTCCGCATCCGCGGCGTCGGCGACGAGAAGATCGAGCGGCCCTTCGTGCATTTCGCCGAGCGCGATGGCCTCCTCATCGTCCACGGCCTCGAGCAGGTTGTAGCCCTCGGCCTCGAAGAAATTGTGGAGTTGCGCGCGGACGCGCTCGCGATGATCGACCAGGAGCACGGCCGGGACGCGGAGCGGCTCCGCCGGGCCATCCAGCGGGGCCTCGGAGGCGCGGGGCAGCAGCATCTCAAAGCGCCACCCTCCGGAAATGGGCCGGGCGGCGATGTAGCCCCCGTGCTCAGTCACAATGCCGTGAACCATTGCCAGGGCCAGGCCGTCGTCGCCCAGCGAGGCAGGCTCGAATAGTTTGTCGTCGTCCGGCTCCATCCCGGTGTGGGCGACGTTCAGGCTTACGAAGTGGGACGCCACGCCGGAGCGGGGAAGTTCGGCCACGCTGGTTTCCATCAGCAGGCGGCCGCCATCCGGCATGCGGGCGCAGGCGTGGAGCACCAGGCTCATGATCGCCTCTTCCAACTGGCCCGCGTCGGCGCGGATTTTGGCGGGCTCCGGCGTGAGGCGAATCGCCAGTTCGATGCGCGCGCCGGCGACGGATTCGATCAGCCTGGACATGCGGCGAAGCAGCCCGTTGAGGCTGAGGATCTCCGGCTGCAGGGCGGCCTGCCTGGTTCCGAACGCGGTCAGGCGGCGGTTCAGCGCGTCGGCGGCGGCGGCCGCTTCCTGAATCTCCTCGATCGACCGCCGCGCGGGAGAGTATTCGCCGAACTGCCGCAGAAGTTGTTCGGATTTGTTGCGGATGCCGGCCAGCAGCGTGGTGTACTGCCCGGAGACGCGCGCCGCGAGCCGGGCGGCCGCGTCGACTTTCTGGGCCTGCCGGAGCTGTTTTTCCTCCCACAGGCGCGCGCTGACGTCGCGCAAGGTCAGAACCGCGCCCATCGCCGCGCCGGACGTTTTCACGGGCGCGGCCGATCCTTCCACCGACATCTGGCGGCCGGCGCGCGAGACCAGCTGCATCCCGGCGTCGAGGGGGATCCCGGTGTCCTGCAAAATCGCCAGCGGCACGGGATCCTCGGCCGGTTCGCCCGATTCCGCGTCCACCAGCCGCGCCACGCGGCCCAGCGGCTGACCCTCGGCGTCGGCGTTTGTGCATCCGGTGAGGCGTTCGGCGGCGGCGTTCAGCATCCGGACGCGGCTGCGATGATCGGTGACGATCACCGCATCCGCGACCGAGCGGAGAGTGGTCCGCAGCAGGGCTTCGCGTTCCTCCAGTTGCCGCTCCGCGCGATGTTTGTAGAGCGCGATCTCGATGGCGGTGTTCAACGACGCGTGGGCAATCGGCTTGACGAGGTATCCGAACGCGCCGGTCTTCTTGGCGCGGTCGAGCGTGTGACGGTCGGCGTGCGCCGTCAGGAAGACCACCGGCAGATGGTAGCGCTCCCGGATGCGCTCGGCGGCCTGGATGCCGTCCTCCGGCCCGTCGATGCGGATGTCCATCAATACCAGGTCCGCCCCGGGGGCCTTTTCGAGCGCCTCGGCGGCCGTGCCCACCGCGCCGACCACATGGTGGCCCAGGGCTTCCAAGCGCGCCGAGATGTCATGCGCGATCAGCCCTTCATCTTCCACCACCAGCACTTTGCAGTTTTTGTTCTCCATGTTCTCCCTCCGGAAAAGAAATCTGGAACGTTGCCGGGCGTCCGCAGGACACCTCGAAGGTTCCCTTCAACTGCCTCGTCAAAATTTGAATAATCTGCATGCCCAGCGAGTGGGGACGCACCAGGTCGACACCCGGAGAAACGCCGGCGCCATTGTCTCGCACGGCCAACCGGATGCGGCCATTCTCGCGATTGCCTTCGATGGTCACCACGCCGGTCCGCCCCTGTGGGAAGGCATGCTTTAGGGCATTAGAAATCAGCTCGTTGAGGATCAATCCGGCCGGAATCGCCTGATCTACGCCGAGCAGCAAAGGCTCCACGGCCACGTCGCAGGCGATGCGCGCGGGATCGACGCCGTAGGAATGGAAGAGATTGCTGGCTAGAAGGGCGGCGTGGCAGGCCAGGTCCACCTGGCGCAGATTTCCATTGGAGTAAAGCTGCTCATGGATCAGGGCCATCGATTCCACGCGATGCTGGCTTTCCCGCAGGGCCGCGGCCAGACGCTCGTCTGCCATGGTGGAGGCTTGCAGCCGCAGCAGGCTGGCGATGACCGCCAGATTGTTCTTCACGCGGTGGTGCACTTCCTGAATCAGGATTTCCTTTTCCGCCAGGGACTGCGCGAGGAGGTCCCGTTCGCCCTTGAGAGCGCGAATCAGGCTGACTTTTTCGGTGGCTTTGCGCACCGCCAGACTCAACGATTCGGCGGAGATGCGATCCTTCACCAGATAATCCTGGGCGCCGGCTTTCATGGCCTCGACGGCCACCTGTTCGCTGGCCAGTCCGGTGAGCATCACCACGGCCGTGCCGGGAACTCCGGCGGCGGTTGGCGGAGACAGGCGAGTGAGAAATTCGAGGCCCGTCATGTCCGGCAATTTGAAGTCCAGCAGAACGCAGTCCGGCGATTCGCGGCGGCAGGTTTCCAGGCCTTGCGCGGCTCCGCCCGCCTCGAAAAACTCGAGGTCCGGACCGTAGACTTCGCGCAGAAGAATCTGGCAAAGCCTACGGTCGGCGGGAGAATCGTCCACCATGACTACTTTCATCGTCTGGGCGCTGTCGTTACCTATGAAGTAGGTGGCGGCAGGCGGGGGATTTTCTCAACGATTCCGGCGACGCGGACTTCAAGCCCTTGCTGAATCCGCTCCGAATCGGACTTGCGCAGAAAAATCTGATCGAGTTTTCAAAGAACGATTTATCGGGCCGGCCCTTTAGCCAGTTTTTGTTTCGCCTGGCGCGAAATCCGTTTCTTTAGCCCGCAACGGCGAGGGGCCGGTTAACGTCCGGCGTGACGTCCAACGCGCGCAGACCCTCGGAGCCGTAGCCTAGGCAGCTCCTCCTGGTCGATTCGGCTCTCCGCTGGCAGAGCACCGAACTCCTTGCCTATAACGTAGGCGAGGGTTTGCGGTTCGCTTGCGGATGAAAGCGCGATGTGGCTGAGTCCTGGGAAGATCGAGTCTACCGGCCGCTGGGCATGCCGAAGCCGAAGTGCGACTCGGTGACGCGGCCGGATTCGTCGGCCATGGCGGTGGCCATGAAGCCGGGTGCATCGGGCGTTCCGAAGCGGAGGTCGATCAGGCGGACTTCAGTGGTTCCATCGGGGAGCTTTTCGGACTTCCAGAACGGGGCCTGGTTGAAGCGGGCGAAGACTTCGAACGGGCGCGTCTTGAGGGCTGCGGGATCGGGCGGGTTGGAATACTCGATGCGGCCGGAGTCAACGTCGCTGGGGAGATCCACGCTGGCGTCAATCGCGTAGCCGTCGCCTTCGATGACGCCTCGCCAGGAGAGAGGGGACCATCGGTTGGGCATTGCGGAGATGCGGAGAGCGGGCTTGCCGTTCCAGAGCCTCGCGTTGAGCATCGAGAGCGCGCGCTCATGCGCCGCGACGCGGCCGCCTTCATACATCAGTAAAAACACCAGCGCGGCCCAGGCCCAGCCGATCTTCGCGCCGGAGCCTTTCTTCGCGCCGATCTCCGAACTGACGAGGCCGGCGAGCGCGGGCGCGCAGACGGCCAGCAGAAGCATAAGCAAAATCCACGGATCCACCACGTCGGTGATGTCCAGATGGAGCCATTTCGACGAAAACGGCAGCAGCAGGCGGATGCCGTAGATATTGGTCCAGTCGAGCAGGAGATGGCTCAGTACGCCGGCCAGGCAGGCGAGGTACGCGGCCCAATCGCGGCGGCGGAACAGCAGCATGGGAATCAGGGTCAGCAACGGCGCGGCGGCCA